>JACQFX010000029.1 GCA_016199835.1 Nitrosomonadales bacterium | reverse complement strand
GCATCGAGCCGGCCGCCTGGCTCAAAGATACGCTGGAAAAACTTCCGGTCTGGACGATGCGGCGGATCGACGAGCTCCTGCCGCTCAAACCATCAGCACAAATCGGCTGAAGTAAACAGGTGGCGCGGTTGGACGCTTACTGTTGACGTAGCAACAACACGTGCCTGAGTCGTGTGTTGCGACTAACCTGCATCCGGTGATGTAGGTCACAGACCAACTGCATTTTCTAAAACAGAATGTCGTCGTCTTGGCAGTTCACTTTGCAATAAACCAGATAAAATCGGAACCATGTTGCCACCAGAGTTTCATTGGAAGAGAAGGATAGTTCAGCTAGCAACCATCTTGGTGTTTGTGCTTATCCCGGCATTCGGACTTTTCAGGATAGACCTGGTCGCCGGAAATTTTGTCGTGCTGGGTCGCCAGATATGGTGGTCGGACATCAACCTGATGTTGGGCTTCGGACTCATGCTGACCATGCTGGGCATTATGACCTATTCGACCACTGGCACGATTTGGTGTGGCTGGGCCTGCCCGCAGAACACGCTATCGGAGTGGGCAAACAACATGACCCACAAGTTTCTGGGCAAGCAGGCCAACGTTAATGTGGAAAGCCATGGCTCACAGGTCGCAGCTTCCAAAAACAAGGCATTGAACTGGATCATTCTGGTGTCCAGTTTTCTCGCGGTTTCGATGGTGTTAAGCGTGATCCCGTTCTTCTATTTTTTTACGCCGGGCGAGGTCTGGTCGTTTATTACTTTCAGTTCTGATTCCAGCCTGTCTCAGTTCATGCATAGGCTGTATTTCGTGTGCGTGGCTGCCTTCTTTCTGGATATCTCCGGCATCCGTTATTTCTGGTGCAACTATGCCTGTGCTTACCGTTTCGGGCAACGCTTCTTCAAGACCAAAGATGCTTTGCATGTGTCCTATGATGCGAGCCGTTCCAGTGCTTGCACCAAGTGCAACTACTGCGCGACTTCGTGCATAGTCGGCATCAATCCGACGAAGTTCGCACCCACCGATACCTGCATCAACTGCGGCGAATGCATAGATGCATGCGATCGTTTGCATGCGAAGGATGGCAGCAGCGGCTTGTTGTGCTTCAAGCTCGCCGAGAAAGATAATCTTGCTGCGTCTGGCGACAAGCGCGGCGGGTTGCTAACCAAGGTGAGTTTGTGGGTCGGCCTGAGTTTTCTGGTTGGCTGCGCGTTGTTCGTCTGGGGTATCGTCAGTTACTCGCCATATAGCATCGTCGCTTATCGCTCCGACAAGTCCTCCGGGGTCATGGTTAGCGAATACCGCATCCAAGTGTCGAACAAAGTCTATGCGCCTGCGCACATCGAACTGTCGGTGAAAGGATTGCCGGAAGGTGGCTACAGGCTGGAACCTGCGGACGTCGAACTTGAGCCAGCTTCGCGCAAAAGCGCCATCCTGCATGTTTCCCCCGATTTGCCTAAGGGCCTGCACCTGCTGACTATAGAAGCTCGCGGGCCTGACGGGTGGACAGGAGAGTTCCAAGTAGAGCATTATTCTGCGCGGAATTGATGTGGGCTGAAAGCCAAGTGGGGAAAAATAGGAGATAAATGATGACATTTGCGGAATCCATTAAAACCTGCTTCGCAAAATATACCGATTTCACGGGGCGAGCATCGCGGTCTGAATACTGGTGGTTCTTTCTGTTTAATCTGCTGCTGATGATAGGACTGTCACTCTTGAATGAGAATATTGCGACGGTTTACGTCTTGGCGACCACACTACCCGGTTTGGCCGTCAATGCCCGCAGGCTGCATGACACGAACCGGAGCGGCTGGTGGCAACTGATATTGTTGATACCGATTGTCGGCTTGGTTATATTGTTCTTTTTCGCACAGGAGGGGAAGGTGGTGGAAGAACAAACTGTAGAACAGAATCAGGAAGCAGCGCCTGAAGCGAAAAAGAAAGTCGGGTGGACGGGAACGATATTGTGGATGCTTGGCATGCTCTTGGCATTCAACGTGGTGGCCGGGATCATTGTTTACTTCCTCATGAAAAAATGACATTCCATCCTGAACACGGCTGCATTGGCACTCCATTATCGCCTTCTGCTACTAGAGTCATGTTGCTCGGCAGCGGCGAACTCGGCAAGGAAGTCATCATTGCATTGCAACGTCTGGGCGTGGAGGTTGTCGCGGTGGATCGTTATGCCAACGCGCCAGGGCATCAGTTGGCTCACCGTGCGCATGTTATCAACATGGCGGACGGTGTCGCGTTACGCGCCTTGATCGAGCAGGAGAAGCCGCATCTCATTGTGCCGGAGATCGAAGCTATCGCCACCGCCATGCTAGTGGCGATCGAGAGCGAAGGCTTGGCGACAGTCATCCCCACCGCGCGTGCCGCACAGCTCACCATGAATCGCGAAGGCATACGTCGCCTTGCGGCGGAAACTCTGGGCTTGCCGACTTCGCCGTACAGATTCGCCGATAGTCTGGAAGAATTACACGCAGCAATAGATGGCGGCATCGGCTACCCTTGCATCGTCAAGCCGGTGATGTCGTCGTCAGGCAAGGGTCAATCGAGAGTGGATAGTGCGGCGGAAGTGCAAGCTGCGTGGGACTACGCCGCCAGCGGCAGCCGCGTGAATCAGGGGCGCGTGATTGTCGAGGGCTTGATCAAATTCGATTACGAAATCACCCAACTCACGGTGCGGGCAGTCGGCCATAAAGGCGCGATCGAAACCCATTTTTGCGAACCCATAGGCCACGTGCAAGTCCATGGCGACTACGTGGAAAGTTGGCAGCCGCAAGCCATGCCACAACTGGCTTTGCTGCGTGCTCGCGACATCGCAAAAAAAGTCACGGATGACCTCGGCGGCCTTGGCATTTTTGGCGTGGAGTTATTTGTGAAGGGCGACGAAGTCTGGTTTTCTGAAGTCAGCCCACGCCCGCACGACACAGGCATGGTGACTATGTGCAGCCAACGCTTCAACGAATTCGAACTTCATGCTCGCGCCATTCTGGGGCTGCCGGTGGACACCGCGTTGCGCGAGCCGGGGGCGAGTGCCGTGATCTACGGGCAACTGGAAGAGTCGGGTATCGCATTCCACGGTGTGGATGAGGCCCTGCGCGTGCCGCGATCGGACATTCGTTTGTTCGGCAAGCCAGAATCTTTTGTGCGCCGCCGCATGGGGGTGGCATTAGCTACAGGCTTCGATACCGATGAGGCAAGGGCCAGAGCCAAGCTTGCGGCGAGCAAGGTGGTTCCCGTCAACGCGTGATGATCACGGGCATTCATCACGCCACTTTCCTGACTGGCGACTTGTCCAGATCGCGTTCGTTCTACGAAGGTGTATTGGGTTTATGCGCAGATCCCAAACGTCCACAGATGGAGTATGACGGCGTGTGGTATGACATTGCTTCGGGGCAACAGATACATCTGATGGTGTTGCCTGATCCTGAACGGAATTTGCTGCGTCCGCAGCATGGCGGGCGTGACCGTCATGTGGCGTTGCTGATTTCGAATCTGAATGAATTGATGGCAGATATGGAGCAAATGGGCATGACCTATACTCTGAGCCAGTCTGGGCGTCGAGCCTTGTTTTGCCGCGACCCGGACGGGAATGTTTTGGAATTTATAGAGACATAAAAGTTATTGGTCCGGCCCCAATCATCGGGCGCCTCAAATCGAGTATCCTTTCGATACCTGCACTGTAGTTTCATAAAATCTTCCAGGGCTGGCCTATAGCGTCACGGCGCGCCACGTTTTTTCCTATCTTGACACCACACTAAAGCCATAGTAAATTACTCGGGAATTAAATTCTGAATAAACATTTTCACGCAAATGTATAGATTGAGGACGTCGCCATGTTGATTGCTGTTGCCATACTGACAATATTGGGTCTTACCTTGGGTGGAATACTCGGTGTGGCTTCACGCTTTCTGGCGGTGAAGGGAAATCCCCTGGAAGAAGAACTGAAAGCGATATTGCCTGGTTCGCAATGCGGCCAATGCGGCTACGTCGGCTGTGGCCCGGCTGCTGCTGCACTGGCCAAAGGGGAGGCACCGATAACGCTGTGCCCGCCAGGGGGCAAGGCCGTGATTGAAAAGCTTGCACAAAAATTAGGCGTTACTGCTGACCTTTCCGGACACGAAGAAAAAGAACCGGAATATGCTTACATCTTCGAGGACAAATGCATAGGCTGCACTCGTTGCATCAGAGAATGCTCGGTGGATGCCATCATGGGTGCCAACAAACTGATGCACACGGTGATCACCGAACCTTGCCATGGCTGTGAAAAATGTGTCAGCGTTTGCCCCACTGAAGCCATCGTGATGGTTCCCATACCGGTGACGATCAACACTTGGCATTGGTCAAAACCAGAAACAAAAATGGAAATTGCCGCTGGATAGTTGCCCGAAGCAGGCAGCCACAGAATGCGCATAAACCGGGCTGGGTAGGCCGCTGTTTTTACCGGTCAGCGGAAGACATCCCCCATTTGCCCCAGTTGAATGACTGTCTCATTGACCCGGCTGTGAATCTCTTCTATATCTGCCAGGTTGATGCCCAATGCATCCCATTCATGGGTTGCGATCACTGTGCCAGTGTTCTCAATCAGGCCGAAATTCGGCTGGAGTTTTTCTGCCAGCGCAATCAGGCTGGTCAGTTTTTGTCCGTCAGTCGCCGCATCCAGCGGCGGATGATGATGCCCCAGCACATCGACGATCTCCGCCGGCAAGTTCCAGTGGCGCGCCAGATGTGCACCGATGTCGCAGTGAGTGATGCCGAGCAATTCCCGTTCGAGTTCCAGCACTGGCCTGTCCGGTTGCAGACGAAGCTGGAGGTGCAGTTCGTCGCTTAGCCTGGCGTCGAGAAAATGCAATGCCATGTACCCCATGTCGTGCAGCAATCCGGCGAGAAATATCTGGTCTTCCTTCGGGCGCAGGTCGGGAGGCATCGCCTTGGCGATGGCTTGCATGGCGATGGCGATGACCATGCTATGTATCCATAAATCCTGAGGCTTAAAATTTTTGCCAGCCGGCAGTTTTGACATGGTGGACAGGGAAGCGATGCCGATCGCCACCGCCTTGACCTTGGATATGCCGAATAGTGCAGCCGCATCCGCCACTGCGTTTACCCTGCGACTCAGGCCATGAACTGGCGAGTTGGCCAAGCCTATCAGCTTTGCGGAGATCAGAGGGTCTTGTGCGATCAGTCGCAGCAACTGGGCTTCGCCTTCTTCTGTATTCAGCGGCAAGGCCAGTATCTTCTGCGCAATGGCAGGCATTGCGGGCAAGGAATGGTGGTGGAACTGATCCAGGGCTAGTCTTGCACGAAGTTCGGCAGGCGGGGCCGGGTGCTCCACGGCAGAGGAAGAAGTTTGCGGCTTTCCGTCCGATACGGAAAGCGTTTCCGGCAAATCAGCGGAAACCGAATCCTGTGGTGCAAACAACAGCGTCATGTCGAGTGATTCTTTTGCTTCATCCTCATCGCCCCGTCCCGGTACTACCTTGATCTGGAAAGATGGGGAGACGACATCAGGCTTGGAGAAGATGTTCTTCCCGCGCCGCAGGATGTTTCCAGTCAACGACAAAATCAGAAAAATAACAGCTCCCCCGCCAGCCACCATGACAAGAAGTCGAGCATAAAGGGGAAGGTCGATAAGTTCCGGCATCAGTGGCTATCAGGTTCGTAGTCGAAGAATGAGATAACAGAACATTCACGTGTTGCAGAACTGGAATGCTCTCCTCGTAATGTCAGGGCGCAATGATAACCTGAGTATGTAGCTTCCCACGAGTGGAGTGGCTAGATGTTTCCCAGCTTTCCGTGAGCGAGGGCAGGTGAGTGTCCCGGACGGCAGATACAAGGCCCGCAGCGGCGCAACCAGAACTCATGCCGCTTTACTCGGACTGGAGGGTTGTCACGGGTATATTCTGATTTGTTTCGGTCTGATTCCGCCACTCCTGTTCCAGTGCCTGAGCTTTTTTTATCTGTTCCGGGGTCATCTTTTCTTCGACCCATAGCAAAGAGTTGCTGGCTATGTCGCCAGTCAGGGCAAGCCACATGTGTGCCTGTATCAGATCCTTTGGAAAGCCTGACGCACCATTGGTATACATCATTCCCACGGTGTATTGCGCTTTCTGGAGTCGATGATTGGCGGCCTTGAGATACCACGCGGCGGCAAGTTTGTCGTTTTGGGCTATGCCCGTTCCTGTGTGGTACATCCCCGCGATGGCGAATTCCGACTTGGCATCATTCCGATGTGCAGCCCGGATGTACCATAAGGCCGCCTGCCGGTAGTCATTTGCTATGCCTTGTCCTTTGGCATACATGGTTGCAATATTGTATTGCGCTTCAACCAGCCCTTGTTTCGCCGCCTGTAAATACCATTGCGCCGCTTTCTCGTCGCTTGGAAATACACCGAGCCCCTGGCTGTACATCAGTCCAAGCCTGAATTGTGCCGTTGCGTCGCCATGTTCTGCCAGTTGCGCAAATAATTTTGCGGCTGTTGAGAAATCCTCTGTGTTGTAAGCGTGCTCTGCATCGGACAGTGCGCCAGCACCCGTCTGACTGGACAGGGCAAGCAGGAATACGCAGGGTAGCAATACTTTTTGAAGCAGCTTGCTCATGTTCTTCGACCTCTTTAGTTGCACAGGGTCTCACTAACTACAGGCCTTATCTGTTTGATAGAACACCGAGCCGTCCATAAGTTTCCATAAGAAGCACAGCTTTAGTGAACGAGGTTGCTGCGGCCCATTTAAGCGTGTACCTTGGCGCCATGTTTTGCTGCTTTTTGATTGAACGCCATGCTGGACTTCACCGAATACACCAAGATTTTTATCAGCCTGTTCGCGATTCTCGATCCGATCGGGATCATCCCCATCATCATCTTGTTCACCGCAGAGATGACGGCATCCAGGCGCGCGCGTGTCGGGCGTCTCGCGTCGCTGACGGTCTGCGCCATCCTGCTGGTGGCCTTGCTGATCGGGCAGCCGCTGCTGGCATTCTTCGGCATCAGCATCAATTCGTTCCGCGTGGCAGGCGGCATCCTGCTCCTGCTGATGGCGATCAAGATGCTGCTCGGGAATTTTTACCAGTCCGCCCGGAATGCTGAGGAGGGTGCCGAGAGCGAGGTCGTTTCGGAGAATGCCATCGTGCCTTTATCCACGCCTTTGCTGGCCGGCCCCGGGTCGATCAGCGCGGTGATCGTGGAGGCGCACAAGGTGTACGGCCTGGAGCATTATCTGATCATGGGTGTGGAGATCATCCTGCTCAGCATGACCGTCTGGCTGACGTTCCTGGTCGCGCCCTGGGTGGCGCAGCGCCTGGGCAAGATCGGCATCAATGTGTTCACCCGCCTGATGGGCCTGATACTCGCCGCCATTGCGGTGGAGTTCATCGCCAGCGGAATGCGCGGCCTGTTTCCATCACTCGGTTGATTCAAACATTTTTCATAGGGCTCCGTGCTGTGTATAGTTGCAAAACCAAATGCTCGAAAATGATGTCACAGGGTTGTGTCAGAGGCAAAGCAGCCTGGCGCGTTATTCAAACCAATAAATCGGAAAGGAAGCATCATGAAAATCCTGCGGTCAGCGGCATTCGCATCGCTTATGCTCGGTAGTCTGGCGGCTCAGGCCGGAACACCCATCATCCATTTCTCTGTCGGCGGCGAGATCAGCCCGGGAGTCTATGGCGAAGTGCAGTTCGGCAATGCACCGCCCCCTCCCGTGGTTTATGCACAGCCCATGATTATCGCCCGGCAGCCGCCCAACGTCGTGCTCGAGCCGCTTTATTTGCATGTGCCACCCGGGCATGCACGGCACTGGTCCAGACACTGCCGCGAATACAACGCCTGCAACCGTCAGGTTTATTTCGTGAGATCGGCTGAATACGAGCCGGGTTATAGTTCTCATCGCGATAGAAGACATGGCGACGAAGGCCGCAGGGACGAGCGCAGAGATGAAGGTCGTGGGGATGGGCGCAGGGGTGAAGGGCGCGGGGACGATGAAGGCCGTGGTCGGGGACACAGAGACTGATTGTGGCCCCGGAGTGATCACGGCTCCGGATCGTGATCGCTCAGCCTGCTCAGTCGCGTTTCTCGCTCAATCTCACCAGCGCATATTCCATGCTGTCCGATAGCGCGCGCCAGCTGGCTTCGATGATGTTGGGGCTGGCGCCGACGGTGGTCCAGCTTTCGATTCCGCTCTGGAAGTCAATCAACACACGGGTTGCAGCGGCAGTGCCGGTGGAGCCATCGAGGATGCGCACCTTGTAATCCGTCAGGCGCACGCTTTGCAGGATGGGGTAGGTGTCTATCAGGGCGCTTTGCAAAGCGCTGGCCAGCGCGTTGACCGGGCCGTTGCCTTCAGCGGCAGTAAATTTCGTTTCGTTTCCCACTTTGACCTTTACCGTTGCTTCCGACAGCAGGCCGCGACTCTGGCGGCGTTCCGTAATCACAAAAAAATCTATCAACTCGAACGGATGCACATAGTCCGGGCGCAGGCGGTGCAGCATCAGTTCCACGCTGGCCTCGGCGGCCTCGAAGGTGAAGCCTTCATGCTCCAGATGTTTGATGTGGTTGAGCACGCGCTGCGCATCTTCGCGGTTGAGGTCTATGCCCATCGCCTGCGCCTGGAACATGATGTTGCCGCGACCGGACAGTTCGGAGATGACCGAGCGCATCTCATTGCCAACCAGTTTGGGATCGATATGCTGATAGGTGTCGCTGGCCTTGAGCATGGCGGCGACATGGATGCCGCCCTTATGGGCGAAAGCGCTGTAGCCACTATAGGGCGCGTGATCGTCGAGTTTGAGATTGACCACTTCCGCGACGTAGCGCGACAGCGGCGTCAGCTCGCACAGCCGCTCGGCAGCGACGATGGGAATGTCCATCTTGAGTTGCAGGTCGGCGAGCACGGTGACCAGATTGGCATTGCCCACGCGTTCGCCGTAACCGTTGATGGTGCCCTGTACCTGGCGGCAGCCGCCGCGCACCGCCGCGAGCGAATTGGCGACGGCGCAGCCGCTGTCGTTGTGGCAATGCACGCCGAGCGGTGTTTTGATGCGCTGTGCCACGGCGCGCACGATTTCTTCCACTTGCCAGGGCAGCTTGCCGCCGTTGGTCTCGCACAGCACCAGCCAGTCTGCGCCGGCGCTGGCTGCGGCTTCGAGTGTCGCCATCGCGAGTTCCCGGTTGGCGAGGTAGCCGTCGAAAAAATGCTCGGCATCGAAGATCACTTCGCGTCCGTGGGATTTCATGAACGCCACGCTGTCGCGGATCATCGCCAGATTTTCTTCCGGCGTGGTGGCCAGCACCTGGCTGACGTGGTAATCCCAGCTCTTGCCTACCAGCGTGACAGCGGGCGTCGCCGCATCGAGCAGCGCTTGCAGGTTGGTGTCACGTTCGCACTGCGTATGTTTGTGGCGCGTGCTGCCGAACGCGGTGAGTTTGGTGGCGCCCCAATCCAGCCTGGCCGCGAGCGCGAAGAATTCCGCATCCTTGGGGTTGGAGCCTGGCCAGCCGCCTTCGATGTAATGGATGCCGAACTCGGCCAGGCGTTTGGCGATGGCGAGCTTGTCTTGGATAGACAGGGAAATATCTTCGCGTTGCGTGCCATCGCGCAGGGTGGTGTCGTAGAGAAGAACCTGAGACATGTCGGATCGTCGTTGAATGGGTCAAGGTGGATAGTATCCAAACAGCAGCGGGCTTGCCAGACAACTTTGCCAGAATCCGCGCCTATCTTGTGTGTTTACCTGAGTGTAAGACAAGCACTGTCGTGCTGTTACGGAAATTCATGTTATCTGATTGCCTCCGCATCATTAAAATATAAACGCGAAAATAGTGGTAGCCATCTCCAGTCAGGCGAGATGGTACGCAGCATCAGGATTGCGTATGACCTGAGCAGATGAGGGTCTTTCACGCATCATCGCTTATCCATACGCAATTCGCCGTTTTTCTGCCTCTTTCGTGTTTTCACATCATCGCTCTGTTCAGACAGCCAGAGACGATACGCAAGCCTGGGATAAAATGCTGGCATCCTTGCCCTCGGTGGCGACACACCATGAACCCGCGATGCCAACGAACAACGAACTGAAAGACCTGCAACCGCGCCCGGTGTGGGCGCACTTCGCCACATTGTGTGCGATCCCGCGTTCCTCGCTGCATGAGGCGGAGCTGCGCGAGCATCTGATCGCATGGGCGCATGCGCGCGGCATCGAATCTGTCGTGGATGAAGTCGGCAATTTGATTCTGAAGCAGCCTGCCACTCCCGGATGCGAGTCCATGCCCGGCGTGATCCTGCAAGGCCATCTCGATATGGTGTGCCAGGCCAACGCGGGAACGCAGCATGATTTCGAGCGCGACCCGATACATGCTGAGGTGCGCGATGGCTGGGTGATGGCACAGGAGACGACGCTGGGTGCGGACAACGGCATCGGCGTCGCGCTCGCGCTGGCCGCGCTGGAAGAGCCGGGACTGATGCATCCCGCATTGGAAGTGTTGCTCACCGTCAACGAGGAGTCGGGCATGGACGGCGCGCGCGGCCTGGCTTCCGGGGCGCTGCAAGGCAAGATGCTGATCAATCTGGATACCGAGGAGTGGGGGCATTTCTATCTGGGCTGCGCGGGCGGTGTGGATGTGGAGGTGCGCCATGCGTGCGAGCAGCAAGCGGTGCCGCCGGGTTATGTGCTCTTGCGCTTTGAAGTATCCGGACTGCGTGGCGGACACTCCGGCATCGACATCCATCTCGGGCGCGGCAACGCGATCAATCTGCTGGCGGAAGCGCTGCACGAACTGTCTACGCACACTGACCTGCGCCTGATCGCATTGAAGGGCGGCTCGGCGCGCAATGCGATTCCGCGCGAGGCGTACGCAATGTGTGCGGTGCCTGCTACGGCGAATCCGGATGCGTGGGTGCGGCAGAAGCTGGTGGCATGGCAGCAGCGGTTTGCACAGGCGGATGCGCATGTGTCGTTCGTGTGCAAACCGGGCGACATGCCTGTTAACCAAGCCATGCATCATGCAGAGCGTAATCGTTTGTTCGCCTTCCTCAATGCTGTCGCGAATGGTGTGTCGCATGTGAGCGATGATTTCCCCGGTGTGACTGACACTTCGAGCAACCTCGGTGTGGCCGTACTGGAACAGGGCGAGTTCCGTGCCACGTTCAAGGTGCGTTCGCTGCACGATGCGCGCGCGGATGCGCTGGCCGATGCGATGGTTGCCCAGGCTCATGCGCACGGATTACAGGCATGGAAGGACGGCGCGTATCCGGGCTGGACGCCAAATCCCGCATCTGCTTTGCTGGCCTTGTGTCAGCAGGTGTATAGCGCAGAATTCGGCCAGCCCGCGAGCTTGCAGGTGATCCACGCCGGACTCGAATGCGGCCTGCTCGCCGCCAGCCATCCACATCTGGACATGATCTCCTTCGGCCCGGACATACGCGGTGCGCATGCGCCGGGTGAGCGCGTGGGGATCGCATCGGTCGCGCGCTGCTGGCAATTGCTCAAAGCGGTGTTGCAGGCATTAGCGCAGCCTCTGGATTCAAAAACGATACGCGATGCCTGACACTTACGCGCAATGCCCGAAGTGCAAATTCAAGCCGCCATCGCCCTTGCCGGTTGACGAGTCATGCCCGGCTTGCGGAGTATATGTATACAAATGGGGGCAGCCTCGGCCCGCACCCGCGCATACCGGCGATGAAGAGGGCGGCCGCCTGGCTTCCCTGTTTTTGCCTTTGGAGGCGATGCAGCCTAGCGTCTTTTACGGGCGGTGTTTTGCGCTGGCCTTGCTCGCCGTGTGGAGCTGGTTTCTGATCGCCTGCGATTATCGCGATGGCGAAATATTCGGCTCGTTCATGCATGCCATATTGCTGCCCATACATGAGGCGGGACATGTGCTGTTCCGACCATTTGGCGAGTTCATGACCATACTCGGCGGCAGCCTGTTCCAGTTCGCCTTGCCCTTGGGCATAGCCACCGCTTTCGTGGTGGTTAATCGGGATAATTTTGGTGCGGCGCTCGGCGTGTGGTGGGCGAGCGTGAGCCTGCTCGACCTCTCTCCCTACATCTACGATGCGTTCGCACCGCAACTGGTTTTGCTCGGAGGGCATACCGGCGAAGAGGGGCCGCATGACTGGATCTATTTGCTGGGCACGCTCGGACAGCTCCGCAATTCCCAGCATTGGGGCGCGTTTGTGCATGGCCTAGGCAGTGTGGGTGTCGTTGCTGCTTTAGTGTGGTCGGCGGCGGTGCTCTGGCGCCAACGTGCGCAGGTGGAGGCCATATGATCCGGCTCGAACGGGCATTGCGTGCCTGGGGAACTGCCGATTTCATGGGTACCCTCAAGCTCGAGATCGAGCAACTGGGTGCAGAGCAATTGCCTCTGTATCAAGGTCTGACCAGCAGCAACCACGTCGCCGACGAAGCGATCTCGGTGATGATCCATAGCGTCACCGAACTGGAAAAGGTGATACGCGTAAAGGCCGGAATATTCTACAAGGGCATGCTGGTCGGTTGCAGTTGCGCGGACGATCCAGGCCCGCCCGGTGAGAGCAACGAATATTGCGAAGTGCAACTGGATATCGACAAGGCAAGCGCTGCGGCGGAGGTTGTACTTGTAGTGGACGAATGATATATGCGCTGTATCAGCGAGGAGATGCAGTGCGCGGACATGCGGCTATGCCGCCGGACAGGCGATTTGATTCGGTGTATAGTTTTCCCGCTTTTCAGACACACTACGGAAGGGACGAACGATGCGCACACTATGGGTTATCTTGCTGGCACTGTTATTGAGCGGTTGCGGTTACAACGCATTTCAGAGCGGCGATGAGCAGATCAAGGCGAGCTGGGCGGAGGTGCTGAACCAGTACCAGCGGCGCGCCGATCTCATCCCCAATCTGGTGAATACGGTCAAGGGTTACGCCTCGCAGGAACAGACTGTGCTGCTGGGAGTGACCGAGGCGCGCGCCAAGGTGGGCAGCATCCAGGCCACGCCGGAACTGATCAACGACGAACATGCATTCGCCAAATTCCAGGCGGCGCAAGGCCAGCTGACGTCGGCGTTGAGCCGCTTGATGGTGGTGGCGGAGAATTATCCGCAACTTAAATCCGACGCGAATTTCCGCGATTTGCAGGCGCAACTCGAAGGCACGGAGAACCGCATCACCGTGGCGCGCAACCGCTATATCAAGGCGGTGCAGGAATATAACGTCGAGGTGCGTTCCTTCCCCGACAATCTGACCGCGATGCTGTTCGGCTACAAGGTGAAGCCCTCGTTCACCGTGGAGAACGAGAAAGAGATATCCCACGCGCCTGCGGTGGACTTCGCCGCACCCAAGGTTCCGGCTCCGGCGAAATGACATGAAGCGATCAGGTAGGGTGGGCACATTTCTGTGCCCACGCGGATGCCGAAATTACCCGACCGCGTGGGCACAAACGTGCCCACCCTACAGGCCGTTTTTGCCGACCATGAAAAAAATATGGGTTCGGGTTGTGTTGCTTGCGCTGCTGCTGATGGGAACTGCGCAGGCCGAAGTGGCCGTGCCGCCGCTCACCCATCGAGTCACCGACCTCACTGCGACTCTGGATGCGCAACAGGCGCAGACGCTGGAATCCCAACTCGCCGCATTCGAAAAAAACAAAGGCACGCAACTCGCCGTGCTGATCGTACCAACCACCCAACCAGAATCCATAGAGCAATACGGCATCCGCGTGGTCGAGGCGTGGAAGCTCGGACGCAAGGGCGTGGACGATGGCGCGCTGCTGCTCGTCGCCAAGGACGACCATGCGCTGCGCATCGAAGTGGGTTATGGGCTCGAAGGCGTGCTCAACGACGCCACCGCGCACCGCATCGTGGACGAAGTCATAGCTCCGCGTTTCAAGCGCGGCGATTTTTATGGTGGCATCGCATCCGGCCTCTCAACAGTCATGCAGGTGGTCAACGGCGAATCCTTGCCGCCGCCGAAACGCGCCGCTGCGAGCGGCAGCTATAACAATATCGAAGGGCTGCTGTTCGTCGCCTTCGGGGCGGTGGTTATGGTGGGCGGCATGTTGCGCGCGCTGCTTGGACGCTTCCCGGCGGCGCTGCTGATGGGTGGCGGATTGGGCGTGCTGGCCTGGCTCACGGTCGCACCGTTGCTGGTGGCGTTGCTGGTCGGTGTGATGGCGTTTGTGTTCGTGTTGCTGGGCGGATCGGCGGGGCGCGGGTTTACTGGGTATGGCGGTGGTGGGTTCGGCGGAGGATATGGTGGCGGCGGCTTCGGCGGTGGGGGAGGATTCAGCGGCGGAGGCGGCGGGTTCGGTGGGGGCGGGGCTTCGGGGAGATGGTGAGATGGATGCAGGTTGCTCGTTGGGTTGTTCGCGAGTTGCAGGAGCTCGACTCACCCTCAGGGTGCAAAAACCTCTTCGAGGTGTCGGGCGATTCGGCACCGAGAAATCGGGGGTATGTGATGGCAGAAAATAAATCTGACCCTGTTTCAGACTTTGACCCCGTTTCAGACTTTTAACCGGACACTACTGTGCGTACATATATTTATTGCCTGCCTATATTTTTGTGTTTGATGTGTGCAGGATGTGATCATGGTAACGATACTACCTCTCGGTCTCAGCCAAAAATTGCAGGTGCAGATGCGGTATTAACATCACCTGCTTCCGTACGTAAGCAGGAAATGATAGCTGGTAGCAATATGGCTACTAATAACAAAAATATTGTTTTGGCAAGTAGTGGTGTGCAGCCTGAGTTGCGCAATAAAAGTGACGAATGGATAGCTTACAAGCTTGAAAAAGCTGAGCTTACTCAAACTTTGAAGGTGCGCTATAAAGGGGAGAATAAAATCGATTTTGCATTGAATATTGATGGGGCGTGCAAAAGAAATATATCAGGTGAGGCAGCTAGTCAGAGCGGTGATCATGAAATAGATGATGACGAAAATAGTATTGCCTACTTTGCCGAAGAGTTTAATTACGAAAAGGCTGGTTGTTATATTGGAGTTCGAATAGCTGATAACAACAAGAAAATGGCTCGTATAAAAGCAAGCTGTGGTAAGGGTTGCTCATTTAGTAATGATCTTATGATGAGGCAATAAAAAGAAAAATTGATAAAAGGAAAAATGGGACTGATTTATTTTCCCATAGGAAACCTGGAGCCTATTTTTCTCCAACGGTGCGCCATATTTTGACGCGTACAATTCATGCGCGTATATTATGCGCATTACAAATGCGGAGTAAAAACCGTGGGAAATATTGCGTTCAATCTGGCCGGCCCCAAGAAATCGGCCAACCTCAGTATCAATGCGGATCTCTTGCGGCAAGCCAAATTGCTCAACATCAATCTTTCACAGACGCTGGAGCAGCATCTGGCCGAAATCGTCCGGCAAGCGCAGCGTGAACAATGGCTGACGGAGAATAAGGACGCACTGGATGAATATAATCGCCGCATCGAATCATGCGGTGCTTTCAGCGATGGCCTGAGGCGGTTCTGATGGCGCAGTTCGACGTTTACCTCAATCCGAATTCAGGTACGCGCGATGCCATTCCTTATTTGCTGGATGTGCAGGCCGACCTGCTGGACAGGTTGGCAACCCGTGTGGTTGTGCCGCTCATAGCGGCCGAACAAATGACAGTAGCGGCTCGGCAGCTTAACCCGCAGTTCAAGATCAAGGGTGTCACAGTCGTGATGTCTACCGCCGAGCTTGCCGGCGTATCCAGCCGTTCGATGGGGGATAAAGTTACTTCGATGAAAAATAAACGCGATGAAATCATCGCGGCGCTCGACTTGCTGTTTACCGGGATTTGAAAGGTATGCAAACAGGCCGGCTCAATAAATCATTATTTGGCCAACGCCATCGGCACCAACGAAAAACGCGGGGGTTCGTTATCAAATGAGGTCGAAATGGACATAAACCGTATCCTGCGTCACCTCTCCACCGGCCGCGCCGCCGTGCGCCGCGCTTTCCCGCAGCCCACGCTGGATGCGATCGAGCGCGCCATCCGCGAGACCGAGGCGCAGCATAACGGGCAGGTGCGTTTCGCGGTCGAAGCCGCGCTGGAGTTGGCGCCCTTGCTGGCCGGGCAGACGGCGCAGCAACGTGCGCTCGAGGTGTTTTCCAAACTGCGCATCTGGGACACCGAGCACAACAACGGCGTGCTGATCTATTTGCTGATGGCCGACCGCGATGTGGAGATCGTTGCGGATCGCGGCATCCATGTGAAGTTGGGGCAGGAGGTGTGGGAGACGGTCTGCGGCGAGATGGAAGAAGCGTTCCGCCGTGGCGAGTTCGAGGCGGGAGTGCTGGCCGGTATCCATAGCGTCGGGCAGCATCTGGCGCGGCATTATCCGCGCGAGGGTGAGGCGCAGAACGAACTGCCGGATAAGCCGGTGTTGCTGTAGGTCGGGCTACGCCCGACGCGGCGGGCAGAGCCCGCCCTACGAGGCTGCCTCGGCGAATGAAAAAGGTCGTTCGTCCTTCGACAAGCTCAGGGCGAACGGTTATATATAGCCCTGTTTGGTTTGACCTGGAAATCATGTCTATCGAAATCGAACTCAAACTGCGCATCGCCCCCGAGCACATGAACCGGCTCAAGCGCCATGCCTTGCTTAAAAATCTTTCCACTGCACGCGCCACCACGCACAAGCTACTCAGCATCTATTACGACACGCCTGCACTCGATCTATGCCACGGCGGCATGGCTTTGCGTCTGCGCCGTTCGGGCGCGCGCTGGTTACAGACACTGAAGGGCGGCGGCAGGGTGCAGGCTGGTTTGCATCAGCGCAACGAAGTGGAAATGCCGGTATCGGGCGAGGTATTGGAGCTGGGTGCATTGCAAGCGGCGGGCGGGAGACTGCCGCGCGGTGCGCGCAAGAAATTGCAGGCAGTGTTCGTCACGGATTTCTCGCGTACGGTGCGCGTGCTGAAATTCGAGGGGGCGGAGATAGAGCTGTGCATGGACAGCGGCGAGATACGCGCCGGGGAAAAATCGCGCGCGATCTCGGAACTGGAGCTCGAGCTCAAATCCGGCGAGCCGCAGCAACTGTTCAAACTGGCGCAGGCGCTGCTCGACATCGTGCCGCTGGAAGTGGAGCACACCAGCAAGGCGGAATACGGTTACCGGCTATACACCAACGCACCGCCGGCGGTGCGCAAGGCGAGCTTCCCCGCGCTGGACAGGAAACAGGACATCGCCTCAGCCCTGCAAAGCATGATCGGCTCTTGCCTGCTGCACATACAGGCCAATGTGTCGGGCGCGATCAGCAAGCTGGATGAGGAATATCTGCATCAGGTGCGCGTCGCCTTGCGCCGTTTGCGCGTTGCACTGGGGATGGCGGAGGTGTTCCGTGCCGACGATGAGTTGCATCAGCTACATGCAGAAGTGGCGGAGCTGTGTGTCGAATTCGGCCACTTGCGCGAATGGGATGTGTTCGTGACGCAGACACTGGCACCTGTACGCGCAGGCTTGCCGCAACATGCCGGGCTGCAAGGCGTGCTGGAAGCGAGTGAGGTATTGCGCGCACGGCATCATGCCGCAGTGGAGCGCAGGCTGGGAGCACAGGACTACCAGCGCTTCCTGTTGCGCTTTGGCGCCTGGATGCACGGCGACTATTGGCGCGTAACCCAGGAAGCAGGCGCTGCCAGCTTGCGCGATTTTGCGGCACGGATACTGAGCAAGCGCAGCAAGCAGGTGCGCAGGCGCGGCGCGCATATCGCCACTGCGGATGCCATGCAGTTGCATGCCTTGCGCATCGCCTGCAAAAAATTGCGGTATGGCGCGGAGATGTTTGCGTCAGTGTTCGAGACCGGCCGGGCCGGGCGTTATGTGGATGCCCTGGCGCAACTGCAAGACAGCCTCGGCGCATTGAACGACATCGCCGTCGCCCGCCGCCTGCTGGACGAACTGGAGTGCGCTGCACACCACGAAACGCTCATGCTGTTGCGCGGCTGGCTGGAGCGCGACCATGCGCAGCACCTGCCTGGTCTGCGCAAGGCATGGAAGCGTTTTGCCGGGCAGCAGGATTTCTGGGGGTGACTCGTATGTCCCGTTACATCTGGCTCGCGGGCGGGGCCACCTTGACGACTTCTTCGAGCGTGGTCATGCCCGCTGCGACTTTCATCGCACCCGAGATGCGCAAGGGTTTCATGCCTTCGCGGTAGGCCAGTTCGCGGATGCGGGCGATGTCGGTATCTGCGGTCACGTGCTTGCGCAACTCCGGCGACATCAGCAGGAGTTCATAGATGCCGATACGTCCGGTGTAGCCCGTCATGCGGCATTCCAGGCAGCCAGTCTCGTGTTGTATCTGCGTCGGGCGGTTGGCTTTCCACGGTACCACGAGTTCGTCCCACAACCGGCCTTCGTCATCCTGTGTCGGCAGTGGGCTCTTGCAGTGCGGGCACAAGGTGCGCACCAGCCGCTGCGCCATGACGCCGAGCAACGTGGCGTTGATCAGATAGGGCGGCACGCCGAGGTCGAGCAAACGCGTAATGGCGGAAGGCGCGTCGTTGGTGTGCAACGTGGACAGCACGAGGTGGCCGGTGAGCGCCGCCTGTATCGCCATTTCAGCGGTCTCCAGGTCGCGGATTTCGCCGACCATGATGATGTCCGGGTCCTGCCGCATCAAGGCGCGCAGACCGTCCACGAAGGTGAGGTCTATGTTCTGCTGCACCTGCATCTGGTTGAACGAGGACTCGACCATCTCTATCGGGTCTTCGATGGTGCACACGTTCACCTCGGGCGTCGCCAGGTGCTTGAGCGTGGAATACAGCGTGGTGGTTTTGCCCGAACCGGTGGGGCCGGTGACCAGAATGATACCGTTCGGCTGTGACGTCATCTGTTGCCAGCGCACGCGATCCTCCTCGGAAAAGCCGAGTTCGGAAAAATCGCGCACCAGCACTTCCGGGTCGAAGATACGCATTACGAGTTTTTCGCCGAAAGCCGTGGGCAGGGTGGACAGGCGCAGCTCGATCTCCTGACCATCCGCCGTGCGCGTCTTGATGCGTCCGTCCTGCGGGCGGCGCTTTTCCACCACGTCCATACGCCCGAGCAGCTTGATGCGGCTGGTCATCGCGACCATCACCTGCATCGGGATCTGGTAGACCTGATGCAGCACGCCGTCTATGCGGAAGCGCACGATGCCGCTCTCGCGGCGCGGCTCGATGTGGATGTCCGAGGCGCGCTGCTCGAAAGCGTATTGCCACAGCCAATCCACGATGTGCACGATGTTCTGGTCGTTGGCATCGAGCTGGCGGTTGATCTTGCCCAGCTCGACCAGTTGTTCGAACGAAGCCTGGCCGGATCTCTGGCTATTCGACTTCGTCGCGGTCTTCACCGAGCGCGCGAGATTGTAGAACTCGATCATGTAGCGGCTGATGTCTACCGGCGTGGCGACGACGCGGCGGATGTCCTTGCGCAGGATGTGCTTGAGCACTTTTTCCCATTCGCGCAAATAGGGCTCGGCCGTGGCGATCACCACTTCGCTCGCGTTCACCTGCACCGGCAGAATGCCGAAGCGCGTGGCATAGTCATTGGACATGATGTCCGTCATGGCGGAGAAATCCATCTTCAATGGATCGATATGGAAATATGCCAGCCCGACGTGCCCGGCCAGCCATTCCGACAGCACCTCGATGTTCAGCGGTTTGTGCGGCGCCAATTGCGACTTCCAGTTTTTCCCGGCGATATACACCAGCGGATGCGCATCCGCGCGATGCAGGCGGCGCTCCGCCAGCAGCGCGTTGGCATCGGCCTGACTGACCAGACCGTCCTCGAGCAGCATGTCGAGCACCTCGGCCAATGTCAGCTTGTGTTCGTTTATTTCCAGAGTGGACATGGAGCCGTTCCTTGATTGGGTTGGACGACTATAACGGTATCGAGCGTTGGGCTCAACCAGAAAACACAGACCATGCGATCGCTGCTGGAAATAATTCCGGAGCCATGTAGGAAAGTGCCTTACACGACACCATAATCGGCATTGCAAATAGCCGGTTTTCTGCCCGTTATTCCGTCCTTGCCCAGGCCGGCGAACTGTTATTGTGCATCCAGTGCCAGTGCATCTGGAAAATTGCGAACGGGGCGGAACATGTCTGTACAAGAACACATCCATCTGATCGGCTCAGCGGCGGAAGACAACCCTGCCGGGGCTGCGGCCATACAGGAAGCGCGCGCGCGAATGGAAGCGGAGATCGAAGCGCAGCTTGCGGTGCAGGCACGGATGCGCGTGGAAGAACACGCGCGCGCCATGGCTGAAGCAAAGGTGCATGCAACGCAACAGACCGCGCACGCAGGGCTTGAACCCGAAGTGACGACGCTGGAACAGGATAAAGCCAGGTCCGATGCGACGGTGGCGCAAGCCATGCAAGACAGGTTGAACGCCGGCAGGGAAGCCATGGCGCTGGCCGATGCCAGAGCGATCGCCGAGGCGGCAGCGGACGAAGCGGTGCAAGCCCGTGTGTGCGCCGAAACCGCAGCGCTCGCGGAAAGCCAGGCGCGCATTGCTGCCGAGCATGAAGCGGAAAAGGTCGCACAGGAAAATGTCGAGGCGGAGCGCAAGGCCGCCGAATACGCGCGGCAAAGAATCGAGGCGGAACAGCAGGCGCAGGCCGAGATCGCCGCACGTATCGCGCTGGAATGCGAAGCTGCCGAGGCGGCCATGGCAAATGCGCAAAGTGAGCGCCAGGAAAAAATCTCGGTCGAATACAGGCTGCGCGTCGAACAGGAGCGAGCGGCGCTGCTGACTGCGCACATCGATGCCGAGCAACAGGCGATCCGCCAGATGGAAGAAGCCAATGCTGCGTTGCGCCAGGTCGAACAGGAAGCAGGCATCCGTCTGGAACAGGAAACCCTGGCGGCGCAAGCGGCACAGGACAAGGTGCTGGCCGAGCGCAAGCTGATAGCTTTGGCACAGCAACGCGCGGAACATGAAATGCTCGCCACACATGCGATCGAATTGCAATCGCAGGCCGAGTCGGCAGCCATCGCGGCAGCGCGGCAGCGCGAGGAAGTGGCAGCGCGCGCCAAACTGGTCGCGGAAGAAAAGAGGGTGCTGGAACAGGAGCTGGCGCTGGCACGGCAGGCCAGCTTGCTGGCTGACGATTCCACGGTGCAGGATATGCGCGTGCGTCTGGTGGCGGAGCAACAACGGGCGGAAGCCGCGCAACAACAGGCAGCGCTGGCTGCCGTTGCGCGTCAGGCGGAAGAAGAAAAACTGGCAGCCGTGAATGCGGCGATCGCTGCGGCCAACGAACGCATCGCGGTGGAGCAGGAAGCGAGCGCTGCCGCGCAACTCTGCCGCACACTGGATGAAGAGCTCACGCGGGCGACGCAGATCCGCCTGCATGCCGAGATGCAGGCGCTGGCCGGGATAGAAGCGCGCATGGAAACCGAGATGCGCCTGATCGAGGCTGACAACGAATGCATAATTCTGGAAGCGCGTGCCCAGGAAATCGCGGCGGAAAAATTGCACGCGACAGAAGCGATGTTGGCAGCGGCCAAGGCCAACGAAGAACTCGACGCGCGTTCCCTGAACATGGACAAGTTGCGTGCCGAGGCCGAGGCGCAGGCCGCGACATCGGCGCGTCAGCGTGTGGCCGCAGCACAGCAGGCGACATTACTGGCAGAGGAACGTGACCGGGTTGAGCAGGAAGCCGTGGCGGAAATCGAGGCGCGCATAGAGATCGAGCAGCGTGCGATAGACGCGGACCAGGAATGCATCGTGCGTGAACAGCGCGCTAGTGCAGCGCTGGCAGCGCGGTTGCAAGCGGCGGAAGAAGCCATCGCTGCCGCCCAGGTCAGGGAGCGCGCGGAGCGCCGCGCATTGAATATGGCGAAGCTGCGCGTCGAGTCCGAGCGCAAGGCGGAGCAACTGGAGAATGAAAGATTGCAGGCCGAAGCATGGGCCACGATGCTGGTGCGCCAGCAGATCGCCGCCTTGCAACAAGCCAGACAACTGGCCGATGAAAATGTGCGTATAGAGCAATTGAATCTCGAGCTGGCGCAATCACGCTGCACTACGGAAGAACGCCTGCACGCGGCATTGCAGGAGGCTGCACGGCAGGACGAGAGCGCCACGTTGCGAACCGGGTCGGCTGAAGTGGAGACCATGCGGCTGCTCGGCAAGTTGCGCAGGCTGGGGCGGAGCAGCACGGTAGTCCAGGTTTCACTGCTGGCTTCGATGCTGTCCGGGTTTGCGATGCTGCTGGCACCTATCCTGTTTCCGTCCGCATCGGCCATGAGCCAGGCCGCACAAGGCGAGATACACGGCGCAGCACAAGTTCGCCCGAACACACAGGGGAAGGCCGGATAGCCGGCCTGGCGGGGAAGGCCGACAAATCGGCCATTTGCGGGCGGGCATCTTGCCCGCCTTTTTTATGCGGAAGGTATCGCGCTTGCCTGCCGCCTCATCTGGTTATAGCCAGAGCTATTTGCCTGCCCTGTCGAATTATAAAATTGTCCTCTGGCGGGCGATTGAC
The DNA here is from genome assembly GCA_016199835.1 of Nitrosomonadales bacterium. GTDB lineage: Bacteria > Pseudomonadota > Gammaproteobacteria > Burkholderiales > Gallionellaceae > JACQFX01. The sequence continues at coordinate 38,055 of JACQFX010000029.1, read as the reverse complement.
ACTGCCCGGCCTGTTCCGGATAATCCCCTGCCATGAATACCTTCCATTCCATGCATCCCGTCCATATCCGCCTGTGCGCAAACCTGCGCGCAGTATGGCGCTTTACGCAAGGTGGTCTGGAGAGTTAGCGGTTCGCTATAATCAGCAATAACTTTCGCAAGGCCACAGAAAACCTCTGTGGCCTTTTTGTTTGTGTGGTTCGTCCTTTCGACAGGTTCGGGGCGAACCGGGATGTCGCGTATGAGCCTGGGAGAAAAACATGTCACTGCCTGCCGCTTTTGTTTCGGTGATCCTGATTTGGTCCACTACGCCGCTGGCCATCAAATGGAGCGCGTTGGGCGTCGGCTTCAGCTTTGCGGTGTTGTCGCGCATGGCCGTCGGTACGGTGGTATGCGCGGTGTTGCTGGCGCTGCTGGGCGCGGAATTTCCGCTGCACCGCAGGGCATGGCAGGCTTATCTGGTCAGCGGATTGAGCATGTTTGGCGCGATGGCATTGACCTACTGGTCATCGCAATTCGTCAGCTCGGGCATGATTTCGGTGCTGTTCGGCTTATCGCCGCTGCTGACCAGCCTGGGCGCGGCGATGTGGCTGAAGGAGGAGGTTACGGCCAGCAAGCTGACGGGCATGTTGCTGGGGCTGTTCGGATTGTTCCTGGTGTTTCGCGGCGGTCTCGGCCTGGGGGCCGGTGCGGGCTCAGGGGTGGCGGCATTGTTCGTCGCGGTGTTGCTCCAGTCGCTGGGACTGGTGTGGCTCAAGCGCATCGGCGATGACAGCCCGCCGCTGGCAACGACGCTGGGCAGCCTGATCGTTGCCTTGCCGCTGTTCTTCGCGGCGTGGTGGCTGGCCGACGGGCATCTGCCCGCAGCGCTGCCGCAACGCGCGGTGGCCGCAACCATGTATCTGGGCGTGTTCGGTTCGGTGCTGGGGTTCGCGTTGTACTACTACATGATCAAGCATATGGAGGCGGGGCATATCGCGCTGATCACGCTGATTACGCCCGTGCTGGCTTTATTGCTGGGACACGGGCTGAACAACGAAGCGGTGCTGCCGCAAGTCTGGCTGGGCACGGCCAGCATCCTGTCCGGCCTGTGTCTGCATCGCTGGGGCGCGCAATGGCTGGCGTATGTGCGGGTGCGCGGCAGGTGATGGACGCCATGCGATATTTCGTATCAGGACGCAAGAGTCGCTGATATGGAAGATTGCCGTGGCGGGTTTTTTGCATGGCGCCCGTTCGGTGGCTCCGGTGAATAAAAGGCGACCATCCTGCGATGGTCATCGATTACCAGCCAGGATTCATCGCCCTGACGCGAAGGTATCTCGGATTTCCTTTGCAGCTTGATCACTGGTATGCCTTCAACGATCAGGGTCAACATCATTTGCTCCTTTGTACAAGTTGAGCAAAGTGTAATCGCGGCAGGGGGAATCTTACTGGCCGATAAGGTGGCAAGAAGCGTGGTACTTTATGGTTTGACATCCACCGGGGCGCCGCCGCTCCGGTGCCGGGACTCAGGCTACCTGCCGCAGCAGCTCTTCCCGCAATTCTTCCACCGCCTGAGGCTGTTCCAGCGTTTCGCCGGCGATCCAGAAAGTATCTTCGGCGCGTGCGCCCAGCGTGTTGATCTTGGCGTTGCGCAGGTCGATGTGGTGGCGCGCCAGGACATGCGCGATGCGCGCCAGCAGTCCCGGTCGGTCGCCCGCGACGACGGAGAGTACGTGGCGGCCTTTTTCGTCGGTGCTGATGCGGGCTTCGGGGGTAATGGGGAAGTGCTTGAGCTGGCGGCTGATGCGGCCTGCCGCGTGCGGCGCGGATAGCGGTTCCGCACGGCTGACCTGTTGCGCGAGTTCGTGTTCGATGTAGCTCATCACGTCGCGGTACGGGGTCTTGCTGTTGCTCGCATCCATCACCAGGAAACTGTCCAGCGCGTAGCCGTGCTGGGTGGTGTGTATCTTGGCTTCCATGATGTTGTAATGGATGCGCGCGAAGAAATTGCATATACGCGCGAACAGGTAGGGGCGGTCGGTGCAATACACCATGACCTGTATGCCCTCGCCGATGCGCGCCAGGCGCGCTTTGACGACAGGCGCTTCGCTGTTGACGCGATGCGCCAACTGGCGCGTGTGCCAGGCGATCTCGTGCGGCTCGTGATGCAGGAAATATTCCGCGTCGAGCTGCGCCCACATCAGCTCATGCACTTCCGGGGCGATGGCGTACAGGTTGAGTTGTTCGCGCGTGCGCGCGCGGATTTCGCCGACCAGGTCGGCGACCTTGCCGCCGGTCATGAAGCGCCGCGTCAGATGGAACAGGTCTTCCAGCAGCTTGCCCTTCCACGCGTTCCATATCTTCGGACTGGTAGCTCGGATGTCGGCTACGGTGAGCAGATACAGCGCGGTCAGATGGCGGTCGTTGGGGATATTCGCGGCGAAGGCGGCGATCACATCCTGGTCCGACAAGTCTTTGGTTTGCGCGGTGGTGGAAAAGTCGAGGTGATGTTCCACCAGCCACACTACCAATTCGCTGTCCTCGCGCATCAGGCCGTGCTGCTTGCAGAAGCGCGCGGCGTCGGGGCGGCCCTTGAGGGCGTGGTCGCCGCCGCGCCCCTTGGCGATGTCGTGGAACAAGCCGGCGATGTACAGTATCTCGGGTCGGGCAAAATCCTTGATCAGTTTGCTGCACAGGGGAAATTCATGCGCATGTTTTTCCAGCGTGAAGCAGCGCAGGTTGTGCACCACCATCAGGATGTGCTCGTCCACGGTATAGACGTGGATCAGGTCGTGCTGCATCTGGCCGATGATGCGCCCGAAGGCGGGAATGTAGCGGCCGAGTATGCCGTGCCGGTTCATGCGCCGCAGCACGTGGGTGATGCCCTGCGGCTGGCGCATGATCTGCATGAACAGGGCGCGGTTCTTCGGATCGCGGCGGAACGCGGCATTGACGCTGAGGCGCGCGCGCCACATTGCACGCATGGTCGGCGCGGAGAAGCCGACCAGCTCCGGGTGCTGCTCCATCAGCAAAAAACTTTCGAGGATGGCGGAGGGCTCGCGTTCGAACAGTTGCTCGTCGCGCGCCTCAAGCCGGTCGCCGCGCGCCGCGAAACGTTCGTTGAGCGGGCGCATCTCGGCCTCTTCCGGAAACAGGTTGGCGCGCAGGTTTTGCAGCAGCACGGCATTGAGCATCAGCACGGCACGTTTGGCACGGTAGTAACTCTGCATCAGGTGTTCGCTGGTGCGGCGCGTTTCCGTCGCGGCGATGTGCATCTGTTCCGCCAGTTCGGTCTGATAGTCAAACAGCAAACGGTCTTCGCGGCGCCTGGCGATGTAATGCAGGCGGATGCGCAGGGTTTGCAGAAAAGCTTCGATATGCACGAACCTGCGCGCCTCCTGTGCGGTGATCAGGCCCGCTTCGGCAAGTTTGCGCAAGGTGCCGCCGAAGCCGCTGGCCCGGGCGATCCACAGCACGGACTGCAAATCGCGCAGCCCGCCGGGGCTTTCCTTGAGATTGGGCTCGAGATTGAAATCCGTATCCACGAAACGCGCATGGCGCTGTTCCTGTTCATGCACCTTGGCGAGATAGAAAGCGCGGCAGCCCAGGTGCTCGCTCAGCGCTTCGCGCATTTCGGCGAACAGCCTGCGGCTGCCGGTGATCAGGCGCGCTTCCAGCAGATTGGTCTGCACCGTCACATCCGAGGATTCGGCCATGCAGTCGCCCACGGTGCGGATGCTGTGGCCGACCTCCAGCCCGATGTCCCATAGCACGCCTACCAGTTCCTGCAGGCGCTGCTGCAAAGCCTCGTCCGGCTGCTGCGGCAACAGGATAAGCAGGTCTATGTCCGAATGGGGGAACAGTTCCTTGCGCCCGTAGCCGCCCACGGCCACCAGCGCCAGCCCGGCAGGCATGTCGAGCATCTTCCATACGCTGCGCAAATGATCGTCCACCACTTTGGAGTGGGCATGCATCTGGCGTTGCGGATGAGGATGCAGCGCGAAATTCTGTTGCAACGCAAGGCGTGCCGCGCGCAAGCTCTGGCGGATATCGGCTACGGTTTGCATGATGAATTAAACAGGTGGTGGAGGCGGCGAACCGGCAGAAACCGTCAGCACTTCAAACCCGTCCGCAGTGACCAGCACCGTGTGTTCCCACTGCGCCGAGAGCGAGTGATCCTTGGTCACCACCGTCCAGCCATCGCCGAGTTGCTTGATGTCGCGCTTGCCCGCGTTAATCATGGGCTCGACCGTGAAGATCATGCCCGCTTCCAGCTTGAGTCCGGTATGCGGTTTGCCGTAGTGCAGCACTTGCGGTTCCTCGTGGAAATTGTGGCCTATGCCGTGGCCGCAGAATTCGCGCACCACACTGTAACCCAGGCCCTCGGCGAAACTCTGGATGGAATGGCCGATGTCGCCCAGATGCGCGCCGGGCCGGATCATGCGTATGCCGCGCCACATTGCTTCGTGGGTGGATTCGCACAGGCGCTTTGCCTGTATCGAAGCTTCGCCGACATAGAACATGCGGCTGGTGTCGCCGTGGAAACCATCCTTGATGGTGGTGATGTCCATATTGAGGATGTCGCCGTTCTTGAGTTTCTTGTCGCCCGGCACGCCGTGACACACCTGATGGTTGATCGAAGTGCAGATGGATTTGGGGTAGGGCACATGGCCGCGTGGCGCGTAATTCAGCGGCGCGGGGACGCATCCCTGCATGTCCACCATGTAATCGTGGCACAGCTTGTCCAGCTCTTCGGTGGTGATTCCTGCCTGCACGAATGGGGCGATGTAGTCCAGCACCTCTCCGGCCAAACGTCCGGCGATGCGCATTTTTTCGATTTCCTGCGGGGTCTTGATACTGACGGGCATGACGTTCCTGGTTGGTTTTCAGGCGGCAAGGATAGTAGATAGCGCGGCGCGGCGCAATGCGCCCATAGCGGGAGGCGCAATTCAGCAGGGCTGCGAATTGGAATATATGCGTCGCACATGAAGCATGGCCTGCTGAAAAATGCATAGGCCTTTTTTCTGCTTGTGCGGAAAGGTTTCTTGCTGATAGATTGTCCGCCGTGTAGCGATGGCCGAAAAGAATGCGGCCTGCGCCAAGGGGGAAATCGTGCAAGGGGTGTTTGGCGTTTTCAATATTCCGAGAAGTGGTGTGATAAAAATACTTATCCGATTGAAATGAAGAACCTGTTAATCCAGGCAGCTAATTGGATTTTGTTGATTGCTGTTGACCAAGGAGTGCAGTGGTTCTGGATCGGCAGCCATGCTGACTACGACAAGTTAATTGCCTGAATCATGGGGGATGTGAAAATTTTAGGATGTACTAAAATAATCCAAGTTGTTGGAGTTGTTGTGATTAACAGTTTTTATAAACGAATAGGCCTCTGTTTGATGCAATGTTTTGCGTCAAATAGGAGGGCTACTTAACGTTAGCCCTATGAACGCTCTTCGCATTGCCCTCGGTGCTGCGTTCCTCGCGTTGTTCGGCTGTGCGCACGATCCGTTGCCGTCTAGCCCTACAGACTTGATGAGTCTTGGCGATCGAATGTTTCGGTTTGGTTGTCCGGTTGCGACAACCGTTGTGGAGGAGAAGGTCACTAATCGGCACGAGCCCAGCGTGACGGACATAATCAAGACCATCTCCTGTGATGGCATTGAAATGGGCATTTATGTTGGCGTCCTCGCATCCGATCCAAGCGGGCTGCCGATCTATCTTGAGGTTCGGAAGCCAAGTGCCAGGCTGCCTCGGTATATGAACATTGGTGAGTCCATGCGGGGGCTAGTTGACGTACTAGGCAAACCATCCGAGCAGAACGATCACGCAATTACGTACTACTCGGGTGAGAGCGAAGATTCGGTAACTTTCTCGGTACACGAAGGCCGAATTACGTCTGTGCGTTGGGACTGGTATATCGACTGAATGCACCAGGGTCTATGACAAACGGTAACATAGGGCTAACCCATCATTCCACCGGACCTGCGCGAAAAGCCGCGCAGGCCGGTGAATTCAAACGTTAGGCACACAATGGATTGCGCTCAAGTGTCAGCTGTACCCACAGTCATTAACACTGCTTTTGCAGTTTTCGTCGTTTGGATCATGGTGCGCAGCTATTGGCAGCGTCGCATTGACGGCAAGTTTGGGTGTTCGCGATTCGGTGGGCGCGGTGGTCATATCACAATTCGGCACGACGGTCGCACCGCCCTAGTAGATTTTGAACTCGCAGCTAAAGACATCGACCTCATTATTTATGATAGTTACCTAAGATGGATTGGGACAAATCAGAAAGACCTAACTGAAGATGACCGTGCAGCCCTATTGGCAAAATTAGTAGCTTGGTGCAAAGCAAGGAAATATAAAATTGAATTGGAATCTAACCATGTCGCCTAACCCTGCGCTCAAGTTCGCTCCCTCCGGTCGCTGGGACGCGCCTTCGGTGCGCCCCTTAGCTGCACGTTAGAACTCATCAGCCATGTACATCCCAGAGTTTTTCAAAGAAACAAATCCAGAGCGTATTTCGACGCTCGTTGAAAGCAATTCTTTCGGGATGTTGGTCACGGCTCCTGATGGCGTGCCTTTCGTCAGTCACCTACCATTCCTCTTTGAGCGCTCCACCGGTTCACAAGGTCGGCTGCTCGGCCACATGGCGAGGGCAAACCCACAGTGGCAGCACCTTTCATCGGGCAGTGAAGTTTTGGCTGTCTTTCAAGGGCCACACGCTTATGTTTCCCCCTCATGGCATTTATCAACTGGTGTCCCAACATGGAATTACGCGGTGGTTCATCTGCGTGGAAAACCTCGATTGATTGAAGGCGAATCCGAACTTAGAGTTTTGGTTGAACAGCTAACCCATGTTCATGAGTCCCACATGCCAAGCCCGTATAAACTAAATCTTTCAGATGTGCAGTACACAAAACTTCTCAACATGGTTGTGGGCTTTGAAATTGAAATCACGGACATTCAGGGCAAGTTCAAACTCAGTCAAAACCGCCCACTTGAAGACCAGCGGCGTGTGGCTGAAGCGTTGAGCCAATCAAGCAATCAAACCGAGGTCGCAGTTGCAAAACTCATGTCGGGTGCAATTAAATGATGAGTTCTAACCCTACGCTCAAGCGGGACTGCGCAAAAGCGCGCAGCCCCTTAGCTCCACTCGTTAGGCCTTTTATTGGAGATTGATATGATTTTCGACATGAACGATACAAAAGCCATGGAATTACTTGATCTGTGGCAATCTGCAAATAAGGAAGCGAATTTAATCACCACAGAGCTTAGTGATCTCATTAAGTCCAGGAAGGTAGATACTGAAATAGCAAAGCAATTATCCGAGCGCATGGAAATCGCACACAACAAGGCTATGGACATTTTGGATGAACTCCAACAGTTCCGACTTGACGATTGATCGTTTCAATCAGTTCGTCGTATAGCCCTTAAATACAGCCCCTAAATATTCACACATAAATTTCACGTAAAGGAGTCAAAACATGAGCAAGGCAATAGATTCAGCAGCATTAGGAATATTGAGCGTGCTGGTTTTTATAGTTATTGGTTTTGCATTTTCGTTTATTCGGAAAACTGTTGATATTGGCAAGCTTGAGGAGGGGGAGGCGATAAAAAGATTAGCTGAACTTGATGCATTAAAAGAACAAGGCCGAATTACTGAGGAAGAATATCAAAAAAGAAGAGTACAAATTGTTTCCAGAATATAGCTGCGGTTCAATTTTCTGAACACAACCTCAGGGACAGATCACGGTTTCTCTATGGTTTTGGCCTAACCCGGCAGTCGAGAGGGACTGCGCAAAAGCGCGCAGCCCCTCACTTTTACGTTAGGTCGCTCAAAATCATGGGGGGTATTCGCCAAGCATTTGCAAAGTGAACCGCGACCTAACCCTACGCTCAAGCGGGACTGCGCAAAAGCGCGCAGCCCCTTAGCTCCACGTTAGGCAGAAGGAGTGATTATGGTACGTACCATTTCTGCAATATTTTTGATTGTGATCTCTCACGTAACTTATGCTGAAATTCTACTTCCCCCTGGTGTTGACTGCTCCAACCCAGATAGTCCACAACTAGATCAAAATTGCGCCTTCGTCTTTCTCGAAAAAGCAGATCAACAACTTAACGATGCGTACAAAAAGCTTCTTGCTAGTTTAGATGAAGAAGGAAAAGTTAAGCTTAGAGCATCCCAGCGTGCGTGGGTTGTGTTCCGCGACGCGGATGTTGATCTTGTCGTTTATCATTACGAAGAAGGCGGTTCTTTGGGGCGATCAATCGCGGCATATCGCTCTTTTCAATTGACTCGTCAAAGAGCCAAAGAACTAAGTGCTCGTTTAAAAAGTGAGGGGAGCTGGTAATGTTCTGCCTAACCCTGCGCTCAAGTTCGCTCCCTTCGGTCGCTGGGACGCGCCTTCGGCGCGCCCCTTAGCTTCACGTTATCTATCATGAGACTTCGTGCCCTATTTCTGTTTCTGACAATCTTATCGACCACCGCAGCTCGCGCTGCTGATCTAGAGCTCCGGGTATCCGGTGGACATTTTGAAGACTGCGAATTAGTTGGCTTAGGCTCAAAGGGTTCAATTAAAGGCAGTATCACTATCGCTGAAACTGCGACCGATCCTAAATGGGCATCTGCTGCGGCGTTCATCCTTATCCAGGATACAAAACCAAACCATATATTTCGTTTGGCACTTATGAGCGTTTCCTCCTCAAAAAAACTTGAGGCGAGATATGAACTCTTTATCGACGAAAATCGCTTGGTTGCAGAAACACTGTCAGAAGTAACGGTAGGTGAGCCTTTATGGTGGCAAAACACATGACCCCGAATGGTTCGTCGTTGCGGAAGCGCGCATCGAAGCAGGACAGGTCGAGTACGCCATCGAGCAGATGGTTCATCGCATACTCAAAAGTGCCCGGCAGAAGTTGCCGCTGCAAGTCCACCGCGAGGAATCTCGGACTGGAGTCGATGTGTTTGTAACGCGCCATCTGCTTCCCCCAAATATCACCCGCCAATTCGACCTTGATATTTATTTTGGTTCACGGCACGATGCGCAGTAGAATTTAGTCCATTCGCTTGAATTGAACTGGAGGACAAAATGAATTTCACCATTGAACACGAACAAGAATCTGATGGGCGTTGGCTGGCGGAAGTCCCCGAGTTGCCTGGTGTCCTTGCTTACGGTGCGACATCGCAGGAAGCAATGTCCAAGGCTGAGGTTCTCGCTCTTCGCGTTATTGCTGAGCGGCTTGAACACGGTGAAAGTCGTCCTTTTGCCATAAATATTTCCATCCCCCTCGCGGCATGAGCCAATGGCCGTCGATTAAAGCCAAGCGCCTTCTCTCTGCGCTGCTTCGGCTTGGCTGGCAAATTAAACGGCAATCCGGTTCACACAAAACACTTGCCCGAGATGACTGGCCTGATTATGTTTTTGCCTTCCATGATGGCGACGAAATCGGCCCCAAAATGCTGGCGCGTATAGCAAAGCATACTGGCCTATCTCCAAGTGACCTCTAGCCCCAACCCGACATTCAACCCGGACTCCGCAATCTGGCTGTAGAATCTATTCGTCATCCCGAGCAATTTCCGCTGGTCGGCAAGGTTTCCGCATAACCCATCCATCAACACGGACGCAAGCGAATCATGGTGGCGTTCCAGGAATGCAGAGTGGTAAAGGGGGCGCACCACGGTTTTGGAATAATTGAGCCTGGCCCCTTTCTCCCGTATCATTCGCCTCTCGCAAAATACCGGATGTGACGAATGAAAAGCAGCGAAATCCGCCAGAAATTTTTAGACTTCTTCGCCTCCAAAGGCCACACCGTGGTTGCCTCCAGTTCGCTGGTGCCGCACGAAGATCCGACGCTGTTGTTCACCAATGCGGGGATGAACCAGTTCAAGGATGTGTTCCTCGGTTTCGACAAGCGGCCTTACACCCGCGCCGCGTCTTCGCAAAAATGCGTGCGCGCCGGGGGCAAGCACAACGATCTGGAGAACGTCGGTTATACCGCGCGCCATCACACTTTCTTCGAGATGCTGGGCAACTTCAGCTTCGGCGATTACTTCAAGCGCGACGCCATCCACTATGCGTGGGAATTGCTCACGGTGGTGTTCAAGCTGCCCAAGGACAAGCTCACCGTCACGGTGTATGCCGAGGACGACGAGGCTTACGACATCTGGGCCAACGAGATCGGCGTGCCGAAGGAGCGCATCATCCGCATCGGCGATAACAAGGGCGCGCGCTACGCATCGGATAATTTCTGGATGATGGGCGACACCGGCCCGTGCGGCCCCTGCACCGAAATCTTCTACGACCACGGCGAACACATTCCCGGCGGCCCGCCCGGTTCGCCCGGCGAAGACGGCGACCGTTTTATCGAAATCTGGAACAACGTATTCATGCAGTTCAACCGCGACGAAGCGGGCGTGATGCATCCGCTGCCCAAGCCCTCGGTGGATACCGGCATGGGGCTGGAGCGCATCTCGGCGGTGTTGCAGCATGTGCATGCGAACTACGAGATAGACTTGTTTCAGGCTTTGATTAAAGCAGCGGCACGCGAAACAAAATGCGCCGACATGGAAAGCCCATCGCTGCGCGTGCTGGCCGATCACATTCGCGCCTGCTCCTTCCTGATCGCCGACGGCGTGATTCCCGGCAACGAAGGGCGCGGCTATGTATTGCGCCGGATCATTCGACGCGCCATCCGCCACGGTTACAAGCTCGGTGCGCGTGCGGCGTTCTTCCACAAGATGGTGCCCGATCTGGTTGAACAGATGGGCGTGGCGTTCCCCGAATTGGCGGCAGCGCAAGTGCGCGTGATGGATATTCTCAGGCAGGAAGAGGAGCGCTTCTTCACCACTATCGAACACGGTATGGCGATACTCGAAGCTGAACTCCAGTCCGTTCGCCCTGAGCTTGTCGAAGGGCAAGTCGTTCATGGTTCGACAAGCTCACCACGAACGGCTGTATTGAATGGCGAGACCGCGTTCAAGCTGCACGACACCTACGGCTTCCCGCTCGACCTGACGCAGGATGTGTGCCGCGAACACGGCGTGAGCGTGGATGCTGCGGCGTTCGACAAAGCGATGGCGCAACAGAAGGAACAGGCGCGCGCGGCGGGCAAGTTCAAGATGGCGGCGAACCTGGAATACAGCGGCCCGGCTACGACCTTCCACGGCTATGAAGGACTGGAAAGCAAAGGCAATGTGCTGGCCCTGTACAAGGACGGCGTGTCGGTCAACGAACTCACCGAAGGCGAGATGGGCGTGGTGGTGCTGGACGACACTCCGTTCTACGCCGAGTCCGGCGGTCAGGTCGGTGATCGCGGCGAGCTGCGCAGCGTGCATGGCATTTTCGCGGTGGAAGACACACAGAAAATCCAGGCCAGCGTGTTCGGCCATCACGGCGTAGTGAAGACCGGCAAGCTTTCCGTGGGCAACAACGTCGCGGCGCGCGTGGACGTGCAGGCGCGCGCGCGCACCGAACGCAATCACTCGGTCACCCACCTGATGCACAAGGCCTTGCGCGAAGTGCTGGGCGCTCACGTGCAGCAGAAAGGTTCGCAGGTTGACCCGGACAAGACGCGCTTCGACTTCGTGCATACCCAGCCGATGACCGACGCGGAAATCCGCAAAGTGGAAGCGCTGGTGAATGCGGAAATCCTCGCCAACGCGGCGACGCAATCGCGCGTGATGGCGATCGACGATGCGCAGAAGACCGGCGCGATGATGCTGTTCGGCGAGAAGTACGGCGACGAAGTGCGCGTGCTGAATATCGGCTCATCCATCGAGCTGTGCGGCGGCACACACGTCAAGCGCACCGGCGACATCGGCCTGTTCAAGATCGTGGCCGAGAGCGGCGTGGCGGCAGGCGTGCGCCGCGTCGAAGCGGTGACGGGTGAAGGCGCACTGACGCTGGTGCAGCAGCAGGAACAGCAGTTGCAGGAAGTCGCGGCAGCGCTTAAGGCGCAACCGCACGAAGCCGCCGCGCGCGTGGCGCAAATACTCGACAACGCCAAGGCGCTGGAAAAAGAACTCGCCGCGTTGAAGTCCAAACTCGCTTCCGCGCAGGGCGACGAGATGCTGAATCAGGCGGTGGACATCAATGGCGTGAAAGTGCTGGCCGCTTTGTTGGAAGGCGCGGACGCGGCCACCTTGCGCGAGACCATGGACAAGCTGAAAGACAAACTCAAATCGGCGGCGATTGTGCTGGCTGCGGTTGCAGACGGCAAGGTGAGCCTGATCGCGGGTGTGACGGCAGATGCAACGTCCAAGGTAAAGGCGGGCGAGTTGGTGAACTTCGTCGCGCAGCAAGTCGGCGGCAAGGGCGGTGGTCGTGCAGATATGGCGCAAGCCGGCGGCACGCAGCCGGAGCACTTGGCAAAGGCACTCGCATCGGTTACGGATTGGGTGCGAGGCAAGCTTTAGTTCGGTGAGATAAACCCCCGGCTTTACAGGGGGACTACTTGATACCATCAAGCGCTTCTTCGGATTGAACGCTTAATCCTGTATCATTCTGCCCGGATCACGAATTAAATAAGAGCACCAAATCATGAAAATTACATTTCTGGATTTTGAACAACCCGTCGCCGAACTGGAAAACAAGATCGAGCAACTGCGTTTCGTGCAGGACGATTCCGCAGTGGATATTTCCGAAGAGATCGGGCGGCTGCAAAAAAAGAGCCAGACGCTGACCAAGGATCTTTATGCCAAGCTCTCGTCCTGGCAGATATCGCAGGTGTCGCGCCATCCGCAGCGGCCCTATACGCTGGATTATATCCAGGCTCTGTTCACCGATTTCGAGGAGCTGCATGGCGATCGCAGTTACGCGGACGATGCGGCCATCGTGGGCGGGCTGGCGCGCTTCAACGGCCAGAGCGTGATGGTGATCGGGCACCAGAAGGGGCGCGATACCAAGGAGCGGCAGTACCGCAACTTCGGCATGCCGCGCCCGGAAGGTTACCGCAAGGCTTTGCGCCTGATGAAGCTCGCGGAGAAATTCGATATTCCGATCCTGACTTTCATCGACACGCCCGGCGCCTATCCCGGCGTGGGCGCGGAAGAGCGCGGCCAGTCCGAAGCCATCGGCCGCAACCTGTACGAGATGGCGGAGCTGCGCGTGCCCATCATCTGCACGGTGATAGGCGAGGGCGGTTCCGGCGGCGCGCTGGCCATCGCGGTGGGCGATGCCACGCTGATGCTGCAATACGCCACCTACTCGGTGATTTCGCCTGAGGGGTGCGCTTCCATCCTGTGGAAGAGCGCGGCCAAGGCCGCCGACGCGGCGGAGACGCTGGGCATCACGGCGACACGCCTGAAGACTTTGGGCCTGATAGACAAGATCGTGAGCGAACCGCTGGGCGGCGCGCATCGCGACTATCCCGCGATGATGCAGGCCATGAAGAAAGCTCTGCAGGAAACCCTCAAGCAGGTGCAGGCGCTCCCCGTGAACGATCTGATGCAGACCCGCTTCAATCGTCTCATGAGCTATGGCAAATTCAAGGAAGTCGAAGTCTGACGATCTGTTGGAGCGCGTCGCCGCCGCGCTCGCGCCTGTAGTTCCCGCAGGTGGCTCCATACTGCTGGGTCTGAGCGGCGGCGTCGATTCCGTCGTGCTGCTGCATCTGCTGCGCGAACTTGCCCCGCGCCATTCATGGAAACTTTCCGCACTGCACGTGCATCACGGCATCAGCCCGCGAGCGGATGAGTGGGCTGCGTTCTGCGAGCGTTTATGCGCGCAGCTCGGTGTGCCCCTGCAAGTCGAATATGTGGACATCGCCCCGTTGCGCGACATGGGCATCGAGGCGGCCGCGCGCAAACTGCGCCATGCCGCGCTCGCCAGCCAGTCCGCAGATTTCATCGCGCTCGCGCATCACCAGGACGATCAGGCCGAAACCTTGTTGCTGCAACTGTTGCGCGGTGCGGGCGTGAAGGGCGCGGCGGCGATGCCCGCGCTGAAGTTGCGCCACCAAGCCCCCGTGCTGCTGCGCCCCTTGCTCGACATCTCCCGTACCGAATTGCTCATCCATGCGCAGCAGAACTGTCTGCTATGGGTGGAAGACGAAAGCAACGCCGACGACAGCTATCCGCGCAATTTCCTGCGCCATCGCGTATTGCCGCTGCTGGAGCAACGCTTTCCCGCATACCGTGGAACGCTCGCGCGCAGCGCGCATCATTTCGCCGAGGCGGGCGAGTTGCTGGATGAACTCGCACAACAGGATGCGCACTCGCTTCTCTCGCCCATGTACGAGGGAGGGGCTGGGGAACAGGGTGAACTCGTTCTGGAAATCGCGCGTCTGCAATCCTTGAGTCACGCCCGCGCCAAGAATCTGTTGCGCTGGTTTGTCCATCAACACGGCGCATTGATGCCGGAAAATTCGCGGCTGGACGAGATGCTGCGCCAATTGTGTACGGCGCGCGCGGATGCGCGTATCTGCGTGACGTGGGAAGGCTGGGAAGCGCGCTGCTATCGCGGCAGAGTGCATATTGGCCGCGTGCTGCCCGTGCCGGATGCAAGCTTGTGCGTGTCCTGGTGCGGCGAAGAGAAAATCGATTTGCCGCAACTGGGAGGCGTGCTGCATTTCGAGCGCTGCACGGGCGAGGGGCTGAGCCTGCAAAGATTGCAAACCGCACCAGTCACCATCCGTTTGCGTCACGGCGAGGAACGTCTGCGCCCCGATGCGACACGTCCGCTGCGCTCGCTCAAGTATCTGTTTCAGGAGCATGATATTCCGCCATGGCAGCGCGAGCGCTGGCCGCTGGTGTATTGCGGCGAGACGCTGGTCGCGGTTCCGGGCGTCAGCATGGAATGCACATACCGGGCCGGGGCGACAGAGCCGGGAGTGATGCCGAAGTGGTGAGCGCGCCGCCGCACCGCATTCTGCCTATGTTGCAAGCGACATAGGGCGCAAAGCCTGATAAAATAACGGCCTGATTTTTGAACAACTTTATTTGATTAACTTTTAATTACGTTTGGAGAAAGCAGCATGGCCGTTGAACGCACCCTGTCCATTATCAAGCCCGATGCAGTTGCAAAGAATGTCATCGGTCAAATCTATACCCGTTTCGAGAGCGCCGGGCTGAAGATCGTTGGCGCGCAGATGCGCCAACTGAGCCGCAGCGAAGCGGAAGGCTTCTACGAAGTGCATCGCGCGCGTCCGTTCTTCAAGGATCTGGTGGATTTCATGATTTCCGGCCCGGTGATGATCCAGGTGCTGGAAGGCGATAACGCCATCCAGAAGAATCGCGACCTGATGGGCGCCACCGATCCGAAGAAGGCCGACAAGGGCACCATCCGCGCCGACTTCGCCGACAGTATCGATGCCAACGCGGCACACGGTTCTGATTCCGCCGAAAACGCGAAGACCGAGATCGCCTATTTCTTCCCGGCGAAGAATATCCACTCGCGTTGATGAAAACCAACCTCCTCGATCTTGATGCCAAGCGATTGACAGACTGGTTCGCGGAAATGGGCGAGAAGCCATTCCGCGCGCGCCAGGTGTTGCGCTGGGTACACAGGTCCGGGGAGGCCGATTTCGATGCGATGAGCGATCTCGCTCTATCGCTGCGCAGCAAACTTAAAAACGTGGCCTGCGTGCAAGCTCCCAAGGTGATGCGCGAGGAACATTCCGAAGACGGCACGCGCAAGTGGCTGCTGGACGTGGGCACCGGCAATGCCGTCGAGACCGTATTCATTCCGGAAACGGATCGCGGAACATTGTGCGTTTCCACGCAGGCGGGTTGTTCGCTGGACTGCGCCTTCTGCTCCACCGGCAAACAGGGCTTCAACCGCAATCTTTCCACGGCGGAAATCATCGGACAACTGTGGTGGGCCAACCGCGAAGTCGGCAAAGACGCAGATGGCAACTGGCCGATCACCAACGTGGTGCTGATGGGCATGGGCGAGCCGCTGCTGAATTTCGACAACACGGTGAGCGCGCTGCACCTGATGCTGGACGACAACGCTTACGGCCTGTCGCGCCGCCGCGTGACGGTGTCGACTTCCGGCATCGTGCCGGCGATGGATCGTTTGCGCGACGAATGTCCGGTGGCGCTGGCGGTGTCGCTGCATGCGCCCAATGACGACCTGCGCAACGTGCTGGTGCCGGTCAACCAGAAATATCCCTTGCGCGAACTCATGGCTGCATGCCAGCGCTATCTGGAAAAAGCGCCGCGCGATTTCGTTACCTTCGAATACGTGATGCTGGAAGGCGTGAACGATAGCGCGAAAGACGCGCGCGAGCTGATCGCGCTGGTGCGCGACGTGCCATGCAAATTCAACCTGATCCCGTTCAACCCCTTCCCGCAGGCGCCGTATAAACGCTCTTCGTCCGAGGCCGTACGCCGTTTTCGCGATACCTTGATGCAGGCCGATATCGTCACCACCACGCGCCGTGTGCGCGGCGACGACATTGCCGCCGCCTGCGGGCAACTGGCCGGGCAGGTGCAGGACAAGAGCAAGAGGACTTATCGTTTGCAGGAGATTCGCGCATGAGGATAGTCGGAATAGGTATGGCCGTTCTGTTGCTGGCCGGATGTGTGTCGCAGGGCGGCGTTACGCGCTCGCAAGCCAGCGCCAAGGTGCATACCGAACTCGCGGCACTGTATTACGAACGCGCCCAGCTCGGCATAGCGCTGGATGAGCTGCGCCAGGCCATGACGGCCGAACCCGATTACGCTCCGGCTTACAATGTGCGCGGCCTGGTGCACATGGCTTTGCGCGAGGACAAGGAGGCGGAAGAGGATTTCCAGCACAGTCTTAGCCTGGATAACATCAATTCCGAGGCGCGCAATAATTACGGCTGGTTCCTGTGCCAGCGCGGGCGCGCGCATGAGTCGGTGAAGCAGTTCCTGGCGGCGCTGAAGAACCCCTTGTATTCCACACCGGAAAAAGCTTACCTGAATGCCGGTGTGTGTTCGCAGAAGGCGGGCGAAATGAAGGATGCCGAGGAATTTTTGCAGAAAGCGTTGCTGCTCAAGCCCGAGATGCCGGAACCCATGCTGGGCCTGGCTGAATTGAGTTTTGCCAACGGCGACTACGTGACGGCAAAATCCTATTTCACGCGCTTTGCACAAAGCAATGCGCCCATAACTGCCGAGAACCTGTGGCTGGCGGTGCGCATAGAGCGCAAGCTGGGAGACCGGAATGCTGAAGACAGCTATGCCTTGCAGTTGCGCAAGCGTTTTCCCGATGCACGTGAAACACTTTTGATGCAGCAGGCACAATGATGGATACACCAGAAGAAAATGTCGCGGGGGTGGCTGCCGAGGTTCCCGCCAATGTTGACGCGGTTCCGCATCTCAGCGTCGGCGTGATCCTGCGCGAAGCGCGCATAAGCCACGGTCTCGATGTGGCAGAAGTGGCGCATCGCACCAAGTTCGCGCCGCGCCAGATCGAGGCGCTGGAGGCCGACGATTTTGCGCACTTACCGGAAATGGCTTTTGTGCGCGGCTTTGTGCGCAGCTATGCCCGAGTGTTGCAAATGGATCCCGCGCCGTTGCTGGTCATGTTGCCTCAACCGGTGGTGCAATCGGTGCCGCTGGAAGCGAAGGTGCTGACCGAGGTGCCATTCTCGGCAGAGCAGGCTACGCGCAAACTCAACCTTGTCTGGCTGGCTGCCGCACTGGCTGTGGCCGTGGTTCTGGCGCTGTTGGTGTGGATGATGGGGCAAGCACCGAGTGTGCAGCAGGCTAAAGTGGAGACACTGGAATTGCCTGCGCCTGAGCCTGCACTGGCGCTGGCGCCGACACTGGAATTGGCACCAGCACCAGCACCAGCTCCAGTTCCAGTTCCAGTTCCAGTTCCTGCTCCTGCTCCTGCTCCTGCTCCTGCAATAGTTGCGGCCCCACAAACTGTCTCCATCGCAGACCAGTCGCCGAAAAGATCGGTCGCCGAGGCCAAGCCGGTCGTGGCCGTCTCCGGGCATGCCATCCGCCTGGTGTTCGACAAACAGGCATGGGTGGAGATCAAGGACAAGGACGGCAAAGTTATGCTGTCGCTGGTCGGTACGCCCGGCAGCGAACAGGGCGTGGATGGCTCGCCACCATTCTCCGTAACCATAGGTTATGCCAGCGGCGTGAGACTGTACTACAAAGACAAGCTGCTTGATCTGGCGCCTTACGTGCGCTCCGAAGTGGCGCACCTGACATTGGAGTGACGGTGAGTCTTAGCCTCAGACGCCATGTGACGCAGCAAGTCAGGGTCGGTGAACTCGCCATCGGCTGCGGTGCGCCGGTTGTGGTGCAGTCCATGACCAACACCGATACCGCCGATATAACTTCCACTACCCAGCAGGTATACGAGCTGGCGCAGGCCGGTTCCGAGCTGGTGCGCATCACCGTCAATACTTCCGAAGCCGCCGCCGCCGTGCCGCACATACGCGCGCGGCTGGATGCGCTGGGCTGCACTGTGCCGCTGATCGGCGATTTCCACTACAACGGCCACCGTCTGCTCACCGAGTTTCCCGAGTGCGCGCAGGCGCTGGCGAAATACCGCATCAACCCCGGCAATGTCGGCAGGAATCGTGCGGGCGAGGACCAGTTCGCCATGATGATCGAAGTGGCCAGACGCTACGACAAACCGGTGCGCATAGGCGTGAACTGGGGCAGCCTGGATCAGGAGCTCGTGGTGCGCATGATGGACGAGAACGCAAAACTTTCACAGCCGAAAGAAGTGGACGAGGTGACGCGCGAAGCGCTGATCGTGTCCGCGCTGGATAGCGCCAGACGCGCAGAAGAACTCGGCCTGGCGCATGATCGTATCGTGCTGTCGTGCAAAGTGAGCGAGGTGCAGGATCTCATCGCGGTGTACCGCGAACTCGCGCAGCGTTGCGACTATCCGTTGCACCTGGGCCTGACCGAAGCGGGCATGGGTTCCAAAGGCATCGTCGCTTCCACGGCCGCGCTGGCCGTGCTGTTGCAGGAAGGCATAGGCGACACGATACGTGTTTCGCTCACGCCCGAGCCCGGCGGCGATCGCACGCGGGAAGTCGTGGTGTCGCAGGAGATATTGCAGACCATGGGTTTGCGTTCCTTTGCGCCGATGGTCACTGCCTGCCCCGGCTGCGGGCGCACCACGAGTACCGTGTTCCAGGAACTCGCGCAAAGCATCCAGATTTATCTGCGCGCGCAGATGCCTGTGTGGCGCGAGCGGTACAGCGGCGTGGAAGAGATGAACGTGGCGGTGATGGGCTGCATCGTGAACGGCCCCGGCGAAAGCAAACTGGCCAATATCGGCATCAGCCTGCCGGGAACCGGCGAGCATCCCGCAGCTCCCGTGTATGTGGACGGCGAAAAAGTCACCACGCTGCGCGGCGACAACATTGCTGCCGAATTCCAGCAGATCGTGGATGAATATGTGGCGCGGAAATATCTCAGGAAGTAGGGCAGAGGGGAGCAGAGAGTGGGCTTGCCCGTTCGCCGCTCCCCGCTTCCCCTTTCCCGTTTCAAGTCGGCCATGATCGCCTATCTCATCCGCCGCATTCTCTACGCCATTCCCATCCTGATCGGGGTGAACCTGCTCACCTTCGCGTTGTTCTTCGTGGTGAACACACCGGACGACATGGCGCGCATCCAGCTTGGCATCAAGCGCGTCACCCCCGAGGCCATAGTCAAATGGAAGGCGCAGCACGGCTACGACAAGCCGCTGCTGTTCAACGCCCGGGCCGAAGGCGCGGGCAAGTTCAGCGACACGATTTTCTTCGACAAATCCGCCAGCATGTTCGTGTTCGATTTCGGTTATTCCGATGACGGGCGCAGCATCAGCCGCGAGATTGTCACGCGCATGGGGCCTAGCCTGGCGATCGCGCTGCCGAGCTTTCTCGTCGGACTCGTCGTGTACGTCAGCTTCGCCTTGCTGATGACCTTGTTCCGCGCCACTGCGCTGGACATCGCGGGCGTGGCACTGTGCGTGGTGCTGATGTCGGTCTCGGGATTGTTCTACATCATCGGCGGGCAGTTTTTCGTGAGCAAACTGTGGCATTGGGCGCCGATCTCCGGCTATGGCGACGGGGGACTAAACACGCTCAAGTTCGTGTTCCTGCCGATCGTGATCGGCGTGGCGGGCGGCATCGGCTCCAGCAGCCGCTGGTATCGCACCATCTTCCTCGAAGAGATCGGCAAGGATTATGTGCGCACCGCGCGCGCCAAGGGCTTGTCCGAGATGCGCGTGCTGTTCCGCCATGTGCTGAAGAACGCGATGATCCCCATACTCACCGGCGTGGTGGTGGTCATCCCGCTGCTGTTCATGGGCAGCCTGCTGACCGAGTCGTTCTTCGGCATTCCCGGTCTGGGCAGCTACACCATAGATGCGATCAATTCGCAGGATTTTTCCATCGTGCGCGCGATGGTGTTTCTGGGCTCGGTGTTGTACATCGTCGGGCTGATCCTCACCGATGTGTCCTACACGATGGTCGATCCACGAGTGAGGCTGCAATGAAGATAGTCGTCTTGTGGACTGATGCGATGATTTTCGCGCTGCTCGCAGTGGGCTTTGTCAGCGCCTGGTACATACGCCAACGCCCGCATCTCATGCTGCCCTGGCAGCGCGTGGCGAAGAGCAGCGTGGGCATGGTGTCGCTGCTCGTGTTGTCGCTGTTCCTGTGTGTCGGCGTGCTGGACTCGCTGCATTATCGTGCGGCCTTGCCCGCGCAGAATAAAGGCCAGACGGTATATTCGCCCGAGGTGCTGAGCGCATTCGATCATCTGGTGGATGGCTTGCGCAGCCGCACCGAGAAGACTTATTCCGCGCCGCTGGCGGCGTATCTGTATGCCAAGGAAAGCATGGAGACGCCGGATGGCAAGGTGGTGCGCGATTATCCGCGATTGAAGTATGGCGGGGCGCATTTGAATGATCCTGAGCGGGAGTTGGAAGGGGATGTGGTGCAGCGGGCAGTGCTGGGGGCTTTGGGCGGATTGCTCGGCAGCCTCCTGCTATTTATTGCAGCAAACAAGGCACTGCGCCGAACGGCCCCCTCTCCCTTGCAGGGAGAGGGCAGGGGAGAGGGTAGAAGCTCTGCGAACACATCACGCGCTTTACTCATCGCCACCCTTATCCTCGCTATCCTCATCGGCGCCATCGCCAATCTTGCTTCCGTCTACCACGTTCTCGGCACCGACAAGGTCGGCCAGGACGTGCTCTACCTTTCGCTCAAGAGCATACGCACCGGGCTGGTGATCGGCACCGTCACCACGCTGGTGATGCTGCCGTTCGCGCTGCTGCTCGGCGTGGCCGCCGGTTATTTTCGCGGCTGGGTGGATGACGTTATTCAGTATATTTACACGGTGCTGAGTTCCATTCCCAGCGTGCTGCTGATCGCGGCGGCGGTGCTGATGATGCAGGTGGTGATCGAGATGCATGCAGACTGGTTCGAGACCGCCGCCGCGCGCGCCGACGTGCGCCTGTTGTGCCTGTGTCTGATCCTGGGTGTGACGAGCTGGACCGGGTTGTGCCGCTTGCTGCGCGGCGAGACGCTGAAGCTGCGCGAGATGGAATACATCCAGGCGGCGCAGGCGTTCGGCGTGTCGTCCATGCGCATCCTCACGCGCCACATCCTGCCCAACGTGATGCACATCGTGCTGATCTCGGTGGTGATGGATTTTTCTGCGCTGGTGCTGGCCGAGGCGGTACTGTCTTATGTCGGCGTCGGCGTCGATCCGACCACCATCAGCTTCGGCACCATGATCAACGCGGCGCGGCTGGAGATGGGGCGCGACCCGATGGTGTGGTGGGCGCTGGCCTCGGCCTTCAGTTTCATGCTGGTGCTGGTGCTGGCGGCGAACCTGTTTGCCGATGCGGTACGCGATGCGTTCGATCCGAGATTGAACCGGGCCGAGGCTTGATGCCGGTCAGGTATGCGCCCCGCATCGCTTAAGCAGTCCAACCATTTCCTGATTGTCGCGATGCATGGCGATGACCAGAGGCGAGCCGTGAGTGCTGGCGATGTTGGGGTCGGCCTGGCGCACGAGCAATAGCCGGGCGACAGCGATGCGCCCTTTGGTCACAGCCAGCGAGAGCGGGGTATCTCCGCTGTTTTGCACTGCATTTATTTCCGCGCCGAAATCCAGCAGCTCATCTAGCAACTGCGTGTGCCCATAGAAGGCAGCCCAGTGCAGCGCCGTGTATCTGCCTGCATCGCGCAGGTTGATCCCGGCTCCATCTTCGATAAGGCAATGCACCATGCCCCGTTGTCCGTTGATCGCAGCGATCATCAGCGGAGTCTGTCCTCCCTCAAAGCGGTAATCAATGGGTACGCCCGCACTAAGGAAAGTCTCCATCACATCCTGTTGGCCGCGTTCGATTGCATGCAGAAAACCTTGCGGTGTGGGGTTGGGCACCGGTATGGCCTTCCATGGGTCTTCGACATCGGGCAGTTGGTAGCCTTTGCTCTTGAAGATGTCGTGCAACTCCCCGAGAAACACCAGCTCTGCCACTACTTCAAGCGGGAAGCCTTGCCGGTCGCCGCGCTTGTCTATCATCAGGTCATGCATGTACGGTTCGAATTCCGGCATGGCCCATAATTGCATCAGGCGGTTCAATATGTGCGGGTAGTCACGTTCCAGGGTGCGCGGATGTTTGTCCGGCAGATTCTTGAATAACAGCGCGACGCGAGGATTGATCATGGCATGTGGGTGAGGTCAACGCGAAAAGTTACGCTATTCTACGGAGCCGCAGAAAAAGTTCACCAGTCATTACCGCAGCATCAAGCGCTGGCGACTGCCGTATAATTTGCGCGGAATTTATTATCCGTGAGTATAAAGAATGCAGCAAATTAAATTGGGAAGCATAGCGATGCGGACGGGGCGCCAGCTTAATGGCCTGGACGGCATGCCGGGCAGATGAAGCCATGAACGAAATCCTGTCCGTCAGATCGCTGACCACATCCTTGCGCTCCGGTGTTCCCATCGTCGATGGTATTTCATTCGACATCGCGGCGGGCGAGACCTTCGCGCTGCTGGGCGAATCCGGTTGCGGCAAGTCCATGACGGCGCTGTCGTTGATGCGTTTGCTGCCCGACAGCATACGCATAGCGAGCGGCGAGGTGAGGCTGGACAGCGCCGATATCCTGGCACTTCCCGAGCGTGCCATGTGCGAGGTGCGCGGCGGCAAGATGGCGATGATTTTTCAGGAGCCGGGGCTGAGCCTGAATCCGGTGATGACGGTGGGCGGGCAGATCGCAGAGGCGCTGGAGCTGCATCAGGGCTTGCGCGGCGAGGTTGCGCGCGCGCGCTGCATCGAACTGCTGGAGCAGGTGGGCATACCCGATGCGTCGCGCCGCTTGCACGAATATCCGTTCCAGCTTTCCGGCGGCATGAAACAGCGCGTGATGATTGCGATGGCGCTGGCCGGACAGCCCAAGCTGCTGGTGGCGGACGAACCGACTACCGCGCTGGACGTGACCATACAGGCGCAGGTGCTGCAACTGCTGCGCGACACGCAAAAGCACAACGGCATGGCGCTGTTGCTGATCACGCACGACCTCGGCGTGGTGGCGCAGATGGCGCATCAGGTCGCGGTGATGTACGCGGGGCACATCGTCGAACTGGCCTCGCGCGAGCAACTATTCTCGCAGCCCGCGCATCCCTATACGCAAAAATTATTCGCTGCCTTGCCCGATGCCGCGCGCAGCGGCCAACTGCTGGCTGCGATTCCCGGCAATGTGCCGCCGCTGCATGAAATCCCTAAAGCCTGCCGTTTTGCGCCGCGTTGCGATAAGGCCTGGGAGTTGTGCCATGAGCAGGCGCCAGAATGGACGTTGATAAAAGATGGGCGCGGGGTGAGGTGTCATCTTTACGCCGCTGCTGCGCCGAGTGAGCGGTTGGCCGTGAAAGGCGAAACGGAGAGCGCACCATCGGCCACTTCGACGAGCGCGCCGACATCTATCGCCATTCCTCATTCATTGCTTGAGGTCTCTGACCTCAAGGTGCATTTCCCTATCCGCAGGGGCGTATTGCAGCGCACGGCAGGCTATGTCAAAGCTGTGGATGGCATATCGCTGTCCATCGCAGAGGGGCGCACGCTGGCGCTGGTGGGGGAGTCGGGTTGCGGCAAGACTACGGTGGGCAAGGCATTGTTGCAATTGATCCGGCCTGTGGCGGGCAGCGTGCGCTATGCGGGCAACGAGTTGAGCGGCCTCGATGCGTATGCGCTGCGCGAGAAACGCGCCGGGATGCAGATGATATTTCAGGATCCATACGCTTCGCTGAATCCAAAAATGCGTGTGGCGGAAATATTGCAGGAAGGCATGGATGCGCTGGGTGTCGAAGATGATAGTGAGGCGCGGCAAAAGCGCATAGATGAGTTGCTGGATCAGGTTGGCCTGCCGCAAGAAACAAAGTGGCGTTACCCTCACGAGTTTTCGGGCGGGCAGCGGCAACGCATCGCGATCGCACGCGCACTCGCGGTGAATCCGAAACTGCTGATCTGCGACGAGCCGACCAGCGCGCTCGACGTGTCGGTGCAGGCGCAGATTCTGAACCTGTTGAAATCCTTGCAGCAGGAATTAGGGCTGAGCTATCTGTTCATTACGCACAATCTCGCGGTGGTGGAATATCTTGCACATGAGGTATGCGTGATGTATCTCGGGCGGATTGTGGAACGCGGCACGGTGGAGCAAGTGTTGCATCACGCACAGCATCCGTACACGCAGGCGCTGCTGGCTGCGGTGCCGCGCATCGACGGGAGTGGCGTGGAAGTGGTGCGCCTGACAGGTGATCTGCCATCCGCCGCCCATCCGCCGCAGGGCTGCCATTTCCATCCGCGCTGTCCGCAGGCCATGCCGGTGTGCCGTTCAATCTATCCGGGCGCAACGGGCCGCGATGCGACACATCAGGTGTGTTGCCATTTGTATGGTGCGGAGAACTAGCGGGAAGCGACGTGCGTGTGGCGTTGCGCTTTGCGCGCGATCTGTTTCTTGCCCCTGACGCTGACCAGCTTGAGCTGTCCTTTGTCTTTGGTGCGGGCTAACCTGACGTGATGCCTGCCTGCGGCTCTGGCCAGGCGATGTGATTTCGAGGCTTGCACGATGTTGAGTGTCTGGCCCGGCTTGAGCTTCGAGATTCCGTTATTCGAGTTCTTCAGCGTCGCCACGCTGACGTGGTAACGGCGCGCGATCTGGTTCAGCGTTTCGCCCTTGTGTACGGTGTAACTCAGGGTGTGTTTCGACGGCGCGTCGTCGCCGGGAAGCAGGTGAGTGTTGAACGCCTCGAATTCGCTGTCGGCTTCTTCGCCGTTCAGCGGCACCAGCAGCGCCTGTCCATTGCTTAACTTTGATCGTTGCGAGAGGCCGTTGATGGATTTGAGTTTCGCCAGCGACAAGCCGAAACGCGGCGCGAGTTTGTCCAGACGCTCGCCTTTCTTGCTCTGGTAAGCTTGCCATGACACCAGCGGTTCGTTGTAACTTTCCAGGTTGGCGCGGAAAGTTTCAGCATTGTCCACGGGCAGCAGCAAGGTCTCGGCATTTTCCTGCAAAATCACCGGACGATTGTGCGCAGGATTGAGTGCGCTGAATTCATCCTGCGAGATGCCGGCCAGCTTGGCGGCCAGCTTTACGTCTATGGGATGCGTCGTGGTGACCACGGTGAAATAAGGCTGATTGGGTATGGGTTGCAGCGCCAGATCGAATTTTTCCGGACTGCTGATGATGTTCTTCACGGCGAGCAGTTTGGGAACATAGTTGCGCGTTTCATCCGGCATTTTCAGGCTGGCATAGTCCGTCGGCAGGCCGCGTCTGCGGTTGTGTTCCTGGGCGCGTTCCACCGAGCCTTCGCCCCAGTTGTAGGCGGCCAGCGCCAGTTGCCAGTCGCCGAACTGGTCATGCAGTTTTTGCAGATAATCCAGCGCGCTTCTGGTCGCGCTGACGATGTCGCGGCGTCCGTCATACCACCAGTTCTGTTGCAGGCCGTAAGTTTTGCCGGTGGCGGGAATGAACTGCCAGATGCCCGAGGCACGACTGATCGAATAGGCCGTCGGATTGTATGCGCTTTCTATCATGGGCAGCAGCGCAATCTCGGTTGGCATGCCGCGTTTTTCGACTTCTTCCACGATGTAGAACAGATAACGTTGCGCGCGCTCCGTCATGCGTGCCACATAGTCCGGCCGGTCGGCGTACCACTGCTCATGGCGTGCGATCAGCGGGCTGTCCAGGCTGGGGATGGCGTAGCCGTTGCGGATGCGTTGCCACAGGTCGTTGCGTGTGAGCATTGCCTCGGGAACGAGGGAAGGGGAGTCAAATTGCGTTGCAATTGCCGGTGTTACGACAGGGTCTGTAGCAGGCGGTAGCTCGATCAGTTCGGATTGAGGTGCCTGCGGAGGATTATTCAAAGTGACCGGGTTGCCGGTACCAAGCGCAGTTTCCTCGGAAGCTCGCAAGGCCAGTCCTTCGCTTGCGCTCTGGGCGAGCATCGGCAGCATTGCAATGACGATGGCAAACGCGAAGGGAATTAAGCGCTTAAAAGACACTGACGGCATCCGGGGAAATTGAGGGTCGGGCGATGGTAGTCGAGTGAAGCGCTCGCGTCAACAGCAAATTTCAAATCAATCATGAAATTAGCACTTGGTACTCAGGTAAGTGCGGGCACCCGGTGGCGTTTGCTACAGCGCCGTCTTGCTTAAGCTGAGCTTCACCATGGGGATGCCCAACACCTCGCTGGAACTGACTTCCAACTTGTCGCCTTGCGGGCTGATGTAAGTCCAGACGGTTTGCGCTGCGTTGGGTTTCAGTTCCGGGAGATGGAAATCGCGGCTCAGGTTTCTGGCGAATTCGGCAGGCGCCACACCCTTTGCGTTGAATATCTCCTTGACGTCGTTGAACTCGATGCTGCTGACTTCCTTGCCCGCATTGGTCTTGACGACCAGCACGCCGTCAGAATTGATGCAGGAGGTGAGCAGTTCCCCATTGACCTTGCCGCGCGCGACTCCTTCGCTATAGCGGTCGCGCATGCGGGCTTCTATCGCCGCCAGGAATGGTTTGGTGTACAGCAGGAGGCACTGTGTTCCGCCGCCAGTCTTGATCGGATCGGTGAAGCCGAAGCCGGACAATTGCTGCTCGGCCAGCATGGAGACCATGGCATCGGGTACTTCGTGGATGTCCATGCCGAGGAACAATCCCTTGATCTTCAAGTCGCCAGGCCCGGAAGATTGTGGCACCTGGGCCTGCGCCAGAACTTTGCTGACATTGATGCCTGACGTGGGGCGCGCATCTCCTGCTGGCGGAGAAGAAGGCGGCTCGCTCTTGCCGCAGGCTATCAGCAGTATGGAGAAAAATGCACAAAGCAGTTTTGTTCTCATGGCGCTTCCTGAGGTTTGTCCGGATTGGGTGCGGGAGGAGCCGAGGCCGCGAGCAGTGCGGGGGCGCCGATGATCTGGAAGAAGGTTTCACCTTGCTTGACCATGCCGAGTTCGCTGCGCGCGCGTTCTTCGATGGCCTCGGTGCCTTGTTTGAGGTCGCGCACTTCGGCATCCAGCGCGGCGTTGCGTGTTTGCGTTTTCTGGTTAAGCTGTTTTTGCGCTTCGACCTGGCGGTCGAGATCCCACACTTTCAACCAGCCGCCCTTGCCCAGCCATAGCGGATACTGCAATAGCAGGAGCAGGGCGAGCAGGATGAAAGTGACGACACGCATTAACCAAGCTGGTAATACGCCTCACGTCCGGGGTAGGACGCACAGTCGCCGAGGTCTTCCTCGATGCGCAGCAACTGGTTGTATTTGGCGATGCGGTCGGAGCGCGACAGCGAGCCGGTCTTGATTTGCAGCGCGTTGGTGGCGACGGCCAGATCGGCGATGGTGGAGTCTTCCGTCTCGCCCGAGCGGTGCGAGATCACGGCGGTATAACCTGCGCGCTTGGCCATTTCGATGGCCGCAAAAGTTTCGGTCAGCGTGCCGATCTGGTTTACCTTGATCAGGATGGAATTGGCGATGCCCTGCTTGATGCCTTCGCGCAGTATTTTGGTATTGGTGACGAAAATGTCGTCGCCGACCAGTTGGATATTTTTGCCGAGGCGGTCGGTGAGTTTTTTCCAGCCCTCCCAATCGAGTTCGCTCATGCCGTCTTCGAGTGTGATGATGGGATATTTATCCACCCAGGAGGCATACATGTCTATGAGCTGTTCGGCGCTCAGCGTCAGTCCGTCTGCCTTCAGGTGATACTGGCCGTCCTTGTAGAATTCGGAGGCCGCTGCGTCTATGCCGATCGCCACGTCCGCGCCCGGCACATAACCTGCGGCTTCGATGGCTTCGATGATGACCTTGAGCGCGCCTTCGTTGGAACCCAGCGCGGGTGCGAAGCCGCCTTCGTCGCCGACCGTGGTGGTCAGGCCGCGCTTGTGCAGCACCTTCTTCAGGTTGTGGAACACTTCGGTGCCGCAGCGCAATGCTTCGCGGAAGCTCTGTGCGCCCACCGGGATGATCATGAATTCCTGGATGTCAGCACCGCCTTCGGCATGTGCGCCGCCGTTGATGATGTTCATCATCGGCACCGGCATCTCCATGCGCGCTGCACCGCCGAAATAGCGGTACAGCGGCAGGCCAGCTTCTTCGGCAGCGGCCTTGGCCACCGCAATGGATACGGCGAGGATGGCGTTCGCGCCCAAGCGCCCCTTGTTATCGGTGCCGTCGAGATCGATCATGGTCTGGTCGATGAAAGCCTGTTCCGCTGCATCCAGGCCGATGATGGCCTCGGCGATTTCGGTGTTCACGTTTTCCACTGCACGCAACACGCCCTTGCCCAGGTAGCGCTGCTTGTCGTCGTCGCGCAGTTCAACGGCTTCCTTGGTGCCGGTGGATGCGCCCGACGGCACGGCCGCGCGGCCCATCACGCCCGATTCCAGCAATACGTCTGCCTCGACTGTGGGGTTGCCACGGGAGTCCAATATTTCACGCGCTATGACATCGACGATTGCACTCATTTTTATTCTTCCTTTGTTCGGTTAAACACTGCGTAAATTTACGTTTTCTTCGATCAGCCCTTGTTGCTTCACCGTCGCATCCAGCACTTTCAAGGTCTGCAACAACTCTTTCAAATGACCCAGCGGAAATGCGTTCGGCCCATCCGACAATGCCTTACCCGGCTCCGGATGTGTCTCCATGAACAACCCGGAAATACCGGCAGCCACCGCCGCGCGTGCCAGTACCGGCACGAACTCGCGCTGTCCGCCGCTCACGATCCCTTGCCCGCCCGGCAGTTGCACCGAGTGCGTGGCATCGAATACCACCGGGCATCCGGTCTCGCGCATCACCGCGAGCGAGCGCATGTCCGACACCAGGTTGTTGTAACCGAACGATGCGCCGCGTTCGCACACCATGATGTTGTCTGCGCCGCTGGCTTCGCGCGCCTTGTCTACCACGTTCTTCATGTCCCACGGCGACAGGAACTGCCCCTTTTTGATGTTCACCGGTTTGCCGCAACGCGCGACCGCATGGATGAAATCGGTCTGGCGGCACAGGAAGGCGGGAGTTTGCAGCACATCCACCACGGCAGCCACCGGCGCGATTTCTTCTATGCTGTGCACGTCGGTCAGCACCGGCACGCCGATCTGCTGTTTGACCTGATCCAGAATCCTCAGCCCCGCATCCAGCCCGAAGCCGCGAAACGACTTGCCGGAACTGCGGTTGGCTTTATCGTAAGACGACTTGTAAATGAAAGAAACACCCAGTTCCCCGCATATTTCTTTCAGTTGCCCGGCCGTGTCCAGCGCCATTTGCTCGGATTCGATCACGCATGGCCCGGCGATCAGGAACAGCGGTTGAGCTAACCCGACCTCAAATCCACACAGCTTCATGCTTCACAGTTCTCCATTCGATGTCGGGCAAGCCCTGCCCGCACCATGCGCTGCGCGCCACCGTGTCCGGGCTGTACCTCAAATCCGCACAGCTTCATGCTTCACAGTTCTCCATTCGATGTCGGGCGAGCCCTGCCCGCACCATGCGCTGCGCGCCACCGTGTCCTGGCTGTACCTCAAATCCACATGGCTTCACATTGCCGCCTGTCTGTGTTGCACGGCTGCTTCGACATAAGATCTGAACAGCGGATGCCCGTCGCGCGGCGTGGAGGTGAACTCCGGATGGAATTGCACGCCGATGAACCACGGATGCAGGGTCTGTGGCAGCTCCATCATCTCCGGCAACTCTTCGCTCGGCGTGCGCGCGGAGATCACCAGGCCGGATTTTTCCAGCGTCGGCACATAATGATTGTTGACTTCATAGCGGTGGCGATGGCGCTCGTTGACTTCCGCGCCATAGATGCGCGAAGCCAGCGTGCCGGCCTTGATCGGGCAGCGCTGCGAGCCGAGGCGCATGGTGCCGCCGAGATCGGAATCCGCACTACGGGTTTCCACCTTGCCGTCGCGATCCAGCCATTCGGTGATGAGCGCAACGACAGGATGCTCGGTCTCCAGATTGAACTCGGTGCTGTTCGCATCACTCATGCCCGCCACGTCGCGCGCATATTCGATCACCGCGAGCTGCATGCCGAGGCAGATACCGAGATACGGTATTTTGTTCTCGCGTGCAAAACGGATCGCGGCGATCTTGCCTTCGGTGCCGCGCACGCCGAAGCCGCCCGGCACCAGCACCGCGTCGAAACGTTTCAGCTCGCCGACGCCGGTGCTTTCCAGCACTTCGGAATCCAGGTATTCGATGTTGACGCGCGTCGAGGTATGGATGCCCGCGTGGCGCAAGGCTTCGATCAGCGACTTGTAGGACTCGGTGAGGTCGACATATTTGCCGACCATGCCGATGGTGATTTCATGCTGCGGATGTTCCAGCGCTTCTACCAGATTGTTCCACACGGAGAGATTCGCGGGCGGCGGATTCAATCCCAGTTCTTCGCACACGATGCGATCCAGTCCCTGCTTGTTGAGCATCTGCGGCACTTTGTAGATGCTGTCCACATCCCACATCGAAATCACCGCTTCTTCGCGCACGTTGGCAAACAGCGAAATTTTGGCGCGCTCGTCGTCGGGGATGGG
The DNA here is from genome assembly GCA_016199835.1 of Nitrosomonadales bacterium. Taxonomy (GTDB): domain Bacteria; phylum Pseudomonadota; class Gammaproteobacteria; order Burkholderiales; family Gallionellaceae; genus JACQFX01. The sequence goes on along the minus strand of JACQFX010000029.1, from coordinate 7,129 downwards.
GCGATCCGCGCGGCACAGCAGCGCGGTGGGGAAGATACCAATCTCGCGCAGCTTCTGCACGCTGTGCTGGGTTGGTTTGGTTTTCAATTCACCTGCGCTGGCAATGTATGGCACCAGCGTCAGATGGATGTAGGCCGTGTCGTTGCGGCCCCGGCGCAGCCCCATCTGGCGCGCGGCTTCGAGGACCGGCCGCGATTCTCTGTCGCCCACCGTGCCGCCGATCTCGACGATGGCCACGTCCGCCTTGCCATCGTGCGAGGCCGACGCGCCGCGTTCGATGAACGCCTGGATCTCGTTGGTGATGTGCGGTATCACCTGCACCGTCTTGCCCAGATATTCGCCGCGCCGCTCCTTGCGCAGCACGCTGTCGTAGATCTGGCCGGTGGTGAAGTTATTGGCCTTGCGCATTTTGGCCGAAATAAAGCGCTCGTAATGGCCGAGGTCGAGGTCGGTCTCCGCACCGTCTTCCGTCACGAACACTTCGCCGTGCTGGAACGGGCTCATGGTGCCGGGGTCGACGTTGATATAGGGATCGAGCTTGAGCATCGTGACCTTGAGGCCGCGCGATTCGAGGATCGCTGCGAGGGAGGCGGCAGCGATGCCCTTGCCCAGTGAGGATACAACGCCGCCAGTAATGAAGATGTATTTTGTCATGGAGCGCGATGATACCGTAAAACACCATGTCCCTCAAAATGAAGCGAGGGGCAGGCGGTAATTCGATCTGGCAGGAATTTCATTCTACAGGGACTACCGGCCTGGCATCCCATATCTGTTCTGCGTATTGCGCGATGGTGCGGTCACTGGAGAACTTTCCCATGTTGGCGACGTTCAGGATGGCTTTCCTTGTCCAGAGCTCCTGATCCCGGTATGCGGCCTCGACTTTTTTCTGGCAGGCGATGTAGGAGGCGTAATCCGCCAGCAGCAGGTAATGGTCGCCGTTCCGCAATAATGTATCCGTAATGGGGCGGAAGCGGTTCGCTTCGTCGGGCGAGAAAAAACCGCCACCTATCATGTCCAGCACTTCGCGCAGCTCGCTGTCGGCATGGTAATAGTCCCACGGCTGGTAGCCGCCGGCTTTCACGCGGGCGACTTCCTCGGCAGTCAATCCGAATATGAAAATATTTTCCTCGCCGACCTCGTTGCGAATCTCGATGTTGGCGCCGTCCAGCGTGCCTATGGTCAGTGCGCCGTTCAGAGCCAGCTTCATGTTGCCGGTGCCGGAAGCTTCGGTACCCGCCGTGGATATCTGTTCGGACAGATCCGCCGCCGGGATCATGTCTTCCGCTGTCGAGACATCGTAGTTGGGTACGAACACCAGTTTCAGGCGATCTGCCACATGCGGGTCGTGGTTGATGATGTCGGCAATGTCGTTGATGAGTTTGATGATGAGCTTGGCCAATGCATAGCCCGGTGCCGCCTTGCCGCCGAAGATCACGGTGCGCGGCAGGTGGTCGGCAGTGGGGTCGTGGCGGATACGGTTGTATAGCGTCACCACATGCAGCACGTTGAGCAACTGGCGCTTGTATTCATGGATGCGCTTGATCTGTACGTCGAACAACGAATCCACGCTGATCCCGACATTGAGTTTCCGTTTCAGCAATGCCGTGAATCGTTCCTTGTTGGCACGCTTCACGGCGGCGAATTCCCTGCGGAAAGCGGCGTCATCGGCCAGCGGGATCAGTTGCTGCAATTGGCCCAGATCCTTGATCCAGCCGTTGCCGATACGCGAGGTGATGAGTGCCGAGAGTTCGGGATTGGCCTGGTTCAGCCAGCGGCGCGGCGTGATGCCGTTGGTCATGTTGATTATTTTTCCGGGATAGAAACGGTCGAAGTCGGCGAAGATGGTCTGCTTCATCAGATCGGTATGGATCCTGGCCACGCCGTTCACTTTGTGGCTGCCGACGATGGCGAGATAAGCCATGCGGATGCGTTTGTTGCCGTCGTTCTCATCTATCAGTGACATGCGGCGCAGCAGGTCATGGTCGCCCGGGTGGCGGTGCATGACATCCTTCAGGAAGCGGTGATTGATCTCGTAAATAATCTGCAAGTGACGCGGCAACAGGTTGCCAAACATGGTGACCGACCAGGTTTCCAGCGCTTCCGGCATCAATGTGTGGTTGGTGTAAGCGAACGTGCGCGTGGAGATATCCCATGCCATATCCCAGTCCAGATGATGCAAGTCCACCAGCACGCGCATCAATTCGGCGATGGCGATGGAGGGGTGGGTGTCGTTGAGTTGAATGGCGACCTTGTCCGGCAGCGTGGAAAAATCATCGTTATGCTTGCAGAAGCGGTACAGGACATCCTGTAACGAGGCACACACGAAAAAGTATTGCTGCTTCAGGCGCAACTCGCGCCCCATCTCGGTAGTGTCGTTAGGGTAGAGCACTTTGGACAGGTTCTCGGATTCGTTCTTGTCCGCCACCGCCTTGATGTAATCGCCCTCGTTGAAATAGCGCAGTTCGAAATCGCGCGTCGCCTTGGCTGCCCACAGCCGCATGTTGTTGGTGGTGCTGGTTCCATAGCCGGGGATGGGAGTGTCATAGGCCATCGCCATCACGTCGTCGGTATCGATCCAGTGGTAACGGTCTATGCCATGCTCATCTTTGTATTGCACCACGCGCCCGTGGAATTTGACCTGGTACAGTACCTCCGGGCGGGAGAATTCCCATGGGTTGCCATAACGCAACCAGTTGTCGGGGTGTTCGACCTGCCTGCCGCCCTCGATGCGTTGCGCGAACATGCCGTACTCGTAGCGGATGCCATAACCGTAGCCGGGCAATTCCAGCGTTGCCATGGAATCCAGAAAGCAGGCTGCCAATCGCCCCAGACCGCCATTGCCGAGCGCGGCGTCATGTTCGATCTCTTTCATCTTGCTGAGATCCACCCCCATTTCTGCCAGCGCCTGGCGGTATTCCTGTTCAAAGCCGAGATTGAGCAGGCTGTTCATCAGCGTGCGTCCCATCAGGAATTCCATGGAGAAGTAATAGACGCGCTTGGCGTCATTCAGGTAATAACTGCGCATGGTCTTCATCCAGCGACCTATGAGACGGTCGCGCGCGACGAATGCAGCAGAGAAAAACCAATCGCGGTCGGTAGCGGTGATGCTGTCTTTGCCTACCGTATAGGTGAGGTGATCCAGAAATGCCTGTTTGATCGTGTCTGCATCAACGCCGGTTTTTTCGTGTGCGCCAACCGATATCCTGGTGCTTTGCATATCCTTCTCCCGAGGCCTTGCGCCAGAACGTTCACGCAATAACAGTATTGGATGATTCTATTTGTGCTGCGCTTGCCATTCCTTTGCCAGCGTGTTCGCTTCTTCGATTTGAGCCGGGAGCATATATACCTCGGCAGCTTTCAACTTTGCAATGGCGCCTTCTTCACCGGAGCTTGCGGCGATTTTCAGCCACTTGTATGCCTGCACCCAGTCTTGCGCAACTCCCTGGCCTTTTTGATACATCCAGCCGAGGTTGTGTTGCGCTTCTTCTACGCCATGCTCGGCTGCCTTGCGGGTCCACAAAGCCGCCGCTTTATAATCCTGTTCTACGCCCAGCCCGTAATAGTTCACAAACCCGAGGAATGCCTGTGCCTCGGCATTTCCCTGGGCTGCGGCATTGTTGAGCCAGTTTATGGCTTTCTTATAGTCTGGCTCAACGCCTTGGCCTTGCATGTACATTTTTCCAACGCAGAACTGGGCTATGGCGTCATTCTTGTTGGCAAGCGGTTCGAGTTTTGCGAGCGCAACCTGAAAGTCGTTGTGCGTATAGGCGTTGATTCCATCCTGCAGGTCTGCGGGATCTGTTTCGCTGGCCCTGATCTTTCCACCGAGATCCAGTTGTGCCAATACCATGGGAGCCGAAGCTGCCTCGGCCGGGCTTGCCATGCTTAAGCTTGCAAGAAGTGCGGCCCATCCAAGTCTGGACGCAATGCGTACCGATGATTTATTCATGAATCAATTCTCCGATATGGTTAACGCAAGGTATTCGAGATCACAAGCCAATTATACGGCTGCTTGTGGTGAAACGACAGATGCCCTGGTCATGCAACAGAGAATCAATATCAGACGCGGGGGAGAAAACTGGAGGCGGGGGTCGGAATCGAACCGGCATAGACGGATTTGCAATCCGCTGCATAACCATTTTGCTACCCCGCCGAACGCTGGAGTGACTGGTGCGAAAACAAGGGAAAGCTTGCGCTTTCCCTTGAGAATTTGGAGCGGGAAACGAGACTCGAACTCGCGACCTATACCTTGGCAAGGTATCGCTCTACCAACTGAGCTATTCCCGCAAAAAACGAAGGCCGCATTATAGGGATATTGAAACCGGTGTCAAGGAAAATGGTAACGAAATATGTCATATTGCGACACTTCCGTTTGCGCCCATGCATTTTGCTTCGTCTGTATAATGCGCCGCTGCGCGCAGTCGCCTGCTTAATCCTGTTCCGTTGCCCGGGTGGTGAAATTGGTAGACACAACGGACTTAAAATCCGTCGCTTGGGTAATACCAGCGTACCGGTTCGATTCCGGTTCCGGGCACCATCATCTAGTTTTAAGCAATCCAATGAAGTCCACAAAACCAACGAAAATAAAGGCTTTGTTGTTTTTTGTCGTCCAGAACAATGCAGTAACATCCCTTGCAATCCGGCTAAAAATGCAGTAACTTTTGCAGTAACTCACCTTTTCCCTGTCTTTCGTTTGATGAGTTACTGCTTTTCCTTTTGAGAGTTACTGTTTTTTTGCATGAGGAGTTACTGCAATGGCGCGACACAAAATAAAAGCGGACGTGACGATCAAGAACGCGAAGCCCAAGGCGACGATGTTTCGCTTGAATGATGGCGATGGGCTTTATGTGCTGGTTAAGCCGGATGGCGCAAAGTGGTGGAGGTTGGATTACTCCATTGGCGGCAAGCGCAAGACTATTTCCCTTGGGGTTTACCCTGACACCACGTTGAGCGCTGCGCGGAAAAATGCCAACGATGCGCGCGAACTGGTAGCGGCAGGAACAGACCCCAGCGACATTCGCAAGGCAGCAAAGCAGGAGCTGGCGAAGCGGCTGGAAGCCGAACGGCGGATAGATGAAGGCTTGCCCGCTGCCGGTTCGTTTGAAGAAGTTGCGCGAGAGTGGGCGACCGTCCCAACGGACAAGCGATCCGATGCGCAAACGGAAAGAATTATCCGCTGGATGGAAAAAGATATATTCCCTTGGCTGGGGCGTCGTCCGATTAATGAAATCACCACACCTGAGATAGACGCAGCAATCCAGCGTATCGTGGACAGGGGCGCACTGGATATTGCGCGGCGCGTCCTCTGGAACTGTGGCCGAATATTCGGCTATGCCGCCAAAAAAGGTTATTCGCAAGGTGACCCGACTGCGCGCCTCTGTGAATACATGCCCAGCAAAAAAATTGAACACCACGCTGCCATCATTGATCCCAAGGCCATAAGCGAACTTTTGCGCGCCATAGATGGTTATCAAGGCAACTTCGTTACCAAATGCGCCCTGCGCCTTGCTGCTCTGTTTTTCGTGCGACCTGGTGAACTGCGCAAAGCGGAATGGACGGAAATCGATCTGGAAAAAGCACAGTGGAACATACCCGCCGCACGGATGAAAATGCGCCAACCTCACCTTGTTCCGCTATGCACCCAAGCGGTGGAGCATCTGCGCGAACTACACGCGCTGACAGGTGGTGGGCGCTATGTGTTTCCCGGGGCGCGCACCGATGACAGGCCGATGAGTGATAATGCGATACTTGCAGCGCTACGTCGAATGGGATACGCCAAGGATGAAATGACCGGCCACGGTTTCCGGGCAATGGCACGCACCATCCTTGATGAAGTGCTGGGGGTGCGCCCTGACTTCATCGAACACCAGCTTGCCCACGCCGTGCGCGATCCAAACGGGCGCGCCTACAACCGCACTGCACATCTCTCAGAGCGCCGGAAGATGATGCAACTATGGGCAGACTATCTGGATAAATTGAAGGCCGGAGCAGAAGTGATCACCTTGCATGTGCAAGCAGCCTGACATTTACACCCATCTCGTTTCTGTTTAGAAACTCATATCATTTTTCACTGAAATTCAGTGGATACAAGTTGAATTACGTTTAATGGCCCTCGTGAGCCGCCGATAACAGGTCGAACAGAAGTACTGGAAACAGGAAGTTTTTTCATACAAAACCCCTTAAATTATCGGAATATTATTCTCCCGATTCAATGTGCTCTGCTGCTGATGGTATGGCACGCCCTCCCGTTATTAACGACAATTCTCCGCGCCGATTCAATATCTGCATTAGCCGATCAATCTCCTCCGAATTCTCTGGCTGTGTCATGAGCAATTTAATGATTTTTCGTCCAAGAATTTCACCCCGTCCGCCCACGACTAATTCAAGTATTGGTTTATCAGACACGCCCACCTCTCTAACGAAATAAATTACACTAATTCCTTGTGGATTTTGCAACTATCCTGTCAAGCATCAATGGTTGGAGGCGGATTGTTGGTGTGAATCAGCCACCCGGGCGCGACAAGTCTTATCGCCACCGGGGAGGCTCGCCTACAAATCGGCCTAATGAAAAATCAGTGCTAGATTGAATCACTGAACGTTGTAGTGGCGTCACGCCGGTAAAACGACTTGATCTTCACGCGAGCAGAAGAAGTGATATTCGCCAAATCAGGATTGGCGGACCTGGGCACGCTCAAGTGTATGGTGTTGCCAGTAATTGATGCTGAGGCATCGACCAAATAGCTGTTACTTTTCCAGACATTTACTTGCGTACTTATTTCCGGATTCCCGCTGTTTAATAACGGCCCCACCGATTGAGGACTTAAACCAAGGTTATCGGGTAATTTATAGCTGCTGAGTGACAAGCTATAGTCCGCAACACTATCGTTGTTGATGTCGAAGTCGACTCCCCACTCATATTCGAGCATGCCAAGAGGAACATTTTCCTGATTAAATGTAAATGATGCAGGCAGATTCCTTAACGAAATACTAATCTTACTGTGTCACAAACGTAGTCTTGCGCTGACCCAATTGCAATGCGGGCAGAAGCCCAGTTCGCCGACGAGCGCCGTGCTCAAGTGCAGGCGCAACGAGGTGATCGAGTCCGGCACGTGGCGCTGCGCGCGTTGGG
>JACQFX010000024.1 GCA_016199835.1 Nitrosomonadales bacterium | reverse complement strand
TGTCTGCCAATTTCGTCATCGAGAACGGCTTCAATCCCGACACCGGCATCGCAGGGCAAAGCGGCTTGTTGTTCGGCCGCCAGGCATACGTCGGCTTGTCCGGCAACGTCGGCGCGGTCACGCTGGGCCGCCAGTATTCCCCTTATTACAAGGTGCTGCGCGACGTGGCGGACCCGTTCGCTGCCGGCCTGGCCGGGAGAGCGGGCAACCTCATGGCGACCAATACCCGCATCGACAACATGATTGAATACGTGACACCGCAACTGGGCGGATTTTCTGCGGATGCCGCCTATGGCTTCGGGGAAGTTGCCGGCGACAGCGCCAAGAGCCGCAACCTCGGCGCTGCCATCGGTTACGCCAAAGGTGCTCTGGATGTCAAACTGGCACATCATCAGCTGAATAATGCTACCGCCACCGACAAAACCAGCAATACCTTACTGACAGGCAGTTATGACTTTGGCGTTGCCAAAGCAAGTCTTGGCTATGCGATCAACAAGGGCACTGGCACCGCAGACAGCAATGATGCGATTGCCGGCGTGGCAGTGCCGTTTGGCGCCAGCAAGGTGCTGGCATCCACCATCCGCCATAACGACAAGACTGCGGCCAACAAGGATGCGAACCAGTGGGCGATCGGCTACATCTACAGCTTATCCAAGCGCACCGATCTGTACGCCTCTTACGCGCATATCAGCAACAGCAATGGCGCGACTTTCAAGGTAGGCAATGCCACTGATACGGGCACCGGAGATAAAGCATTTAACCTTGGCGTGCGGCACTCGTTTTAAGCAATCACACTGTTGATTCGGTCCGCCGGAGTCACAAGACTTCGGCGAGCTTCGTTTTCAGCCTGAAACCAATCCAGAAACCGACCCACCACACTTCCTTACAGCAGTTTCCAGGCTATGCTTTCGCCGCCATTCAAAGGCACGATGGTGGCGTCGCCCAGCGGCAATTCGGCTGGCAGCGTCCATGTCTGGCGCTGCAGGGTCACGGTGCCAGTATTGCGCGGCAAGTCGTAAAACGCCGGGCCGTTGAAGCTGGCGAACGCTTCCAGCTTGTCGAGCGCACCGGC
>JACQFX010000023.1 GCA_016199835.1 Nitrosomonadales bacterium | reverse complement strand
ATCGGGGGCGATGGCGCGATCCACCGACGCCGGATCGGATGACAACTCCTAACGCTGACTTACTAATATATCTCCACCGATCTCGCCGCCAGATTTACGCGGATTTGGACCGCCACTAACAAAAGCCTCCACCGATTCGATCACGGCAGGTTCCGGTGTCGGCACGTTGAGCGCGTTACGCGCGGCGGCGAGATGCGTCTTTTTGGTAGCAGGTCCGAGTAAGCCGTAATGCCGAATGCGTTTAAAACCCGTTGGTAGCACGTGCGTGAGAAAGCGGGCGATGAACACCTCCCCGGGCAGCGCGATTACCCGCCGACCCTTGGGGCGTGTGGCATCACGCACGCGCAACCGAACGTGGTTGTTATCGAACCCGAGTATCCGTTCGTTCGAGATCGCCACACGATGCGTGTAGCGCCCGAGGTACTCAAGGACTTGAGCGGGACCGCCGAGCGGTTGCTTGGCGTAAACCACCCAATCGTGTCGATAACATTGGGTGGTGAGATCGCGCCAGCCGGAGGTCGTTAGCGTTTCATCGTTAGCGAAGGCCCCGCGCTGACGTGTACTGGCCAAGGCGTCCATGAACTTCCCACGAAATACGGTCGACAACGCGTGCACCGGAAACAGAAAACCGCGCCTCGGTCGCACCCACTCGCCGCTCTTGGTGAGTGCGCCCCCGGCCACCAGCGCATGCACGTGCACATGCCGCCCGAGATCCTGCTTCCAGGTGTGCAACACCAACGTGAACGCGGGTGTGCCGCCGAGCCAATGGGGATTCTCGGCAAACGCACGAAGCGTCGCACTCGCCGCTCCAAACAACAGCTCATACATCAAGCGATCATGGCACGCGATCAGGCGGTTGAGCGCGTGTGGCAACGTAAACACCAAATGAAAATACGGCACCGGCAACAACTCGCGTCGGCGCGCGGCGAGCCATGCCTCCTTCGCCCGCGTCTGACACAGCGGGCAGTGGCGGTTGCGACAGGAGTGATAGCGGTAGCGGGTGGTGCCGCAGGTATTACACCCGTCGACATGCCCACCGAGGGCCACGGTGCGACAGGCGACAATCGCCCGCCACGCCCGCGCCTGCATCGGCGAGAGCGGATGGGTCGCGCGATACGCTGGCCCGAACGTGCGCAGCACGTCGGCCAACCCCACACGGTGGGTCACGGCTAACTGACTTACGGGCGGCCTAAGGTTCCAGCAAATCGAGCGGCGACACTGTGCCGGTCAGGCGACTATGGGCCAAGTGCAGATACCGCATCGTGGTGCCGATATGGCCGTGGCCCAAGAGCCGCTGGATCGTGGGCAGGTCGACGCCGCTGTCGAGCAGATGCGTCGCAAAGCTATGACGCAGCGTATGGATGCCGGCCGCGTCCTTCAGCCCCGCCGCGTCGCAAGCCGCGTAGTACATGCGCTGCGCCGTCTCGTGACCCATCGGGCCGTTGCCGGCGGCATTCGGAAACAGCCAACTCCGTGGCTTGGCCACGCGCCAGTAGTCACGCAACGTCGTCAGCAATCGTGGCGAGAGTAACGTATAGCGATCCTTACCGCCCTTGGCCTCGCGCACCTTGAGGCACATGCGTTCCGACGCGCTCTCGATGTCGCTCACCTGCAACGCGCAAACTTCCGACACGCGCAAGCCGGCGGCATAGGTCGTCATCAGCACCGTGCGGGCGCGCAGATTCCGCGCGGCCTCGATGAGGCGCGTCACCTGATCGCGCGTCAACACCACGGGTAGACGCTTGGGCACCTTCGCCATCGGAATCGACAGTGCCAACGCCGGATGCCCAAGAACCGTGCTAAAGAGAAAACGGAACGCACACACTGCTTGATTGACGCTCGCGTAAGCGAGTTTGCGTTCTTGAATCAGATGCAGCAGGTACGCCTGGATTCGTGACGCATCGAGCGTATCCGGCGAGCAACGGTAATGTCTGGCTAACGCGGCGACACACGTGAGGTACGATTCGCGCGTACGCAGGGAAAACCCGCGTAGTACCATCGCCTGATCCATCTGTTGGCGTAACGGGGTCATCGTCGTCTCCTGGATCCATACGGGAACATTCCCGGGAATCAAGGATTAACGATGTCGATGCGCCGCGCACCGAACGAGGGAAAACGGCAACGTCGGTAGAGAACAGAAAAAAGAACGGCGCGTGATGGTTGGGGGTTGTTACCACCGCGTCAGCGGTTTAGTTCAACTACAAGTAGAAGTCCCAAATGATAGCTTGGATTGCGTCAAATGCGACGTATAGCATTCTTGATTCTTCAAAAATCAAATGGTTAGACTGGCGGGATCCATGGAAACAAAACAAAGGGAGGAACAACATGGAACGCTCTTCATCTGCTTCAACAGAACCGAGATTGTTAGACCAAGTCCGGGCTGCTATTCGAGTTCGCCATTACAGCATTCGCACGGAACAGGCCTACGTCGATTGGATCAAACGTTTTATTCTGTTTCACAACAAGCGGCACCCAAACACGATGGGTAAAGCCGAGCTCAGTAAATTTTTGAGTTATCTGGCGACGGAAAAGAAGGTGGCGGCGTCGACGCAAAATCAAGCGTTGAACGCTTTGCTGTTCTTGTACAAGGAAGTATTGGAGATTGAAATTGAGTGGTTGGACGACATCGTCCGCGCGAAGCGGCCGGCACGATTGCCGGTGGTGCTTACGCGTGAGGAGACAGCGCGTCTGTTTGCACATCTAGATGGTACGCGATGGCTCATGGCGAGCTTGCTGTATGGGGCGGGATTGCGTCTGATGGAGTGTCTACGTCTACGGGTCAAAGATATCGACTTGGCTTACCGCCAGATCATCGCCCGCGACGGCAAGGGCAACAAAGATCGTATGACAATGTTGCCGGCAGCACTTCAGGAACCGCTTAGGATACATATTGAAAAGGTTCGGCAACTCCACCAACAAGATTTAGCCGAAGGGTTCGGCTCGGTCTACTTACCGAATGCGTTGGCGCGCAAGTATCCCAACGCCGCCAAAGAATGGAAGTGGCAATACATCTTCCCCGCGGCCAAACGTTCGAAGGATCCACGCTCGAACAACATACAGCGCCACCATTTAATGGAACAAGTGCTGCAGCGAACGATACGACAGGCGTCACAAGCGGCCGGCATTCACAAACCGGTGAGCTGCCATTCATTGCGACACAGCTTTGCTACGCATCTGCTCGAAGACGGTTACGATATCCGCACGGTTCAGGAGCTGCTTGGGCATGCCGACGTAAAAACGACGATGATCTACACGCACGTGCTGAACAAAGGTGGGCGCGGCGTGCGTAGTCCTTTTGATGGGATGACGATGGCGGCGACGGTAGAAATTCCGGTAAGCCGATAGACCAAACTCACTTCAACCTTCTGCCTGAAAGGGAGCGGGCCCACCCCAACCCTCCCCCTGAGGGGGAGGGAGTTAACGTGCCAACGTTCATTTTGTTACCGTCTCTAAGTTAATCGGCGACGACGCTGCCTCGCCAACAAGAACTCATCGCTGAAAGCAAGATCAACCGATACATGCGCGCGCATTACGGAACAGCGTAGTCATGCGGTCATCGGGACAGACCACGGTTGATCTATCCGCAAATCCCAAACCGCGGTCTGCCACCTATTTACCTCGTCTGCTTATCGAAAAACAAAGAAGTACCGGTACGTCATCGGTAACGCTGGTGATCGCGCCTATCTCGCCGATGCGATAACGGGGCGTCGATGTTCGCGCGTGTGCGGAAGGGTAAGGGCGGTGCGAACCGGGGCCGATATCGAAGCCAGCCACTTGGGGTGCGAGCCAGCCGAAGTCCAAATCTCAAAATGTAATTGCGACAACGCGACCGGATCGTTCAACAACGCCATTTTTTGCGCGGTCGTTAACATCTCGGGGTCTGTCGCTGCGGCTTCGTGGACTAACTGCGTTCGTTCACGGCGTTGCACCGGCTGGCGCAGCGTTCGGGCGACGCTGCTCGCGCAGGCGACGGCGTTGGTCAATGGATCGACGACGGCGCGAACGAAATCTGCCACTGGCTGTGCGCGCCGAACGGCGCGAAGGGTCCAGCGCAACTCTCTGGGTGGCTTTGATTCTTCGGGAATGAGAAATAATCGCGCGGCGCGCAGCCGGCGTCCGAACGAGACACGACTGGACAATACCGAGAGCGGGATCGACAGCATCAATGCACCAACCACCGGTAACAGCCAAGTTAAATACGATGGATTGAGCGCGTAGACGCCAACCGCCCAACCCATACCGAGCAACGTATGCGCGCCATGACGGCGTAGTGCTTCAAGCCATGGGGTTTCCGCGTCGGTGCGGATCGGGGATTTCCAACGAATCGTCCAACCAATTAAACCGCTAACGATAAATTGCGTGTGAAACAACATGCGGATGGGGGCGAGTAGCATCGAGAAAATCGACTCGATCACCATGCTCGCCACCACACGGAGTGATCCGCCGAAACGTTGCGCGCCTTGGACGATGACCAATATACCGGCGAGCACCTTCGGCAGAAAAAGTAGCGCACTGGTGGCGCTGAAAAGCGCCACGGCATACGCCGGGTTCCACTCGGGCCAAATCGGAAAAAGCTGGTTGGGCGTGACAAAGTACTCGGGCGGCACCAAGGTGTGGACCGCGAGTAAGGCGGTCGACAACACTAAAAATAAAAACCACAGCAACCCGGAAAAATACGCCATCACTCCGGTCGCGAACACGACGCGGTGCGCGGCGTGCAGGCCTTTGGCAAACAGCAGGCGGGCGTTGATGAGATTACCTAGGCACCAGCGGCGATCGCGCTTGAGCTCATCGAGCAGGTTCGGCGGCATCTCTTCCCAGCTGCCGGGCAAATCGTAGGCGAGCCATACGGCCCAGCCGGCGCGGCGCATCAACGCCGCCTCGACGAAATCATGCGACAGGATTTCGCCGGAGAAGCGGCCGCGTCCCGGCAAACGGCCGAGGGCGCAATGACGAATGAACGGTGCCACGCGAATGATCGCGTTGTGGCCCCAATAGTGCGACTCGCCGAGCTGCCAGAAATGCATGCCGGCGGTGAACAGCGGGCCGTAAACGCGATTCGCGAACTGTTGAACGCGCGCATAAAAGGTCTCGCGTCCGCTGGCGCGCGGTGCGGTTTGAATGATGCCGGCGGTGGGGTTCGTTTCCATCAGGCGTACGAGCGTCGTCAGACATTCGCCGCTCATGACGCTGTCGGCGTCGACCACGACCATGTAGCGATAGCTGCTGCCCCAGCGGCGGCAAAAATCGGCGACATTTCCGCTCTTGCGTTTGATGCGGTGCTGACGGCGCCGGTAGAACACATGACCGAAGGCGTGCAAGTCGCGGCACATCGTCAGCCAAGCTTCGGTTTCAGCGATGCGCGTATCGGGATCGGCACTGTCGCTCAAAATAAAGAAATCGAAATGCTTGAGCTCGCCGGTTCGGCGCAGCGACTCATAGGTGGCGCGCAGCCCGGCGAAAACGCGGGCAACGTCTTCGTTGCAGATCGGCATAACGATCGCGGTGCGCGCAGCGTCGGCGATCGGCGCATCGCCGACAGCACTCGCGGAAATCGCGTGGCGATCGCGGCCGCGCAACAGCAGCACAAAGCCTGAGATCGCCGTCCAAAAACCGGCGGAGATCCATGCAAAAAGAATCGCGAACAGCGACAGAATCGCGATCTCGAGCGATTGCTGACCGTGATACGGCAACACCGTCATCATCGCCAGCGCAGCGACATACGTCTGCCCCAGCACCAACGCGAGCAACGTCGTGCGGCGCCACGCGGCGGCGCGATGCCATGGGTCTTTGCGGTCAGGATGCGAGTTGTCTTCGCCTTCGCGGCGGCTCACGAAACGCCCACGTTTGTCCCAATCTCGGATCATCCGGATCGGCCAGATCTTCAACCAGCGTGACCACTGCTTCGGCGCCATCGGGCTTCGATTCAATGACGGTGCCGTCACCAACCGCACCCGCCCCTGCACATCGGTCGTTACCGCCGCGCGCTCGTCGACCGCAAGCGCGAGCCGACGACGCAGCGAGCCGCACGCCGGGCCGTCCCATTCAACGTTGTTGCCGCTGAGAACACGATGCAACTCGGCGACAGCATCGCGCCGCCCGGCACCGACACGTTCGGCGACACGCGCAAGCACTTCACGCTGGCGTTCCGGCGTTAGCGGCAACCGTTCGACATAGCGGATACACGCCGCCATGCCGTCAACGGCGCTCGTTACTCCGGCGGTAAGATGTAGCTCCACGTTTCGGATAAAGCGCTGTTGTTTTTACGGTTAGCGGGTTGCAGCGACGCACGCAGTTCGAGCGACTCGTTCGCGTCCTGACGGCGAACGCGCAGCACGAGACGCCACACGCCGGTAGCTTCGTTACGGTACAAAGTATTTTCTAAAATCTGGCCGTTCGCGCCGGCGCTGACTAGGCTTTTAATCTTTTTCTTGTCGGTGATTTTGCGTAGCGCCGGGCCGTCGAACTCAACGATGAAGCCAATGCTGTCGTCCGCTTGCTGTACGAACGCCCGGCCGCGACGCGTTTGTGTCACCCACGCCGACGGTGGCCGGCGTTCCGTCGTTTTTTGCCAGTGCACGAGATACTCAATGTCGTACGCCTCGTTCGGCCGCGGTGTCTTATCCGGCACCCAGTAAGCGACGATGTTGTCGTTGGTTTCGTCCGGCGTCGGCAACTGCACGAGCTCGACCCGGCCCGCGCCCCACTGCCCTTTCGGCTCGACCCAGGCACTCGGTCGCCGCTCGAAGCGCGACTCCAAATCTTCGTAATGCAAAAATTCGCGATCGCGCTGCATGAGCCCAAAGCCGATCGGATTGACGGTGGCGAATGAGGTCGTCAACAAACGCGTGGGATTGATCAGCGGCCGCCAGACCCATTCGCCGTTGCCGAGCTGGATCGACAACCCATCGGAGTCATGCACTTCCGGTCGATAGTCGTTGTACTTAGGCGGTTGGTTCTCGCCGAAGAAAAACATGCTCGTCAGCGGCGCGATGCCGAGCTTGCCGACACTCGTGCGCGCGTACAGTTGCGCTTTGACGTCAAGCACGGTATCGACGCCGGGTTTCATGACGAAGCGATACGCCCCCGCCATCCGCGGCGAATCCAGCAGCGCGTAAATCTGCAACTCCTCGGCATCCGCCGTCGGCCGCTCGATCCAGAATTCGACGAACTGCGGAAATTCTTCGCCACCGCTTAACGCCGTGTCGATCGCCAGACCGCGCGCCGATAGCCCGTAGCTCTGGCCTTTGCCGAGCGCACGGAAATACGATGCGCCGAGAAACGCCAGCACTTCGTCTTTGTGCTTTGGCGTATTGATCGCCTGACGCACGCAGAAACCGGCGAAACCGGCGTGGCGTATCTTGCCGGTGTCGATGTTGCTCTTGCCGTAGTTGAACAGCGCCGGATCGAACGCAATCTCGCGCACGCCGTCGGCAGTCACTTCGTTGATCTTCACCGAGTGCTCATACAAATATCCCGCATGAAAGAACGTGAGCTCAAACGGCAACCCCGACGCCCGCCAATGCGCCTGGTCCGGCCGAAAACGGATATCGCGATATTGGTCGTAGCCGAGTGCTTTGAGTTCTTTCGGTAAATCGGTGTTAGAAGTTTCGTAAGGCGCAGCGGCAAGCGCTTTCGCGCGCTGGGCGACATCGGCGAAGTCAAAGGCAAAGACATTGCCGGCGGCGAGACCGAGCAGGCCAACAACCATCAGGCGAAACAACACGCCGCCACGCGATCCGGCGGATTTATGTTTTGCTACGCTCATTCTTACTCTGTCATCACCAGTCAGCCGAAGCCGTACCCTAAACCTCGGGCATCGACGGCATACTTATATATAAGTTAAGAATTCTGATTAACGCGTGGCGGGAGCGGCGACGGGCGCACTTCTCAACGCGAGGTCTAGTTATTTTTCCGTTTCACACGTACTAACAGGCAGACCACTGTTTTTATCCCTAGTTCTCCAGCCGCCAAATACCAGATTCATTATGCGGTAGCGGCAGGAGCGAACGACGGGGGCATTATCCGTGGCCTGGGCCGACAAGAAAAGTGAAACGTTTTGGCACACGCAGAAAAGGCCATTTATGACCCTAATTTCAGGCTCATAGGGTTAAAAAACCCTGATTTCAGAAAGGCAATGAACGGGCCGGTTGCTACAGATAACTGCAAGTTTTATGAAGCTTGTGGTTTTAGTTTCGGTTATCAAGGAATGCCTGATGCGTGTGGGCCTGCGTAACGGGGTTAAGGGATCAAGCTCGAATGGCACTTACTTAACTCGACTACGTTACTAAACTGACCTGCTCCAAACTTATTAGCAGGTTCCTTCCCCTTCAGGGGGAAGGACAGGATGGGGGTGGGTTGTGATCGCTACTGCAAAAAAACCCACCCCCACCCCGGCCCTCCCCCTGAGGGGGAGGGAGTGTCGGCCGATATGCTTCGACTCTTGCTTAAGTAAGTGCCATTCGGATCAAGCTCGATTACTTATTCCGCAAAAAAAAGATTGGGCCCGGTCCCTTCGAGAAAAAAAATCTATCTCTAAGCACAGGGCATACTCAGAATGAAGATCTCTCATCTGCTGCAGGAAAAAATCCGAGAGCAGATCGCACAGGTCCTGCGGCAGCCATGCGTGAGCATCAAGCCAATAGCGTGTTATCTAGATCGAAATGCCGTATTCGTGCTGGAACCGAACATCGGCATTCTCAAGATTTTCTATGACGATAGCGCAGATAGTAAGTGGACTTGCGAGAAAGCGGCGTACGGACTTACGCGTGGTATTCATGCCGCAATACCTAAACTTCTCCATTTTGGACGTTTCGAGGAAGGCGCCCCATGGCTGATCGTTGAATCCAAGCCTGGAATTCTCTGGGACACCACTCGTGAGCGGCTAACGGCAAATGATGAGCTTGAACTTTGCGTAATATCTTGATTGAACAGTCGGGTGGCCATTGGCAGATAAGTGGGTTAGTTGATTTCGAACGGTCAAAGATTGGCGACCCCGTCGAAGACTTTGCGATGGTCATCTTTAATAAGGAACTGCTGGCTCAAGAAACGCGAACCAAAGCGTTCTTTAACGGTTACCTGTCGCAAGCTCCCCTGCCCAACCTTTTTGACCAGCGACTCGCTTACCATTCTGTTGGTCTTTTCCTCGAGATAGCTTGTTGGGCTTTTGTTAAAGATCATCCGTACTATGAACGAGCCATCGCAACGTTGAAGATGGTGCTAAGCGGTGATCAGTGCTATCAGTTTGGTTTAAAAGCTGGATAACACGGAACGCAAAAGAATGATGACGGCGCAGCCATCACCCAATGTTCACCGCACCTGAACGAATCGTTGTTGTAGGCACCAGCTGCGCAGGCAAATCCGTATTCGCCCGCAAGATCGCTGACTTACTCGGCCATCCCCACATCGAGCTTGACGAGCTGTTCTGGGGGCCAAACTGGACGCCAAAAACCGAGCAAGAATTTCGAAATCTCACAGCGCAAGCGGCGGAAGTTAGCTATTGGGTCGCGGCAGGAAATTACAGCGCAGTCCAAGACGTGCTGTGGCCTCGCGCCACAACCATTATTTGGTTGAACTACAGCTTCGTGACGGTACTGATTCGGGCCATTCGACGCACCATACGTCGCAACGTTACCGGAGAAGTCCTGTGGCACGGAAACCGCGAGTCGTTTAGGCAGTCGTTCCTTTCTAAAGAATCGATCCTGGTTTGGGTCGTCACGACTTTTCACCCCAGGCGCAAGAGACTAGATATGTTGCGAGCGAGTTGCGCCTATCCTCATCTTTCTTGGCTCGAATTTCGCCGTCCCGCGGAGGCAACTAAATATTTTCGATTTCTCGAAAAGCGAATCATCGGGGACAGGCCATAGCGACCAAAGGGGCCGGAGTAATTGAATAAAATTGACTCTGGACTGGCCGCTCGATGTCGTCCCAATGCTTTATTACGCGCGCCAACCACGATACTCCGCGGCGGTACATTCTTCGTTAGCCGAAGCGTATCCGCCGACACTCCCTCTCCCCTTGCGGGAGAGGGCCGGGGAGAGGGGTGATATCACATTGATAAGGGTCCCCCTCTCCCTGTCCCTCTCCCGCAAGGGGAGAGGGAACGTTGCTGTTGTAGCGGTGAATCTATTAAGCAAGTCCCATTACCCTCCGATCCCTGTAACTCGAAGAATCTGAACCGTGGCAATGCTCTATCACAACGCGCTTTCCCGCAGCTAACCAGAAAGCTCCATGCATCCAGGACATGGCTTCATTCGCTTTACACCATGTAACGAGTGAAGTGATGGGACTGATATTTATCCCCCTAAATCACACAAATATAGTGCACGGCATCGGGGCGATGCCTAAATACATCACGGGTTTCACGATCAAGTCGAAGCGATGTTTTAACTAATGGGAATACTGACCATGTATACCAATAACAGAACCGTAGTGATCACGGGCGCCTCCAGTGGAATCGGCTTTGCGCTCGCCGAGGCTTATCTGAAGCGTGGCTTCAACGTCGTGGGCAATGCCCGTACTCAGGATCGATTAAAAAGTGCGGCCGCAAAGCTGGGCAACCCCGATAAGTTTTTGTTGGTGGAGGGCGACATTGCCGATCCCGCCACCGCGAAAAAACTCTTCGAACGCGCCATTGCCAAATTCGGTAAGGTGGATGTGTTAGTGAACAACGCCGGTATCTTCAACGCCAAGCCGTTTACGCAATACACCAGCGACGATCTGGACAACCTGGTCAACACCAACCTGAAAGGTTTTGTGTACGCCACGCAAGCGGCGGCCAGCCATATGTCGGCGCGTAAGCAGGGACATATCATCAGCATTACCGCCAGCATCGCCGCGCAACCGAACGTTAATGTGCCGGCGACATTGCCGATCCTTATCAAGGGCGGCATCAATCACGCCACGAAGGCACTGGCGCTTGAGCTGGCGGCCGACAACGTTAAGGTCACCGCCGTGGCCCCCGGCATTGTTGATACGCCGCTCTATACGCCGGATATGCACGACTTTTTGAAAACCCTGCAGCCGGCGGGTCGCATCGGCACCACTAAAGAAATCGTCGATGCGGTGCTCTACCTGAGCGATGCCGAATTTACGACCGGCGTCGTCCTGCCGGTGGACGGCGGCATGAGCGCCGGTAAGTGGTAAATCAGCCCAGCAAGAAACCAACCGCGTTCGGCGCGGTTGGTTTCTTGCACCACCCCAGAGAGAAACAAGACATGAGCGATCATCAAGCCATATTGAACGTGCTGCAGACTTATTTCGACAGCATCTACGTCGGCGACACGGCAACACTACGCACTGTCTTTCACCCACAAGCAGCCCTGTTCGGTGAAATCAAAGGACAACCTTATTACAAAGTGTTGGGCGACTATCTGGACGCGGTGGCAAACCGGCAAAGTCCCAAGGCGTTGGGCGAACCGTTTGCGATGAAGACGTTGTCAATCGATTTGCTGGATAACGTCGCTTTTGCGAAAGCGCATTGTCGGATGCTGGGTTTCAACTACTACGACTATCTGTCACTGCTCAAACATGAAGGCCGATGGGTGATCGTCAACAAACTCTTTACTCACGTTGCCCATTGAGCAACACAAGTTCCATCAACCACTAGGGGTTAGCACATGCCGTACGTCAAAATCGAAATCACCCGTGAAGGCGCCACTGCCGAGCAGAAGGCCGAGCTCATCAAGGGGGCGACCGATCTGCTGGTTCGCGTCCTGAATAAGAATCCCGCGACGACCTTTGTCGTAATCGATGAAGTAGATACCGACAACTGGGGCATCGCCGGAGAAACCGTCACGGTATTACGCGCGCGGCAAAAAGCGGCATTGAACAAGCCTTGATCGGCGTTGTGTTCAAGACCCGGCGTTAAGCACGTGTGTTCACCAATAGCCTACACTGATTCGTTTTAAAAATTGAAGGTTGCCAATGAATCTCGTCTATATCGCTGACCCCATGTGCTCATGGTGCTACGGTTTCGGCAAAGAACTGTCCGCGCTTAGGCAAGCGCTGCCGAACCTACCGCTACAAATTGTCGGCGGCGGCGTGCGCGCCGGCGAAACAAGTGTAATGACCGACGAGATGCGGCAATTCCGGTTGTCGCACTGGGCGCGCGTGGAGAAAACCAGCGGGCTTCCGTTCAATCGCGCCGCGTTCCTGGCACGACAGAATTTTGTGTATGACACTGAGCCAGTCTGTCGCGCGGTAGTGGCAACGCGAAAGATGGCGCCCACTGTCGACCAGCTCGGCATCTTCCGTGCGATTCAGTCGGCGTTTTATGTAGACGGCCTGGACACGACCAAAGGCGAAGTACTGGCAGCGGTTGCGGCGGCGGCAATGACCCGCGCCGGCGTAACGACCGATGCCGCAAACTTCCTTACGGTCTGGAAAGCGACGGAGACGATTGCAGAAACCCAAGCTGATTTCTTGCAGGCGCGGAAGTGGGGAGTCTCCAGTTTTCCCAGCTTGTTGTTGAACATCGACGGGAAACTGCACAGCGTTTCACCTGGATATACGAGCGCTGAAAATCTCAAAGTACGGTTACAGGAATTGCTCGGCGAGGCGTCTGCCACTCCCGCGGCGGCGTCCGCACCTGGGCGTGGCGTCTGCCACTCCCGCGGCGGCGACCGCACCGTCACACTAAAAAACGGGATCGGAATGGATTGGCACTTACTTACGCGCCATCGACAACCGATGCCACGAGTGACTCCTCCCCCTTCTGGGGGGAGGTTGGGCGGGGGGGGGGTTTTATGGCAGCGATAACCGAGTAAAAAACCCACCCCCACCCCAGCCCTCCCCCTGAGGGGGAGGGAGCTAGAGCGTGCCGCGGCTTAAGTAAGTGCCATTCGGATCGGAATGCAATGTCTTACTTAATAGATTCACCGCCATGACAGTAACGTTCCCTCTCCCGCAAGGGGAGAGGGAACGCTGTTGTTACGACGGTGGAGTCTCTTAAGTAAGCTCTGAATCATTCAATGTGGGGTGGACAGTGTTTTTCTGCCCACGAGGAAAGCCCGACAAAAACGCGTGGGCAACAAGTTGCCCACGCTACATTTTTGAATGGCGGCGGGTCCATCAATCGAACCTAATCGGCCAATTGCTGGGCCGATAAACCGCGCTCAGCGAAAACTTCCTTGGCCGCAAATAATCCGTTTAGCGCGGCTGGAAAGCCGGCATAAACGGCCATCTGCATGATGATCTCAACCACTTCGTCGCGTGTGCAGCCGACATTTAACGCGCCGTGGATGTGAACTTTCAGTTGCGGCGCGGCATTGCCGAGCGCGGTCAATGCGGCAACGACACCGATCTCGCGGGATTTGAGATCCAACTGCGGGCGTGAATAAATATCGCCGAAAGGAAATTCAATTAACCACTTCGCAAAATCGGGAGCGATATCGGCGAGCGACGCAACAACGCGCTCGCCGGCCGCGCCATCGATTTCCTGAAGTTTGGCCCAGCCGCGGGTATAACGCGTGGATGTTGTGGTGTTAGGAGTTCCGTTCATGCAATCACCTTTTCTGTTTAGCCTTCGTCTCGGCGATCGTCTTTCGATAGGTCCGAATCTTACCGTCAAGCACGCTGGCGCATTTTGAAAGCTCAGCCATTTGGATGACGAGGCGTTTACGGTGGAGCTTCAGCATCGTAAGCCGCGGCTGCAATGTCGATTCACCGCGCGCCCGCCGCTGAGCGTACTGCCGGATCTCCGCAAGCGGCATCCCGGTGCGCTTGAGCTTGAGCACGAACTCGAGCCAAAGAACATCGTCGCGATGATAGCGTCGATGGCCATTGGCGGCGCGGCGGATGGGCCGGAGGACGCCAACCGATTCGTAGAAGCGAATCGTATAGGCGCTCAGCCCACTTCGCCGCGCGAGCTCACCGATGGTTATGACATTGCTGGTCACGTCTCTCATGCTAAAACTTAGAGTTCGCTCGAGGTCAAGAGGGTAAAATAGTGAGAGGCGATACCCCCCATTGAGTTCGCACTCTGCTCCAGTGGCAACGACGGTCAACGGTATTGGCGGGAAAGGTCACTGCCGCCATCTGTCGAACTTCTTAGTATGCACTATAGATTTTGCTCGTTGGTCGCGCTCTGCGCTACGCAGGCGCGTTGAACGAGAAAATTTATCGGCGCTCCGCCCGAAGGGCGCTGGCAATACCAATGTCTTCGACAAACACCGGAAGTCAATCTAGGAGGAAGGATGAGTGAAAATCAATTGAGTGATGATCAAGTAGAAGACGTCGTTGATCTTGAGCAGTTCCCCGAAGCGGACACGAGTTTCGCCGATGATGAGATCGAGGATGACTCAGCCCTCAACAGCGAATCTGACTTCGCCGATCCGTCGCAGGATCCAAACTATACGCCCGATGAATCAACGTTAGATTCACCGATCGTTACAACTGCCGCTACAAACGCCGTTATCGAACGAGTGCTTAATGTCGCTCGCGCCGAGATCGGGGTCGTCGAGGGGCCTGGCGAAAACAATGTTAAATACAATACCTGGTACTACCACGGACATCCGGTGAGCGGCAAAGCTTATCCATGGTGTGCCGTCTTCGTGAGCTGGGTTTTTTATCGCGCTGACGCTAGTGGTATGCACCCTAAAGGTGCAAGTACCGTCGCCAATGCGCAGTGGTTCAAGGATCGAGGCGCTTTTGGTTCTGCGCCTCGGGTGGGTGCTGTCTCGTTCTATAACATCTCGGGCCTAGGTCGGATTAGCCACACGGGCATCGTCGAGCGCGTCCTCAACGATGGAAGCTTCTACGCTATCGAAGGCAACACTGATGAAAGGGGCGGTCGCACTGGCGGCAAGGTCATGCGTAAGCACCGCAAAAATCTCGGTCCGGGCGGTGGCTTCGGCTATCCCGCCTATAGCGGCCGGGTGGGACCCGCCCCTACGCCGACTCCTCCACCAAAACCCATCGATCCCAATGCGCCGCTGGTTGTTGACGGCAACTTCGGTCCGGCGACGATAGCCAAACTGCAGGCGGCGCTTAATAAGTCGATCGCTGCCAGACTCACCGTTGATGGCGACTTCGGTCCCGCCAGCAAAAAAGCGTTACAGCGCTACCTCGGTGTGCCCCAGGACGGCAAGATCGGTCTCAATACGGTCAAGGCGCTCCAACGATTTGTTGGGGTTGCTCAGGACGGTAAATGGGGCCCGGGGACCACGAAAGCCATCCAGCGGACGCTTAACGACGGCAAGTGGAATCATCCCGCCAAGCCTGGCGTACCGAAGCCGGTTGTGCCGCCGGGTCCGAACCTTAAGGTTGATGGCAACTTCGGCACCTCGACGATCAAGGCAACGCAGCGCGCCATCGGCGTGAAGGATGACGGGGTATGGGGGCCGGCATCCAAGAGGGCGTTACAGCACAAGCTTGGTGTGACGGCGGATGGAGTCATTGGTCCCGCCACGATCAAGGCGCTGCAGCATCATGTCGGAGTGAGTACCGATGGCAAGTGGGGCGCTGAAACCACCAAGGGTATGCAGCGCGCATTGAATGCGGGGCGGTTCTAGCGCATGAGGCGAAGAAAAGGGCCGGGAGTCAATGGCACTTACTTAACGCAAAAGCCGAAATGCATCAGCGGGCGCACGTGATTATCGTGCGCACCGGGCGGGAACAGCCGGGGTGGGGGTGGTTTTTTTTGCAGTAGCGATCACAACCCACCCCCATCCTGTCCTTCCCCCTGAAGGGGAAGGGACCTGCTAATAAGCTCGAGGTAGATCAGTTTAGTAACGTAGTCGAGTGGAGATAAGTGCCATTCGGGTCGGGAGTCCTTGAGCAAAAATCCTCAATGGAACGAACCAACGGTGCTAAGTACCGATTGCTCGATTAGGCGACTGTTGCCAAGCGACCAAGCCCGAGTGCTTCGACGACACCCGCTTGCAGCGGTTCGGTCTGCCGATTGATGGCGGTGGAACCGAAATCGGCGCCGACCACGGTTCGTGCCGGGCGAGTGCCTTTGGGCTGGGCGACGAGCTTGGCGATCGCCTCGGCAACGTCATGCGGATTCGGCGCATCGACGGCGCTGAACATCGTCGTGAAATGCTGGAACATCGTGCCCGGAATTTCGCCGATCGCGCCGTACTCACTGACGCGCATCTCATCGGACGGAAATTGCATGCTGCTGTACATGTTGGTCGGATAGGCGCTGGGTTGCACCAGCACGACGTCCACGCCCAGCTGCGACACTTCGTAGCGGTACGACTCGGTAAGCGCTTCAACCGCAAACTTGGAAGCGCCATAAATACCGAAGAATGGGAACGTAACTCTGCCGAGGATCGAGCCGATGTTGATCACCAGCCCGTCCTTTCGTTTTCTCATGTGCATCAACACCGCCCGCAGCGTTCGCTGGACACCGACGACATTGACGTCGAATTGATTCAACACCTGCGCATCGGTGAAACCTTCGCTCACGCCCGCAGCGGCGAAGCCGGCGTTGTTGATCAATACGTCGATGTGTCCGGCTTCGGCAACAACGTGCGCGACCGCGCGGTTCACCGAATCCGTCGATGTGACGTCGAGCTCGATAATTTGGAGAGGCAGTTTCTCTTCAGCCGCTTCCGCCGCTAACAATTCGACTTTGTCGCGATTACGAACGGCGAGATCGCGCATCGAGGCATACACATTGTGGCCTTCCCTGGCGAGCGTGAGGGCCGTGTCACGACCGAAACCGCTGCCGGCACCGGTAATAAGAACTGTTTTAGCGTTCATGGAAATATTCCTTCTGTTGAGTTGGGCGGCTACGCTACTTGGCAAACACGCGCTTAATCTGGGCGGCGATATCACCGGCATATTCTTCTAATGCGAAGTGACCGCCGTCGTAGTAACGCACTTCGATATGTTTCAGGTCGTTCTTGTAAGCTTCCGCACCGGCGACCGTAAACAGCGGATCACCCCTGCCCCACACCACCAACGTCTTCGGCTGATGCTCGCGAAAATACGCATGCCAAGCGTCGTATAAGGCAACGTTGGTTTGGTAGTTCACAAAAAGCTTCAGCTGAATCGCCGCATTGCCGGGACGATCGAGCAGTGCTTGGTCCAGGGTCCACGCATCCGGATTGAGCGCGGCCGGATTGTGCGCGCCTTGGGTGTATTGGAACTTCGTCGTTTCCGCCGTGAGGAAAGTGCGCGCGGCGGCCACGGTCGTATCGTTCTGTTCCTTCCACAACGGCAGGAATACTCCACCCACCAAATCACTAACCCCTTCCAAGTAGGCGTTGGCGTTTTGAATCACTAATCCCTTTACGCGCTTCGGCTCGGCGGCGGCA
Source organism: Nitrosomonadales bacterium (assembly GCA_016199835.1). Lineage (GTDB taxonomy): Bacteria > Pseudomonadota > Gammaproteobacteria > Burkholderiales > Gallionellaceae > JACQFX01. Next base: position 2,642 of record JACQFX010000023.1, on the reverse strand, counting down.
ATGCGCAGTCCCACGAGGCCACCATAGTCATGCATGTACAACACGTAATTCGTAAGCCCGAGCTGGTTCAACAAACCCTGCACGGCCGTCGTCAGGTTATCGAACGTGTAGTCGTACTGGTCTGCCGCCGGCATATCGGAATAGCCGTAACCTGGAAGGTCCGGCGCGATAACGTGAAATTTATCGGCCAGTAACGGGATGAGTTCGCGATACATGTGCGACGACGACGGAAAGCCATGCAGCAAAACGACGACGGGCGCGGCCGGGTCGCCCGCTTCCCGGTAAAACAACCGGATGCCGCCCACTGTCGCATAACGGTACTGCGTCGGGATGACGGATGGTACGTGGGTCCGAGGAGCGGCAGCGACAGTTGGGCCGACAACTGTCAGAGCGGCCGCCACGAACAATGGCCAGATTTTGAACGAGCGGGACAGCGACATCTTTGTTTCTCCTGTTTTTTGGTAACTATTAAAAGTTAGTTTTAATGGTTACTCATGTACGGTAACTTGTCAACATTAATTTTAATAGTTACATTAGATAGATCGGTTTATAGACACGCCGCATCATCAGAAAACGGCTTAATCAACAAGGAATACGCACAGATGTCGGACAAAGCCTTCTTCGTTGGCCATCACGCGGCATTGGATTTTTTGAACACTATCGCCGCGCCGCGCGAAGAGACGATCGAATTCATTGCCGACGGCAATGCCTACGTCACATGGTTGACCGATGTTGGATTGCTCGCCCCCACCGAGGCGCAGGGGCTTCTGGATAAATTCGGCAAACCAGCCTTGGACCGAGTGGCGAGCGAGGCCAGGGAATTACGGGAATGGTTTCGCCGGCTGATCGCGAAACCGGCGCGTCGCCGAACTGCCGACGATGTCGCGACGCTCAATCAGATTTTGGCGATCGACTGCTCACGCCGGCAACTGGAAGAGTCGGACAAGCGACTGGTATTACGAGAAAAACGTGAATTCGTGCGGGTTCGACAATTGCTCGTGCCGGTCGCTGAAGCCATCGGTGAACTTCTGGCCAACGGTGACTCATCGTTGATCAAACGTTGCGCGAATCCGAGCTGCACCCTCTGGTTCTACGATCGCACCAAAGCGGGCCTGCGGAGGTTTTGCAGCGCGGCGGTATGCGGCAATCGGGCGAAGGTAGCGGCATTTCGCGAACGGCAGCGACGATCCAAATAGGGCAATTAAAAAGAAACCTACAGGAATGGCACTTACTTAAGCGCCATCGACAACAGATGCCACGATTGACTCCTCCCCCTTCAGGGGGGAGGTTGGGTGGGGGGTGGGTTTTATGGCAGCGATAACCGAGTAAAAAACCCACCCCCACCCCAGCTGTTCCCGCCCAGTGCGCACGAAAATCTCGTGCGCCCGTTCGGCGGCGCGAGTGTCCACTGGACACTCGCGAAAGCTCCGCCTCACCCCCCTGAGGGGGAGGGAGCTAGAGCGTGCCGCGGCTTAAGTAAGTGCCATTCGAAACCTACAGATTAAAACGCTGTACGAGTCCGACTATTTTCGCCCTCTCATATTCCTGCGTCGCATGGAAAAGGGTGATATGCCGAATGACACTTACTTAAGCAAAAGCCGAAGCCTATCCGCCGATACTCCCTCTCCCGCAAGGGGAGAGGGAACGCTGCTGTTACGGCGGTGGAATCTATTAAGTGCCATTGTGTGATATGCCGTTTTAATCGAGCAAAAAATTTAGTCGCGCATCGGCCTTTGCTGGGGTGATTTCAAAGATTTCCGCGTTCACTACGTTCTCAACCACAAACGGATCCATATTCACTCTGCTTTGCAGATCCGACAGTGACGTATTGTGCGCCACTATCCCGCCACCCAATTTGGGCTGAAGACTACCCACCAACAAAAACACGCCGTCATCAAAACCGCGTTTGATCCATTTGTTGTGGCCTTCCATGAATTCGCTGGCGTTAGCTTTGTTGTCTGAAAACTTGAGAAGTACGATAAACATCGGATTATCTCCCTGAAAAAAATCGCCTACTTGATCGCCGAAAGAGCACGGCGCAGCTCATCTTGATCGATACCGTTCAGTGTTTTGAGAAGTTCGGCTTGCACTTTCGCCACTTCCTTCGCGCCCGCGGTTTGGCGCGCGCTACCAAGCCGCGTCAACGCCGCTTTCACCGCCCGGCGATCCTGCGGATCTTCGACGCGCCGTACCAAGCCGTCCGCCTCGAGCCGGTCCATGAGCTGCGTAATGTTGGAACGCACGCAGGTCATTTTCTTGGCGCATTCGCTCAAGCTGATCGGCTCGCCTGCTTCTCGGAGATGCGTTAATGCGCCGAACTTCGCCAGCGACAACCCAACCCGTACCAACGCTTCTTCCAGACGCTGTTCGATGGCGCGCCCGGTATTGACGAGGGAAAACATCAGCTGGCGATCGTTCTCGCCGGCGCTACTGTGGCGGATGCCGCTGCGACGTTTATTCATATATGAATAATATATAGGTGATCTATTCTGAGCAAGTCGGCCAGAAGTGGCCCCGTTCGTTAAGACACTTTTCCACCAACGATAAAGTGATAGCTCTGCCGACTATGCTGCCTGGGACGACGGCAACCAATTCAAGTACACGGTATCCGGCGTCTGCCCGTCAAGCGACGAGTGCGGCCG
>JACQFX010000021.1 GCA_016199835.1 Nitrosomonadales bacterium | reverse complement strand
TTCGGCTACAGCCCACATTGCGTACAACACGGGTATAGATTGCAACACATGTCATAGCAGTCTGAGTGTGTTTACGACATGGACCATGGGAACCGGTGGACACACCAACGTTGCGACCGCAGTGCCGCTCTGCTCGACCTGTCATGACAACGGAAAGACCTTCCCGAGTGTGGTGGTCAAACCTGCATCCCCGTCGCATATCCCGTATAACACGGGCGTGCAATGCAATGCATGCCACGGTACGGGTTACAGCACGTTTACAACCTGGGCCATGGGAACCAGCGGCCACACCAATGTTGCGACTGCGGTACCGTTGTGTGCTTCGTGTCATGACACGAGCGCCCCGGCTTATCCATCGGTGGTCAAGAAGATCGCCAGTCACATAAAGGGCTATCCGGCGGAAGACTGCGGCATATGCCACACATCCAGCAACACCGGTAGCTACACGAGCTTCCTGGGGATGAATATGGTTGGCCTTCCAGGCCATACAAGCATACTTTCGGGTTGTGCAACTTGCCACAACGGAACGACGGCCATGGGTACGTCTTCATTCCCTGGGCACATTGCGATCGGGACGCAGGATTGTTCCGGTTGTCATACGCCGAGCAATACCTCGACATACACAACGTTCCTGGGAGCCACGGCGGGACATACCTACCCCCAGACAACGCAACATAATTGTGCTACAGCCGGGTGCCATGTTTCCGGGGGGGCAGGCAGGATATTTACATCGCAGCACATTCCTTCAAGTGCAGCAGGTGCAACGATAGCCGTTTCAGGAGTTGGTCAATGCGACTATTGCCATACAACATCATATGGAACTTCGGCAATAGGCTCGTTCACCTCGTATACAGCAGCGAATATCCATACTGCTACAGGATATCCATCGACTACTCGATGCGACACTTGCCATAATGGAACTTATACTGGGGAAGGAAGCATAGGAGCACAGGCCAAGACTCTGGTTAACCACATACCGACCACGATCACCGGTACGCTGGATTGCAACACTTGCCATAAGAGTGCGATCGTCATATCGGCAACGGCCTGGACCAGCGAGACGATGAATCATAATGGTGCGCAAGGCGGAGGAACAACACCAGCGGGTGTGTATTGTGTGAATTGCCACCTCACAGGTGTAACGTACCTGGGCAAGATGGAGAAGAAATCGCATAATGGTGCATCAACCGCCAAGGATTGCTCGATCTCCGGGTGCCACAAACCGCGTGGCAGCAAAGGTACTGCATATGTAAATTGGGATTAACTGGACTACGGTGGACAAGCTGCTCAATTATGGTTGATAGTTTTTCCGGGTGGGGAATTTTGCAAGAGTCATAGAGACAATAACGCCTTCTGGAAATCGGAGGCGTTTTGTCTATTTATAAATATCGCATGAGGCAATAAATGAACATGAAAAATAGCGTACCAAGAATATGGGGAATGTTTCTTGCGTTACTGATTTGGACATGCTTTATTGGCGATGTGGCGGCACAGATGATGGATGACATCGTTATAAACCAGGCCAAAGATGGCAAGGTCAGCGCAATTATTTTGTTAAGCGGGCAGGTGCACTATTTGCGGCATTTTTCTGATAAAAAAGGACAGCATCTGGAGATATATTTCCAGATACTGGATAAAGCCGGTGCCAAGGATTGGCTGGATAATGAAATCCGCAAATCTCCGCCATCGGGCCTGATCCCAGGTTTTGTGACCACCGTTCGCAATCTGGCTACCGAGCCAAAGTTGGTTATCGAATTTGACCGTCCAGCCGAATATGGTGTGCGCATAGGCAAGAGCCAACGTAGCTTTGTGATCACCTTTAAACCTGAAAAACAAGATAACAGCGCGAAAACCAAAGCTGCCAAGGATCAGGCCGGCACAGTAAGTGGCGATGCCAACGCACCGAAAGTAGAAATACAAATCTTTAATAAGGCTGCGGCTGAATTACCTGCTGCAGTCAAGCTGACAGCACCGGAGAGTGTAGCGCCAGCGATTGGGAATGCGTCGCCGCAAGTTGAAAGTGGGCTGCCACAAATAGAGGCTGCTTCAGGTGTTGTTCCATCGACTCCTGTTGCCGCAGCAGAGCCAACTCTGGAGGACCGAACCAGGGAAACGGATAGCCAGGCCGAAGTGCTCATGGGGAAAGGCCGCGAAGCACTGAAAGTCAACGAAGCGGGTGTCGCTATCGAGGCTTTCAACAAAGTGCTGCTGTTGCCACCCAACAAGTATTCGCAGGATGCGCAAGAGTGGATTGGCATTGCACGCGAGAGTGCTGGGCAAAAATTCAAGGCAAAACTCGAATATGAAACATATCTTAAAACCTATACCACAGGTGAGGGTGTAGATCGAGTGAAGGAGCGATTGGCAAAGTTAGCTGTCGTGCAGCAGCCGACTCAGGCAGCGGCAAAAGAAGAGAAGAGCAAGGAAAGAAAAGAATTTCAAACCGTATCGAATGGCAGCTTGTCCATGAATTATTACCATGGAGAGAGCCTTACTACGCTTGCAGGCGCCAGCAATAATCCGTCCAGCTCAAACACCGATCAGAACATGTTGATAACGAGTGTTAATGCTTCCGTGCGCTCGCGTAATGACCGCTACGATAGCCGTTTTGTTTTCCAGGATACCTACAGCAAAAATTATTTGATAAAGGAATCCAGCCAGGTAAAACCCAACAGACTAAGTACCCTTTACTATGACATCAAGGATAGCGTCACGGCGCTTTCAGCGCGTGTTGGACGCCAATCGCCATCAGGCGGCGGAGTGATGGGAAGATTTGACGGAGTTGCAGCAGGCTATGGCATTACTCCGCAATGGCAAGCAACAGCGTCGACCGGACAACTTTCAGATTACACAACAGCTTCCAAGCCGAAGTTCTATTCTCTGGGGTTGGCTCTGGTAAATAGTACGCGCTGGGGAGGCTCCGTCTATTATGTCAATCAACGTACCGATGCTTTTGTCGATCGCAGTGCAGTGGGTGCAGATATACGTTATTTCGATGCGAACAAGAACGCCTACGCTTTGCTTGATTACGATACGTTCTTCAGAGTTATAAACACAGCGCTCCTGCAAGGAACAGTAACGGCTGATGCCGGGACAAGTTTCACATTTGCGCTGGATCATCGGAAGTCGCCCGCTATCAGTCTCAGCAATGCAGCGATTGGCAGCCCCAACCCGATTAATACATTGCTGGATCTTTATGGCAAGGAAGCTGTGAAAGCACTGGCATTGGAGCGCACAGGTTCTTCGGATTCGGTTTCGTTCGGTGTAAATCAGCAAATAAGGGAAAAATGGCAAGCCGGGGCTGATATCAATGTTTCACGGACGTCCAGCTTGCCCGAGAGTCCATTTGGATGTATGCAAAACCTTACTAACATCCCCGCTGTCGATTTAGTTAACTACCCAGCAGGGTGTGTACCTGCCACGCCATCAACGGGTAGCAGCAAGGGGATAAATGCACGCTTGATAGGGAACGGCATATTTACCATCAACGATGTGTCAGTTTTCAGTCTGGGTTACTCATCCAGCAAGTTGTCCAAAGCGGAGAACGTTATGCTCTCCAACCATTTGGGTTGGGCTGAAAAATGGACGGCAGATACCTCGCTGCGTGTAAGTTGGCAATCATCCTATGACCTAGGTGGCAGTGCGACAGGAAAAATAACCATGTTCAGCCCGATGATCAGGCTGGAATATCGAGCAAGAAATGATCTCAGTTTCGGAGTCGATGGCGGAATAGACATCACCAACAACACTCCCGCAACGGGACAGGCTTCGAAAACGACGCGGAAATATTTCTCTCTGGGAGGCCGCAAGGATTTCTAGGCAGGATAGCTCTTTGAGAATGGCCTGATGGAATTTAAACTCGCTCGCCCCGACGATTGGCATCTGCATCTGCGTGACGACGCGCTGATGCACTCCGTGTTGTCCGACACCGCCAGACAATTCGCGCGCGCCATCGTAATGCCTAACTTGCGCCCGCCGGTGACTACCACTGCACAGGCGCAGGCCTATCATGCACGCATACTCGCGGCATTGCCTGCGGGCATGAAGTTTGAGCCGCTGATGACGTTGTATCTTACGGATAACACCAACGCAGAAGAGATACGTCGCGCCAGGCAGAGCGGCATTATCCACGCAGTAAAACTTTATCCGGCAGGCGCGACCACCAACTCCGATGCGGGCGTTACCGACCTGCGCAAAACTTATGCTGCGCTGGAAGAGATGCAGCATTGCGGCATGCCATTGTTGGTGCATGGCGAAGTCACCGATGCGGCGATAGATGTATTTGATCGCGAGGCTGCTTTCATTGTTCGTGTATTGCGGCCTTTGTTACATGACCTGCCAGACCTGCGCGTGGTGTTCGAGCACATCACCACTCAGGATGCGGCAGAATTTGTAGCAAGCGCACCGGATAACATTGCCGCCACCATTACTGCACACCACCTGCTTTACAACCGCAACGCCATGCTGGTCGGCGGCATCCATCCGCATTACTACTGCCTGCCGGTTCTCAAGCGTGAGGTGCATCGCACAGCATTGGTCAGAGCGGCCACCAGCGGCAACAAAAAATTCTTCCTCGGCACCGACAGTGCGCCGCACGCGCAACACACCAAGGAGAATGCCTGCGGTTGCGCCGGCTGTTACACCGCTCACGCCGCTATCGAACTCTATGCCGAGGCCTTCGAGCAGGCCGGTGCGCTGGACAAACTGGAAGGTTTCGCCAGTTTTTATGGTGCAGACTTTTATGGCTTGCCGCGCAACACACAGCAGATCACTCTGCGCAAAGAAGAGTGGCAAGTGCCGGCGACGCTAGGGTTTGGTGAGCATCGTATAGTGCCATTGCGGGCAGAAGAAAAGATGAAGTGGAAGCTGGTGGAGTAATGCTGCTTTGACAACCCTAATGCCACTTTCCAACTACCTTGATACGTTTCCCGTTCTCGGCGAGCGGATTTTTCTTCACCCGTCATGTCAGATCATCGGCGATGTGAAGCTGGGTGACGACAGTTCAATCTGGTGCAATACCGTGTTGCGTGGCGACGTAAACCGCATCGTAATCGGGCGCGGCAGCAACATACAGGACCTGACTATGGGTCATGTGTCACACAAGTCAGCGGACAAGCCGGAAGGTTCGCCGTTGATCGTTGGCGATTACGTGACGATCGGGCACTCGGCCATCCTGCATGGCTGCACCATAGGCAACGAGTGCATGATTGGCATGGGCTCCATCATCATGGACGATGCTGTCGTCTCCGATCATGTGATGATAGGTGCAGGCAGCCTAGTGTCGCCGGGCAAGGTGCTGGAAAGCGGTATGCTGTATATGGGGCGTCCGGCCAAGGCCGTGCGTGCGCTGACGCAGGAAGAAATCGCCTACCTGAAATATTCAGCCGAGCATTACATGCGGGTGAAAGATAATTATTTACAGGGCAAGTGAAATGACTGCCGCAGATCCGCAAGAGATATATCGCGCCAAAGTGAATCTGGAAACTTCGCGAATTGCCTGGAAGGAGTTGCAGCGTTTCTTCGCCAGCGGTGCAGCGATCTTTGTGAACGACGAGCTTGATCTCGTCGAGGTGGCGTTTCAATTTTCACAGGACAATAAGGCGCAAGTTGAGCGCTGGTTGCTGACGAAAAAAGTTGGCAAGGTGTCGGATGATCAGGCTACAAAATGGATAGCGTCCGATGCCGATATGTGGGCTGTTGTGGTGAGTCCATGGGTGCTGGTGCAGCCAGCGGAATGATGTTTTGCAATGCGGGCGTGTTCTACCGTATTGTGGCAAGATGGACGCGTGATTCTTGGGAGCTCATTATGTCTAACCGTATTCTTGTTGGCTTGGCAGCGACATTACTAGTTATATTTCCCGGCTCCTCATTTGCCGATGAATTGGTGCTTACCCAGGAATCGGTGGCTTCCCAAGAGGCGGTACATGCTCAGGATCAGAACACACTTGAAATGGATCGAATCCAGAAAGTGCTGACAGTGATCAATGCGGAGATCAAATCCGATCTTGATCAACTCCTGGCGTTGCAAGAGGCCAGTAAGGCGGGTTCACGCATGACTTTTCTGGCACAGGCCGAACAGGGAATAGCGTCCGATCCGGTAAATATTGTTGATGTGAATGCGGCGCAGCGCAAGGCGGTCGAGCGCAGTACGGCAATCAATGCCAGGATCGATGCGCTGTTGGCAAGAATAGATGAGCTTGGCGCGAAAAAGCAGCAACTCCTGGAACGTTTCCTGGAACTTAGTGTGGCTCCTATTGTGCTGCCGCCCCAAAATCGCTGAGCTCCCTTGGTGTCGGGGCAGCTTTAATTTTTCCTATCCATTCTTCGATATTGCACTGCTTCAGCGATGTGCGCGGTGGTTATGTTTGCGTTAACTGCCAAATCGGCGATCGTGCGCGCCACTTTGAGCACTCGATGGTAGGCGCGGGCAGATAAATTGAGTCGCGTGATGGCCTGCTGTAACAGTTGGGCACCTTGTGTATCCGGCGCGCACAACTCATCAATCTCGCTCACGGTAAGTTGGGCATTGGGTTTACCCTGACGTGCAAGCTGGCGTTTACGCGCGGCTTCGGCGCGTTGCTGAATCTCGGCACTGGCTTCGCCGTCAGCTTGCCTGAGCAAGGCTTCCTGCGGCACGGCGGGAACCTCGATCTGAATATCTATGATCGATATAATCTAACTGATCGTCGTTATAAATCATTTGTCAGGTTAATTTTTCTGGGTGATTTTTGATGCATATGCACTCAGGCAATGTCATTTATTCAGAAGCTCTGTAGAGTTATTTTCGTTTTTCATACTCTCATGCTGTTACTTTTTTGTTATCGCCCAAACTCTCAAAATTGTTAATTTTTACGCTGCCATCTGGAAAACGCGCAACGATCTCCAGCATTCCACCCATGGCTTCAATGTGGCTTCGCAAGGTCGAGATGTACATGTCAGCCCGGTGTTCCAGCTTAGCGATTGACGGTTGTTGAACATTGAGAACTTTTGCCAGCGTGGCTTGAGACAAACCACGTGCTTGGCGCAGTTCATTCAGCGGCATTTCATCGAGCATTACCCTTGTTCTTTCTTCCGAACGCATTATGGATTCGGGAGACATTTTTGCGCGCAACACTGCAATTCTTTTAGCCATTGATCAGCCCTTCCTTTCGTAATTCATCTAAATGGTCGTCATAGAGGTTGTCAGCAATCGGTACAAACTCTTCATACCATCGGTCATTCCCTGTCTTTTCGCCACCAATCAGTAGTATTGCAGCTCGCCTTGGGTCGAAAGCATATAACGTTCTGTATGGTCGCCCTTCGTGCTGCGTTCTCAACTCTCTCATGTGATCATGCCTGGATGTGGTTATCCCGCTACTATGAGGAAATCGCAGATTCGGACCGCACGCCTCCAATAGCCCAACAGATGCCATGATTGATTCTTGTTCAGCCTCGGAAAGCTGATTCCACCAATCCTCAAACTCGTCCGTGTATTCAACGTCCCAATTTTTCATAACAACAATATAGCCCGCAAGGAATATTCCGTCAAGGGAATACTATTGAAATAATGGGCATGTATCCCTTAACGGCAAGTATGATGCCTAGCGCACAGAGTTATCAAATCCAATAGGATCCGTCGAAGATATGGAGATTTAGTATGGGAAATACTCCTGAAGAGGCCGTTAAAGAACTAATACCGAAATCGCTGGATGAAATTATTCATGCCAATCGAGATACATGCTCCCTGGGCCTTTCAACGAGCGACGATCTTGATGAATTTCCGATGATCGTTGAAGTGGTGGCAAATCAAAAGTCGATTAGTGCAAACTTAAATCGTTGGCGTTTTGTATGCCTGAATAATAATGGTACGAAGTCGCATTTTCTAACTGGAATCCACGAGGCGCAAAATTGCGTATGGGCGACATCCGTCATCGTGGCCATCGATCTGGAACATGGCCTTGCGCTGACCAGGAGTGGCAGCATTTACCAGCTAGGTACTAAAGGTGAAGGTGAGCCAGAGCCTGACATTCTTTTGCACATATGTGCCCAATTTCACAATTGGGGTATCGGGGAAATGCTGGGAGTGCTGCATATATTCTATTGAATGAGACGCTATTTGTTGTTTGCGCGAGCTCGATTACCTAGTCTGCGCAGGGTAATTTTCAGCGCGCATCAACAGATCAATCAAGCAAAACTCAGTGCCGGAGTTGCTTATTTGATGTCTGCAACGGCTTAAATGAGCAAGTCGCTCCTGCTAGATGACAAAAAGCGAAAGCATACCTACCAGTTTTGGTAGGTAGTGAAATTGGTAACAATTGGGCAGAATCTGATCCATCTGTTGATCTAATACTAGGGAGGAAGAAAATGGCTTCTGAACAACATAGGGCAATTGTGCTCAGAGCAGTTGAGAAAAAGTTACTCGAACCGAGCTACCAATTTTCATCTGAAGAGATAAGTGCTATTAACGCTGTACTTGATCATCACTTTGCAGCTCGTTATTCATCAGTCAGCCTCCACGCCTACCTTCTTAAGCGCATTTAAAACCGCAGTTTCGCACGGCACCCCATCACCTTTTGCCGTGGAGTGCTTGAATGCAGCTGCCTTGCCTGGACAGTGAGCAACAAGCTTTTGCACAATACCCCTAACGTGGCGGACATCTGAAAGTAATTTGCCAAGCCATAATTCAAATTGACTCTGCTCGTCGAGTACAAAGGCGAGCCCCTTAAATGACTCTTCGGTGTCTACCACATTACCAGCACTATCTTTCTTCGTGCGCGGCCTGCGCTGAATTTCGGCGATATAAATCGTTTTGTCCGCAGCAATTATTCTCGAAATTAGAATGCCGCGTGGGGTTTCCTCTGTAACGTTCAGATACAGCCAATTCCTTACATCAGTTTCAACGCTTTCCTCTTCATTAAATGGTTGCAACCCAATGAGTTTCGGCTCCTCACTACTACTGAACCCCGTCTCGAAAGTAAACCACTCAATAGATTTAATCAGGTCTGGTTGTTTTTGTTTCACATAGCGCAAGGCTTTCCACATATCGCGCAGCATGCCCTCTGACACCATGATGGCAGGCGCATGGATGGATGCAAAACCAACTCCTTTTCCGCCACCATGAGGCTCGCCGCTTGAAAATTCTTTTAAATCGCCACCGTCCCTTGGTTTGCCTGGCCTGTTTGTAGCTTTATTTCGTCTTACGTCAATAACGACCCTCGGTTCCCCGAGAACAACGAAGTCAGGCTCTTCAACTTCGACTGAAGCAGCGCCATGGTCAGGCTCTTGATCGTCGGTTAAATCGACAATTTCCGGAGGCTTTTTGATTATGCGAGACGGCCAGCCGCCAGTTGGATTACCTAGTTCCGCACCCGCAGGGGCATCGTTCTTGTTGGGGTTTTCACGGTCACGCTGAATTGGTGCTTCCTGCGGCTCACTGCCTCCAAGAATTCTCAACGCAAGGAAAGTTTTTCCTTTATTGATCAAACGCCCGCTAACCAAGACCTGGGCTTTGCCCTCGAACCATGGGCCTGCTTGAATGAAGGTGTATGGTTCTTTATTTAAGAATGAGGTTTCAATCTGAGCGTTAATGCTTTTTGCTGCAAGCGCAGTGTATGGGTCATATTTCATGTGAGCGAGAAATACGACATCACCGTTGTACATGCGACTCTTCAATTTAATCGACCAGGTGTTAGGTGTCACCGGCTGGTCAAATGGCATGTAGAAGCGTTTGTTAACTTCCTCCCAACCGTATGTCGCAAGCACACGCGGGACTTCCTCGGAGCACCCGTAGTAACGCACGAAAATCTCCGTGCATGGGATTAGCAGATTTTTACCGTTTGCGAAAGGAAAATCGATGAGCCAATTTTTGTCGTAAGAAAAAGGCAGGGGGTAATCATCTTGATTGATTGGACTCTCGGCACCGGACTTCGCAGCTTGCAATGGCGAAACTAATTTCCACGCCCCCCGTGTAAAGTCCACATCGATTTGTTTCTGCTCAGATGGCATTACGGCTTCTGACTTGCATTCGCCGTCTTTCCAGATAGAGCCTATACGCAATAAACCAAGAAAGGTAAGCGCAATATTCCTGCGCTCGAAAGTCCCCAGATTGCCATTCTTATCAAGCTTTCTGAAGAAGACGACAACTTTGGGAACAGACTCTGCCCTGTAGTTTTTTACTATCCCGCCATACCACCAGACGATAAGTTCATCTTTTTCGTGTTTAAGCTGATTGCAAATTCGAACTTTGCTCACTAGAGCGCGGCGGGTAATTGGACTTAGCAAGGGACACATTCCTTGTCTTGCTGCCGGTGCCGGGCAGAGTCAGCGCTTGATAAGTGGGAGGTGCGAAGGGAGTGGTTGTACGACGTAATATTTGTATCAGACTTGTCGCATCTATTTCGAGCAAGTCGCAATAATTTCGAAAAGTCACAGCCTCCTCCAACCAGGGCTACGGCGCTCGCCGTATGATGCGGCGACCTGTAGGGCCTGGTTTTCCATAGTTGAACATTGAACGTACCCCCCAGCGATTGCATGGCCGCACTCTCCAGCGCTTCGGTCTCGCTCATCTGCGGCAGGATGCCGGGAAAGCGCACGGCCAGCATGGATTTGCCCGTGCCGGGCGGGCCGGACATCAGTACGCTGTGGCCGCCTGCGGCCGCAACTTCCAGCGCACGTTTGGATTGTGCCTGCCCCTTCACTTCGCGCATGTCGGGATAGTTAGGAGGTTCGGGCTGCACGTCGGGAATGAAGCGATCCAATGCGTCGCGCCCGGCCAGATGTGCTGCCACCTGCAATAGCGATTGTGCTGCATATACGGTTGCGTCTTCCACCAGCGCCGCTTCCGCAGCATTGGATGCGGGCAGGATGAAAGCGCGTCCGCAGTTCGCGGCGTGGTAAGTCATTGCCAGCGCGCCGCGTATGGCACGCAGCTCTCCCGTGAGTGCCAACTCACCGGCAAATTCATATGCACTCAAACGCTCAGATGGAATTTGCCCCGATGCGGCGAGTATGCCGAGCGCGATGGGCAGATCGAAACGCCCGCTTTCCTTGGGCAGGTCGGCGGGTGCAAGATTGACTGTGATGTGCTTGATCGGGAATTCAAACTGGCAAGTGAGCAGGGCGGCACGCACGCGATCTTTGCTTTCTTTCACTTCGGCTTCGGGCAAGCCGACGATGGTGAAACTGGGCAGGCCATTGGCGAGATGTACCTCGACGGTGACCAGCGCGGCATCCATGCCGGAGAGGGCTCTGCTATATAAAACCGCCAAGCTCATTCTGGCGGCCCTTGTTTTTAGTTTCCGCGTTGTGCTTCCAGTGCTGCGACGCGCGCTTCCATCTCTTCCAGCTTTTGCCTTGCGCGTGACAGCAGTTGTGCCTGCACATCGAATTCCTCGCGTGTCACCAGATCAAGCCTGGAGAATCCTTGCGCCAGCAAGGCACGAGCATTTTTCTCGAAGTCCCTGGCTGGGCTGTTTGCCATGGCGTCGTTCAACTTGACGGAAATTTCATCGAAGAATTTGGGGTTGAGCATGGTGCGTCTCCATTCGTTTGTGTACAGACAGTGTAGCAAAAATTCTTTGTTGCATTGCCGCACCCGATAGGTGCGAGCGTGCGCAATGGTCGCATGAAATTGGTGCGCAGCCATCCTCGCTGTTTTGCTTGGTTGTGATAAGTATTTATTTGGTAAAGATAAAAAATGGGTGGCACAGAACCTGCTGAATAGCAGGCGTGGATGTTTCTATCCCAAGTTTAATTTTGCAGAAAGGAAGCGGCATGTGCCACCTGAGATTAAGGAGAATGAAATGAAAATGGTTACCGCAATCATCAAGCCGTTCAAGCTCGACGAAGTGCGTGAAGCCCTGTCCGCGATAGGCGTACAAGGTATCACGGTCACCGAAGTCAAGGGCTTCGGCCGGCAGAAAGGGCACACCGAGTTGTACCGGGGTGCGGAATACGTGGTGGATTTCCTGCCCAAGATAAAACTGGAAGCTGCCGTCAAAGCGGACTTGCTGGATCAGGTCATCGAAGCCATCGAGAAATCCGCGCATACCGGCAAGATTGGCGACGGCAAGATATTCGTCCACGAAGTCGAACAAGTCATCCGCATCCGCACCGGTGAAACCGGCGTGGAAGCGCTGTGAGGAGCCATACCATGAAGAAATTTTTAGCACTTTGTACTTTGCTGGCAATGTTGTGCGGCTTGGTTGCGCCGGCATTTGCCGATAATGTTGCTGCGACACCTGCTGCCGCTCCAGTTGCAGCACCTGCTGCCGCATCGGCGGTAGCTGCAACTGCGGCACCGGCACCGACGCCCAACAAGGGTGATACGACCTGGATGCTGACTGCCACCCTATTGGTCATCATGATGTCCATTCCCGGTTTGGCGTTGTTCTATGGCGGCCTGGTACGCAGCAAGAATATGCTGTCGGTACTGATGCAGGTGTTCAGCATCTTTGCATTGATCACCGTGCTGTGGGCCATCTACGGCTACTCGCTCGCATTCACGCAAGGAAGCGGAGCCTTGAGTCCCTTTATCGGCGGATTCGATCGGCTATTCCTGAAAGGGATCTTCGATCCGGTCAGCGGTAGCGTTGCCAATGCAGCGACCTTCAGCAAAGGTGTGGTGATACCTGAGTTCGCTTTCGTCGCATTCCAGGCTACCTTCGCTGCCATCACTGTGGCACTGATCGTGGGCGCGTTCGCAGAGCGCATGAAGTTCGCCTCTGTGCTGCTGTTTTCTGCTCTGTGGTTCACTTTTGCTTATCTGCCCATCGCGCACATGGTGTGGTTCTGGATGGGGCCGGATGCTTACACGGATCAAGCTGCGGCTGACACTGCAACGGCTGCCGCTGGCTGGCTGTTCCAGAAGGGCGCGCTGGACTTCGCCGGCGGCACCGTGGTGCATATCAATGCGGCTGTCGCAGGTCTGGTCGGTGCATTCCTGATCGGCAAGCGCATCGGCTACGGCAAGGAACCGATGGCCCCGCATAATCTGGTTATGACCATGATAGGTGGCTCATTGCTGTGGGTGGGCTGGTTCGGTTTCAATGCAGGCTCTGCACTGGAAGCGGGCGGCACCGCTGCTCTGGCTTTCATGAACACGCTGGATGCTACTGCTGCCGCTGCATTGACCTGGTCGCTGGCCGAATGGCTGTTGCGCGGCAAGCCTTCCGTACTGGGCGGCGTTTCCGGCGCGGTCGCAGGGCTGGTCGCCATTACGCCCGCTTGCGGCTGGGTGGGCGTGGGCGGCGGGCTGGTCATCGGTGCAATCGCTGGCGTAGCCTGCTTCTGGGGTGTGACCGGACTGAAGAAAATGCTGGGCATGGATGACGCGCTTGACGTGTTCGGCGTGCACGGCGTCGGCGGTATTCTCGGCGCGTTGCTGACTGGCGTGTTCAACAACTGGGGCATGGGCGGCACCGGCATCGTGGATTACGTTAACAACAAGATCATCGACACCGAGATCGGCGCGCAAGTGTGGATACAGGCGCAGGCCGTGCTGACCACCATCATCTGGTCCGGCGTAGTAGCTTTCGTTTGCTACAAGATAGTTGACCTGACCATCGGTTTGCGTGTGCCGGAAGAGGCCGAACGTGAAGGTCTGGATACTACCAGCCACGGCGAACGTGCTTACAACTTGTAATTCCCCCGAAGCTGTATAGCTTCTTTCCGAGGGCGCCACTAGGCGCCCTCTTTTTATTCCGGGTTTGCCAATATTGCCCCGGTCAGAATCACCAGGCCGCGTATTACGAGCAGAGCCTTGCCCTGGCCATGATGTTCGGCGCGAGCTTCCTTTATACCGCGCAGTATTTTTCTTGCACTTTGTATCTGCAAAATATCCAGCGCGTATATCGCGACAATCAAACCGAAATGCATCCACACCAGGAAAGACAGGATGTCCTGTTGCTCGATCAAGCGGTGCCACCAGTTGCGGTGTGTATATAAATAAATCGGCAATCCCACATCGAACAACATGATCGCCGCCATCGCAGGAATGTGCAGCCAGCGCTGGCGCGGCAGGAAGTAAGCCGCCAGCATCAACAGATAGGACGCAATCGCGGCAAGAGAGGTGATGGGCATTGATGCTGGGGCGTGATTATCGGAATACGATAGTCTTGTTGCCGCACACCAGCACGCGGCCTTCCACGTGATAGCGCAGGCCGCGCGCCAGCACGTTCTTTTCGATGTCGCGCCCGTAGCGCACCATATCGTCCACGCTGTCGCCGTGATCTATGCGCACCGTGTCCTGTTCGATGATGGGGCCGGCATCCAGTTCTTCGGTGACGTAATGGCAGGTCGCACCTATGAGTTTCACACCGCGCTGGTAGGCCTGATGGTAAGGCTTGGCGCCGACGAAGGAAGGCAGAAAGCTGTGATGGATGTTGATGATGCGTCCGGGGTAGCGCTGGCATAACGACGGCGGCACAATCTGCATGAAGCGCGCGAGCACCATGGTATCGCCGTCATGTTGCTCGAACAGCGCCGAGATATTTTCATAGGCGGCAGCCTTGTTGGCAAAGTCGATATGATGGAACGGGATGCCATGCCACTCGACGAAACCGCGCAAGTCGCCATGATTGGAGATCACGCAGGGAATATCCACCAGCAACTCGCCGCTGCGCCAGCGATGCAGCAAGTCGTTCAAACAGTGATCCTGCTTGCTTACCAGAATCACGATGCGTTTCTTCTGCGCCGAATCGCTGATGCGCCAATCCATATCAAACTCACCAGCCAGGCTGGAAAACTGTGCACGGAACCCGGCCATATCGAATGGCAATGAATCGGCAAGAATCTCCTGGCGCATGAAAAAGCGCTGCGTCTCCTGATCGGTGTGATAACTGGCCTCGACTATCCAGCCCTTGTGCGTCGCGACGAAATTGCTCACGGCAGCAATAATGCCCACCCGATCCGGGCAGGAAATGGTCAGGGTGTAACGACGTTCGCTCATGCGGCAACTCCTGTAGCTATACTTTGCGGCAGGCATTGTACCGCCGCTGTCCCGCCCCACAATATGGAAATGATACGGTTGGCCTGCTGTGCATCGCCGCTGCTCCAGAATTGTACGGACGCCTTGCCGGATGCGAGCTTCGGTAATTCTGTCTGTAAGCGCCGCTGTAACTGGCGTGCTACCGCCTCACCGGTATCCACCAGTGTGATCTCTCTGCCGACGACTTCACGGATCAATGGTGCTAGAAATGGATAGTGCGTGCAACCGAGGATCAGTGTATCCACACCGCGCGCCAATAACGGCGCGGTATAGCAGGCTATCAGTTCGCGCGTCTTTGCTGCGTTCAGTTCCCCCTGCTCGACTTGCTCGACCAGGCCGGGACAGCCTTGTGTGACGATTTCGATTTCGCCCGCATATTTTTCCAGCAGCGCCGCGAAGCGCGCGCTTTCCAATGTGCCCACCGTCGCCAGTACGCCAACCACACCGCTGCGAGTGGCAGCGACGGCAGGCTTGACGGCGGGTTCCATCGCCACGATGGGCAGACTGAAGCGATTGCGCAACATGGTCGCAGCGGCGGCTGTGGCGGTATTGCAGGCGATGACGATGGCATCCGCACCTTGTTCAATCAGGAACCGGGAAATGGCGAGCGAGCGCGCCTCGATGTATTCGGGCGGCTTGTCGCCGTATGGCACATGGCCGGAATCGGCAACGTAGAGCAGATGCGCGTCGGGCAGCGCCTGACGGATGTGGTGCAGGACGGAGAGGCCGCCTACGCCGGAATCGAATACGCCTATGGTTCTGGAGTATGAAGCTGTCACGCAAGTCTCCGTATTTCCGCGCAGATGTACTGCGGTCCGGAATAATTTATAGCAAACCGTTTAAATCTGTTGGGAACACGGCCGGAAAGAATCAGGATGCCAACTCATCAATCGGACACACAGCGTATACAGGATAAGCCGATCTCGCCAGATTTGTGAAAGCACTTCCATGCAACATTTATTTAGGCGATTAGCGCAAACACATCAAAGGATTTTGTTTCCGGGATCAGTTGCTTGCCCAAGATCTTTGGCCTGTTTACTATTGCCGCGTTATTCCCGAACTATATAAGCCGCTTCCTAGCTGAATTCCTTCACGATGAATTGCTGTCGCCTGCTGATTGGCAGCATCTCGTCCAGATTTTTGAGTTTCACTGTCCAGTGTGTCTCGCCGGTTTCATCATCGGTGACTTTTTCGAAGCCTTCGATTTCGTTTTTTGCGACCAGGCAATTGCGGTGGATACGGATGAAGCGCGCAGCAAATTCTTTTTCCAGAGCGGTGAGCGGCTCCTCGATGAGAAACTCGCGCTCCACTGTGCGCACGGTGATGTATTTGAGCTCGGCGCGCAGGAAAAGCACAGTCTCGATGGGGATGAGGTGTATCTTGCCGCGCTCGTGGATGGAAAGATTCTTGCGCGGTTCGGGCACGAGTTCCTGCAACAGTTCAATGCGCGGCGGCACGGTGTTGCGCGCGTGCGAAAGCGCATCAAACAAGCGACCCAGGCGGATGGGCTTGAGCAGATAGTCTATAGCGTGCAGCTCGAATGCCTGGATGGCGTATTTGTCGTAGGCTGTGGTGAAAATGATGGCCGGGGGTTTGGGCAGTTTGTTGAGATGCTGCGCCAGTTCGACGCCGTCCATCTGCGGCATGCGGATGTCGGTCAGCACCACGTCGGCAGAAATTGCGGAAAGCTTGTCCAGTGCCTCGTAACCGTTGCTTGCTTCGCCTACGATTTCGAGCGGCAATTGCGCGGAGCAATCGGACAGCAATTCCTTGATGCGATTGCGCGCGAGCGGCTCGTCGTCCACCACGAATATGGTGAGGGGAAGTTCAACGAGGTTCATCGGTATTCTCCTTGTCCTTGACGTAGGGCAACATGATCTGCACGCGGTAAAAGTCTTTCCCGGTTTCCACTGTATAGCGTGCCTCAATATCGAACTGCAAGGCCAGCCGCTCACGGATGTTGGTCAGCGCAATCTTGTTGCCGACATGGTGGCTGCCTTGTTCCTGGCGCGGATTGTACATTTCCAGATGTATTTCGTTGCCTGTACGATACAGCCTGACGTCTATCGCCCCGCCTTCCGCCAGCGGTTCAATGCCGTGATATACGGCATTTTCCAGCAGCGGTTGCAGCACCAGCGGCGGTATCAGCGCATCATCCGGCAGATTCTCGGTATGCCAGGATACCTTGAGACGGTCGCCCAGGCGCAATTGTTCCAGTGCAAGGTATTGGCGCGCAAGCGCCAGTTCCTGGCGCACAGGAACCAGGTCGCCGCTGTGCGCCATGGCCATGCGGAACAGGTCGGACATATCTTCCAGTGCGGTTTCGGCGCGTTTGGGGTCGGCGCGCACGATGCCGAGCACGGCATTGATGCTGTTGAACAGGAAGTGCGGGCGGATGCGTGCCTGCAAAGCCTGCAAACGTGACGCATGTATAGCCGGAGAAAGGGCTTGCGCACGTAGTTTGAAGTAAACCAGCAACACGGCAGTTGCACCAGCACTCAGCAGAACATAACGCCAGGAAGAAAAATTTCCTGGCTCCACGGCAAGATCATACAACTGCCCACCCAAATGGAAGATGCCCAGCGTGATTATGACAACCAGCAACAACGTAGCGGCTACTCCTTGTCGATAAGGCAAACGTAAGAGTACAGGAGCCAATACGAACAGCAATAGCAGCGTGGCTAACAATATCGGCTGCAACAGTGCGGAAATACCCAGCATGCGCTGTCCGATCTCCGCCCACGATGCCGCCTGCAATAGCGCTACTGCCAGCGCCATGCCGTTGCTCAGCAACACGATGCGCAGCATGACGCCCTGATTGCGAAAATCAGGCAACGCGTCGGGCCGATGGATTTGATTTATACTTTGCGACCTCGGCATGATTTAGCCTTTGGGGCATTCCTCCATACATTCAAGGTTCCAGGCGAGACAAGGCGCGAAAGAAATTTTAGCTCCGGCTAACCTGAAAAAGGTTACCCTGCACTGAAACTTTGTTTTGAAGCGCGGCATATCATATATGTAAGTAGAGAAATTTATTGAGCAATGCAGTATCGCGGCGATACGCTGGATTTTATGGCGCACATTCTGGACAAGAGACGATGACGATGCAAGACAAACAAGCCTGGTCGGGCCGTTTTAACGAACCAGTGGCAGAATTAGTAAAACGTTACACCGCTTCGGTCGAATTTGACCGACGATTGGCGCTGTTCGATATCCAGGGCTCGCTGGCCCACGCGCAGATGCTGACTTCGTGCAATATTATCAGCGCGCAGGATTTGAAGGACATTCAGCGTGGCCTGGCGCAGATCGAAAACGAGATCATCAGCGGCGATTTCGAGTGGTCGCTCGATCTGGAAGACGTGCATCTCAACATCGAGAAGCGGCTCACTGCGCTGGTCGGCGATGCGGGCAAACGACTGCACACGGGGCGTTCGCGCAACGACCAGGTAGCAACGGATGTGCGCCTGTATCTGCGCCATGCGATAGACGAGCTTCACGGGTTAATACGCGCACTGCAATCCGCCATCGTCGATCTCGCCACCCACCACATGCATACCATCATGCCGGGTTTTACCCATTTGCAAGTCGCGCAGCCGGTGAGTTTCGCCCATCACTTGATGGCATATTTCGAGATGTTGAAGCGTGATGCAGAGCGCTTTGCCGATTGTCGTAAGCGTGTTAATCGCCTGCCACTAGGCGCTGCCGCGCTGGCCGGCACCAGCTATCCGATCAAACGCGAGTATGTTGCCGAGCTATTAAATTTTGACGGCGTGTGCGAGAACTCGCTGGATGCGGTGTCCGATCGCGACTTCGCCATCGAATTCATCGCCGCTGGTGCGCTCGTCATGACACACTTGTCGCGGCTGTCGGAAGAGCTGATTTTGTGGATGAGTCCACGCTTTGGCTTCATCGACATTGCAGATCGCTTTTGCACCGGCTCTTCCATCATGCCGCAGAAAAAAAATCCCGACGTGCCGGAGCTGGTACGCGGCAAGACCGGACGCGTGAGCGGCCATCTGGTCGCACTGCTGACATTGATGAAAGGCCAGCCGCTGGCTTACAACAAGGACAATCAGGAAGACAAAGAACCGCTGTTCGACACGGTGGATACGCTGACCCAGACCTTGCGCATCTACGCCGATATGATGGGCGGCATCACCGTCAAGCCGGAGGCCATGCGCAATGCGGCTTTGCAGGGCTATGCCACGGCTACCGACCTGGCCGATTATCTGGTGAAAAAAGGTTTGCCGTTCCGCGATGCGCACGAAGCGGTAGCGCTGGCGGTGCGTTTTGCCGTTGAACGTAATTGTGATCTGAGCGAACTCAAACTGGAAGAATTGCAGCAGTTCTCCGCGCTTATCGAACAGGATATTTACGGCGTGCTCACGCTGGAAGGTTCGCTTGCCGCGCGCAACCATACTGGCGGCACTGCGCCGCAACAAGTAGAAGCCGCCATCGCGCGCGCGCGGAAATATCTGGGGATGTGAAAAAAAACAGGGCAACTTTTGCGGTCGCCCTGAATAGGAGGAGAGTATAAAAAGACGGGTTGGCTACAACCCGGAGCTTCAACACTCGGAACGGACTATAACGGTCTGAGCAGAAAAATCATATATGCCAAAATGCCTATGTATTTGGCGTTTTACCTATAACTTTCTCTCCAGCAAAGTTTGCAATTCGCCGCTCTGGTACATCTCGGTCATGATGTCCGAGCCGCCGATAAATTCGCCCTTGATGTAAAGCTGCGGGATGGTCGGCCAATTGGCGTAGTCCTTGATGCCTTGGCGTATCTCGGTCTGTTGCAGCACATCTACGCTGAAGAAATCTTTCTCCCCCAAGGTATTGAGGATGCGCACCGCGTTGGCGGAAAAACCGCACTGTGGAAATTGCGGCGAGCCTTTCATGTATAGCACCACAGTATGACCCGTCACTTGCTGTTTGATGAGTTCTTGCACGTCCATTTTGTAGCTCCTGATTTATCCGAGTTAATAGCTCGGGTATTTTAGTGGGCACGACGGGATGGGTCAAGCATGTCCGCCACTGACGCGCTCCACCCCTGCCATATCGTGCGCCGAGAAAATTGCATCGAACCCGGCGCTATGCAATAACTCGCGTACCCGCGCGGCCTGGTCGTAGCCGTGTTCGAGCAACAGCCAACCGCCAGGTTGCAGATGCGCCGGGGCTTCGGCAACGATATGGCGGATGTCGCGCAACCCGTCATCGCCGGAAGCGAGCGCGGATTCGGGCTCGAAGCGCAAGTCTCCCTGTTGCAGATGTGGATCGTGCACCGCGACATAGGGCGGATTGGAGACAATGAGGTCGAAACGTTGTGCATCATCGAGTGCGGTGTACCAATCGCTTTGCATGAAAGCGGAATTGCCGATGCTTAGCCGCTGCGCATTCTCTCTTGCCACTGCCAACGCATCAGCAGAGGCGTCGCAAGCCAGCATTTGAATTGCAGGACAGGTATGGGCGATGGCCAAAGCGATCGCACCGCTGCCCGTGCCCAGATCAAGCACACGAAACTCATACCCTCTCCCGGCCTTACGGCCACCCTCTTCCGCAAGCGGGAGAGGGGCGGGTATGCGTTGCAAGGCCAACTCGACCAGCAATTCGGTTTCCGGGCGCGGGATGAGTGTGGCGGGCGTAACCCTGAATATAAGCCCGAAGAATTCGCGCTCGCCAAGAATGTAGGCCAGTGGCTCGCCAAGCAAACGTCTTCGCAACAGTTCGTCGTAGCGGGTTTGTGTGGCCTCATCCATGCAATGTTCGGGGTGTGCCAACAGCCATGCGCGCCCAACGTTCAGCACCCGCTGCAACAGGCACTGCACCTCGATGCGCGCCGTGCTGGCATCGAGCGCGAGCGTTGCAGACAGCTGTGCGCTATCTTGCGCGAGGATGTTCTGGATGTTGCGCATACCCTGATGGAGTATTCGTCAGGACTCTTCGGCCAGCGCCGTCAACTGCTCCGCCTGATGCTCCGCCATCAGCGCGCCAGTGAGTTCGCTGATGTCGCCATCCATGATGTGATCCATCTTGTATAGCGTAAGATTGATGCGGTGGTCGGTGACGCGGCCTTGCGGAAAATTGTAGGTGCGGATGCGTTCGGAGCGATCGCCGCTGCCTACCAGCGACTTGCGCTCGGCGGCCAGCTTGCCGTGCGCCTCGCGCTCTTCCTTATCCTTGATGCGCGCGGCCAGCACCGACATCGCCTGCGCCTTGTTTTTGTGCTGCGAGCGGCCATCCTGGCATTCCACCACGGTGCCAGTGGGGATGTGGGTGATACGCACGGCGGAGTCGGTCTTGTTGATGTGCTGGCCGCCTGCGCCCGAAGCGCGAAAAGTATCAATGCGCAGATCGGCGGGATTCAGCACTACATCGCTGACTTCATCCGCTTCCGGCAATACTGCGACGGTGCAGGCCGAAGTGTGGATGCGCCCCTGCGCTTCGGTAGCGGGCACACGCTGCACGCGATGCGCGCCGGACTCGAACTTGAGAACGGAGTATGCGCCCTGCCCGATGATGCGCGCGATGATTTCCTTGAAGCCGCCTTTCTCGCCGGGGCTTTCCGAGATGATCTCGACTTGCCAGCGGTTGCGTTCGGCAAAACGCGAGTACATGCGGAACAGATCGCCAGCGAACAGCGCAGCTTCGTCGCCGCCGGTTCCAGCGCGGACTTCGAGGAACACGTTGCGCTCGTCGTTGGGATCTTTCGGCAACAGCAGTTTCTGCAACTCGATCTCAAGCTGTTCGAGCCGCGCGCGCCCCGCCTTCACTTCTTCGTCGGCGAATTCGCGCATCTCCGGGTCGTTTGCCATTTCCTGTGCGGTAGCGATGTCTGTCTCACAGGCTCGCCAGGCATGAAAACTTTCCACGACCGGCTCCAGTTCGGCGCGCTCGCGGCTGAGCCTACGGTAACTTTCCATATCGTGCGTGGCGTCTTCGCTGCTCAACAGACGACCGACCTCATCCAGCCTCTCGCTTAGCTGGGAGAGTTTGGCGGCGATGCTGGGTTTCATTCGGGAGTATGCAGGTGGTAGATGCGATGCATCATATCGAGAAAGGCTTCACGCTCGTTGGCTTGCACCTGGTTCAGCGTGTGGGTCGGAGCATGCAGGAATTTGTTGGTCAGGCTGTTGCTCAACACCTCCATTACTTTTGCCGCGTCTTCGCCTTTCGCCAGCAAACGCAGCGCTTTTTCCATTTCGTGGCGGCGGTGGCGCTCTGCATTGTCGCGCAGCGCGCGTATGGTCGGCACCACTTCGCGCGAATCCATCCAGTGTATGAAATTTGCCACGCTGGAATCGATGATGACTTCTGCTTCGACGACTGCACCCTTGCGCGCTTCCTGTCCGTCGCGCACCACTTCGGCCAGATCGTCCACGGTATACAGGAACACATCGTCCAGCTCGGCTACTTCGGCTTCCACGTCGCGTGGCACCGCCAGATCCACGATGAACAGCGGTCGATGCTTGCGTTGCTTGAGCGCGCGTTCGACCATGCCTTTGCCCAATATCGGCAGCGGGCTGGCGGTGCAGGTGACGATGATGTCGTGATGCGCCAGTTGTTCCGGCAATTCATTCAGTGTGATAGCTTGCCCGCCGATGCGCCGTGTCAGCACTTGCGCGCGTTCCAGCGTACGGTTGGCGACTGTGATTTGCCTGGGCGAGCGCGCCGCAAAATGCACGGCGTTGAGTTCTATCATCTCGCCCGCGCCGATGAACAGCACGCTTTGTTCGGAAATGCTCGGGTAAATGCGTTCGGCCAGTTTCACCGCTGCCGCTGCCATTGAGATCAGGTTGGAGCCAATCTCGGTCTGGGTGCGCACATCCTTGGCTACCGAAAAAGTGCGCTGAAATAATTTGTGCAACAGAAAGCCCAGCGTACCCGCCTGCTCGGCATAGCGCACCGCCTGCTTCATCTGCCCCAATATCTGCGGCTCGCCCAGCACCATTGAATCCAGCCCGCTGGCAACACGAAACGCATGCTTTACCGCCTGCTCGCGCGACAAGGTGTAGAGATAGGGCTCGATTTCGCGCTCTTCCATCTGGTGGTAATTAGCCAGCCATTTGATGATTTTTTCGGGCGCCTGCGTGCTGCAATACACCTCGGTGCGGTTGCAGGTAGAAAGGATGGTCGCCTCCTTGGCCGCATTCTGCTCGACCAGATTGTGCAACGCCGGCTCCATCGTTTCGACATCGAACGCGATCTGCTCGCGCACTGCGAGCGGAGCAGTCTGATGGTTAATGCCAAATGCAAATAGCTGCATAGCGCAAACTCATGCTCAGGAATTCATTTAGAACGGACTGGGATTATAGTGGCAACAGGGCGCGAATACCATCCGGCCTTGCGAGAATATGGTGGCTCGGGGCGGAATCGAACCACCGACACAAGGATTTTCAATCCTCTGCTCTACCGACTGAGCTACCGAGCCATACTGTTTCCAGCATCACACAAACCCTGCGGTTCTTGCGAAGGCGCGCATTATAGCGGCATTCGGGATTAATGCAAACCGACCAAGCCGTGGGCGCCAGCACAAAGACAAACCCCGCAAAGCGGGGTTTGTCGGACACAACTAATGGAACTGTTAGCCAATCCACTCACGCAATCTAAAGACAGTTGCCGAGTGGCTGGCTAAGCGCATGACGCGCGTTGATTACATCATGCCGCCCATGCCACCCATACCGCCCATATCACCGCCGCCCATGCCGCCAGCAGCAGGCTTGTCTTCCGGCAAGTCAGCCACCATGCATGCAGTGGTCAGCATCAGGCCAGCGATGGAAGATGCGTTCTGCAATGCAGTGCGGGTCACCTTGGTTGGATCGACCACGCCCATCGCCAGCATGTCGCCGTACTCGCTGGTTGCAGCGTTGTAACCAAAGCTGCCGCTGCCTTCCATCACTTTGTTGACGACCACCGAAGGCTCGTCACCCGCATTGGCCACGATGGCGCGCAGCGGGGATTCCATGGCGCGCAGCACGATGGTGATGCCGGCGTCCTGGTCGTGATTGTCGCCCTTGAGTTTGGATACCGCTACCTTGGCGCGCAGCAGTGCCACGCCGCCGCCGGGGACGATGCCCTCTTCCACGGCCGCACGGGTCGCGTGCAGCGCATCTTCCACGCGTGCTTTCTTTTCCTTCATTTCAACTTCGGTGGCCGCGCCGACCTTGATCACCGCCACGCCGCCAGCCAGTTTGGCTTTGCGTTCTTGCAGTTTTTCCTTGTCATAGTCGCTGCTGGATTCTTCGACTTGCTTGTTGATCTGGGCGATACGGCCTTTGATCGCTTCTTCCTTGCCTGCGCCATCAATGATCGTGGTGTTGTCTTTGCCCACTTCGATGCGCTTGGCCTGGCCCAGATCAGCCAGCGTGGCTTTCTCCAGCGACAGGCCGACTTCTTCGGCGATCACGGTGCCGCCGGTCAGGATGGCGATGTCTTCCAGCATGGCCTTGCGGCGGTCGCCAAAGCCCGGAGCTTTGACGGCAACGGTCTTCAGAATGCCACGGATGTTGTTAACCACCAGGGTAGCCAGCGCTTCGCCGTCCACGTCCTCGGCGATGATCAGCAACGGACGCCCCGACTTGGCGACTTGTTCCAGCACGGGCAGCAGGTCACGGATGTTGGAGACCTTCTTGTCGTGCAACAGGATAAAGGGATTCTCCATTGCGGCGATCTGGCGATCCTGATTGTTGATGAAGTAAGGCGACAGATAGCCACGGTCGAACTGCATGCCTTCGACCACATCCAGTTCGTCATTCAGGCCCTGGCCGTCTTCGATGGTGATGACGCCTTCCTTGCCAACTTTATCCATTGCTTCGGCGATCTTTTCGCCGATCACGGTATCGGAATTCGCAGAGATGCTGCCGACCTGGGCGATCTCCTTGCTGGTAGTGCAAGGCTTGGAGATCTTCTTCAGTTCTTCGACCGCAGCGATCACGGCCTTGTCGATGCCGCGCTTCAGGTCCATCGGGTTCATGCCGGCGGCCACGAATTTCATGCCTTCCATCACGATGGACTGCGCCAGCACGGTCGCGGTGGTGGTGCCGTCACCGGCCACGTCGGAAGTCTTCGAGGCCACTTCCTTCACCATCTGTGCGCCCATGTTCTCGAACTTGTCTTTCAGTTCGATTTCCTTGGCAACGGACACGCCATCCTTGGTGATGGTGGGGGCGCCATAGGAGCGATCCAGCACTACGTTGCGGCCTTTCGGGCCCAGAGTTACTTTGACTGCATCGGCCAGAATGTTGACGCCTACAACCATTTTACTGCGCGCGGCGTCATGAAATTTTACGTCTTTAGCTGCCATGTTTATTTCTCCTGTTGTGTTGGGTGTGGCTGTCGCCTAACCCAACCTGCATAATTTGATTAGGCTTCGATTACGCCGATGATGTCGTCTTCGCGCATCTGCAAATATTCCACGCCATCCATCTTGAAGGCTTGCCCAGAATATTTGCCGAACAAAATCTTTTCGCCAACCTTTACGTTCATTGGACGCAACTTGCCATCGTCGCCCATCTTTCCGTTACCCACAGCGATGATTTCGCCTTGATCGGGCTTCTCGGTGGCAGCATCGGGAATCACGATGCCGGATGCGGTTTTGCGTTCTTCTTCCAGGCGTTTAACGATAACGCGATCATGCAAAGGACGAACTTTCATGCTTTCCTCTCCTTAAATCAAACAATTGAAAAACTTAACGATGCCACATTAGCACTCGCTCGTTGCGACTGCTAATGATATGTGCGAGGAGCGCCGATTTCAAGAGCGCTGTCGAAATTTTTGTCGTTTTTTGTGAAGGAGGGAAATAAAACCGGAAGAAAGACGAAAATGAACCGGAAGCGATGCCCACCCTTTGGCTTCCGAAAATATAGTGGAAGACCCCGGCCAGCAAATGGGCTACGCCGCCAGGCCGCACCAATACACCTCCTTCCGCCAGGGCCTAATAATGCTTTCAGAATGAAATCCGATTATGATGCAGCGCATGGCCAACGCGCTGCCGAACCTTGCGGCGGCTCGCGTATCAAATCCGCAGACTTTAATGATTTAGGAAACTCATGGAAATGCGCAAGAAAACACTGCTCCTGGTCTTCCCGCCCGCTGCCGTACCGACCTCGCCGCCTCTCGGCATCGCGATGCTGAAAGGATATGTCGAGCGGCAACTGCCTGATTGGGAAATCAAGCTGCTGGATCTGAACCTGTGGCTGATCAACAGGATCCTGTCCGGGCTGGAAGCCGGCACCGGCAATTTCAGCGAGCAGCTCTATGATCAGGTCGGCACCAGCAAGGAGCAGATACTCGAAGCAGTTCGGGTGTTCCGCGGCACGGACAACGACATCCTGCAAAGCAATCCGGAAGTCTACAACCAGAGCGGCCTAGCCTATCTAGGGCTCATCAACATCATCACGCAAATCCTGACCAATGATTGCGCGGAATGGGAGCGCAGCCAGCGGCTTTCACCGCTGCTCAAGGACTGCATAAACCAGATGCAGTCCTTGAAGCCGGATTGTGTCGGCATTTCCATGATTTTTTCCGGCCAGTTGCCGGTGGGCGCGGCGCTGGGGCGGTTCATGCGCCAGCAGGACAAACTGAAAGTCATCATGGGCGGAAGCTGCCTGATAGAAGGCGCAGAGCATTTCATGCGATGGTATCCGGAAGCCGCCGACGTCATCGTGACCGGCGATGGTGAAGAAGCCTTGAAGCTGCTGCTGCTCAACGGCTGCAACCCCAAGGGTGTCTCCGGCGCGGTGTATCGGAGGTCGGGGCTGGTGGTGAAAGAACCGCCCGTGTTCCAGAAAGACATCGACCAGTACGGCATTCCCGATTGGAGTGGCCTCGACCTTTATGCCTATCATTCACCCGAACCCGTGATCCCGTTGCTGCTCTCGCGCGGCTGCTACTGGCGCAAGTGTACCTTCTGCGTGCACTACTTCTCTGCCGGAGACACCTTCCGCGTGCGTTCGAATGAAGCGGTGATCGAGGTGTTACAGCACTTTGTCGCGCGCGGTTTCCGCAATTTCGCCTTCGTGGACGAGATGATCGCCCCGCGCCAGTTCGCGCGCATGGCAAGGGCAATCAAGGAAGCACAACTGGATATAGACTATTACGCCTACTCCAAACCCAACAACACCTTCACGCCCGCCATCCTGCAGGAGATGGCCGAGTCTGGCTGCCGCTTCCTCCTGTGGGGTGTGGAGAGCGGCAGCCAGCGCATCCTCGACCTGATGGGCAAGGGCACCAAGGTTGAGGAAGTGGCCGAGGTCATGAAGAACACGCACGAGGCCGGGATGGCAAATCACGCCTTCGTGATCTGCGGCTTCCCCACCGAGACACACGAGGAATTTGCCGACACCTTGAAGTTCCTCAACGACAACCGGGACTATATCTACGCCGTGCACAGCGGGCCGTTCGGCCTCGACGTCGGCTCACCGATCAGTAAGGATCTGCAGAAGTTCAGCATCATGGAAACCTGGGTGCAGGGGCGCACGCCGCTGGGCGAGCAACTGGCTTACAAATGCTCAAGCGGGAGCTCGATGGAGGAGACGTGGAAGAATTACCAGAAGGCGTTGCCGCTGTTCCGTGCGTTCCATCCCCATTCGCAGATGGTCGCGTATTACCGCGATCACGCGCTGCTGGTCTACAAGCACCAGGGCGCCCGGCTCAATCCGGAGAGCAGGCGCTTCCCCGCCATCGCCGATGTCCTGCCGGATGCCGTGAACGTGCAGGCCATGGAAAAATAAGTAGCCTGACCTCTTGAAGCTGCAACGTGGGTGCCATTAGTACGCCATCTACACCCGGATGAATCGCTGGGCCTTCAGCCGGATTTTCGAGCCATAGTTTGCTTATCACCTGCCATCTGCGTAACCGGACTCCCTGTGTTGATGGTTCAACTGAGCGATCACATGAGATCCAGATTTGAAATGGCAGAAGATGGTAGGATTATTTCTGCTCGACATTCCCCTGATAGAAGTGGATGATGTTTTCCCGTTCTTTTTCTTCCGGTAAAGTGCGGCCACTGCCTGTCTGCATGTAAGTCATCATGCGTGCGATCACGCCCGGCCATTGCGCGGCGGTGTGCTGGCTGGGATTGGGAAGTTTGTGGCATTGGGTGCAGATGAATTTTTCCCGGGTGCTCAAGGCATCTGTCGGGCTGCCGCCACAACCGAGCAGAGGTGTGGAGAAAAATATTGCAGCGAGAAGCTTTTTCATTCGGTGAATTTCCTGGTTGTTGATGGGTTACCCTGTTGCCCTATCCGCTTTGGCAACGCTGCTGCAAGGGTTATGGATGATGGCCTGGCGTAGCGCCCGGATGGACTTTATGACGCGCACTAAGTTCACTGCTGGCGTTTCTGGATGCAGAATTTTTCTGTGCTTGCTCGCGTTCGACTGCTTCGAACCACGCGGAACTGTGGCCGTGCCAGGTTTGTCTCATCTTTGTAATTTTGAATGCCATAATTTACCGGGAGTCGGGTCATGAAAAAAATCTTGGTTGTCGCAATGCTTGGAATCCTGTCAGCCAGTTCGGCTTATGCCGATGGTCATGGTCGTGGCGGAGATTGGGGGCGAGGTGATGGTTGGGGTTGGAGGGGCGACTGGCTCATTCCAGCTTTGATCACGGGCGCCATTATCTATGATGCGACCAGGCCGCAAATGGTCTATGTGCAGCCTGCCCCTGTCTATGTCGTAGAACCGCCACAAACAACGTACTACGAATCCGGGCGCGTATACACGGAATCCGCAATACCAATTTCTGTGCGGCCCTCACCATCGAACGCTGACAGCAGCATAAGCAGCAGCGTTCCCCCGCCACCGGCTTCGACCTGGTATTTCTGCGCCGCTTCCAATGCCTATTATCCCTACGTGTCTTCGTGCCCAGGCGGATGGCAGGCAGTGCCCTCCACTCCGCCTGACATATCAAGTGAGGCATCATCAAAATAAGGCAACAGCATGAGCAAGCTTCAGCGCATTAGATACAGATCCCCATCCGCCTGAAAACAGAACCCGGCAGGATGCGGAGAGGCCCGAACTGCATCGCTCGCGTGGTGGTTTGAGCGTATTCGAACCCGCCCGCCATCGGAGTTCGCCACCCAAAGCCCCCTTTTTCATCCCCCCTAATTGCCCTGTCCGCCCAGACAGGGTAACATTCCCGCCCTTTCGGTTTTGATTTGGTCGAAGGCAGGGGCGGTTTGCCGCCTACATAGAGAACGCCTGAAAGAAATGATTTGATGAGGAACAATGTGAACCATCCTTCGTTGCCCGTACAGTCGGGGTTGCCCGAACAGCAGGGTTTGTACGATCCGCGCCAGGAGCGCGATGCATGCGGTGTGGGGTTTGTCGCCCATATCAAGGGAATCAAGAGCCATGAGCGCGTGCGCGAAGGGCTGCGCATACTGGAGAATCTGACCCATCGCGGCGCAGTCGGCGCCGATCCGCTGGCCGGTGACGGCGCGGGCATGCTGTTGCAGATCCCCGATGCTTTCCTGCGCGCAGAATGCGCGGCGCTGGACATCACCTTGCCTGCCGTGGGCGACTATGGCGTCGGCATGCTGTTCCTGTCACGCGATGCAAAGCTCCGCCAAGCCTGCGAGCAGATACTCGTCGAGAAGATCGCCGCCGAAGGCCAGACCCTGCTGGGCTGGCGCGATGTGCCGGTGGACAACAGCAGCCTGGGCGAAAGCGTCAAGGCGTCCGAACCCGTCGTGCGCCAGGTGTTCATCGCGCGCGGCGCAAACTGCGCCAACCAGGATGCGTTCGAACGCAAGCTGTTCGTGATACGCAAGATCGTGCAGCACGCAGTGCGCGGTTTGCCGGTGCCGCAGGGCCTGTATTTCCCCTCGCTGTCCTCGCGCACCATAGTCTATAAGGGCATGCTGCTGGCTGGTCAGGTCGGCAAGTATTACATCGACCTGCTGGATCCGCGCGTGGTCACCGCGCTGGCACTGGTGCATCAGCGTTTTTCCACCAACACTTTCCCGACCTGGATCCGCGCCCATCCGTTCCGCATGATCGCGCACAACGGCGAGATCAACACATTGCACGGCAACGTGAACTGGATGGCCGCACGCCATGCGGCGATGTCCTCGAAATTCCTCGGCGAGGACCTGGATAAATTGTGGCCGCTGATCGTGGACGGACAGTCCGACTCGGCCTGCTTCGACAACGCGCTGGAGTTGCTGGTGATGGGCGGCTACTCGCTGCCGCACGCGATGATGCTGCTGATCCCCGAAGCCTGGGCGGGCAATCCGCTGATGGACGAGGAGCGCCGTGCGTTCTACGAATACCATGCGGCGCTGATGGAGCCATGGGACGGTCCCGCCGCCGTGGCGTTCACCGACGGACGCATGATAGGTGCGACGCTGGATCGCAACGGCTTGCGCCCCGCGCGTTACCTCATCACCGACGATGACGTGGTGCTGATGGCGTCCGAGATGGGCGTGCTCGACATCCCGCAACACAAGATCGTGAAAAAGTGGCGCTTGCAGCCGGGCAAGATGTTCCTGATAGATCTGGAAGCCGGACGCATCGTGGACGATGCCGAGTTGAAGCACCAGATCGCCACGGCCAAGCCCTATCGCCAGTGGATAGAGAAGTCGCGCTATTTCCTCGAAGACCTGCCCAAGGTCAAGGACAAGCCCGCATTGCAGGCTTCCTTGCTCGATACGCAGCAGGCGTTCGGCTACTCGCAGGAAGACCTCAAGTTCATCCTGGCACCGATGGCGGTGGACGGCGAAGAACCGACCGGCTCCATGGGTTACGATGCCGCGCTGCCCGTGCTGTCGAACAAGAGCCGTTCGTTCTACGATTATTTCCAGCAGTTGTTCGCGCAAGTGACCAACCCGCCGATAGACCCGATACGCGAAGCCATCGTGATGTCGCTGACTTCCTTCATCGGCCCCAAGCCCAATCTGCTCGGCGTGGACGAGACCGATCCGCCGCTGCGCCTAGAAGTGTCGCAACCGGTGCTGTCCGAAGAAGATATGGCAAGGCTGCGCGACATCGGCAAGCTCACCAAGGGCCGCTATGCATCGCAGGTGCTCGATATCAGCTATCCCGCCGCCAAGGGCGCTGCGGGTTGCGAGTCCGCGCTTGATGCCTTGTGCAAGGCGGCCAGCAAGGCCGTGAAACAAGGCTGCAATGTATTGATCCTGTCCGACCGCGCCGTATCGAACAAGCGTGTCGCCATTCCCGCATTGCTGGCCTGCGCCGCCGTGCATCATCATCTGGTGCAAGCGGGCTTGCGCACCAGCGCGGGCCTAGTAGTGGACACGGGTTCCGCACGCGAGGTGCATCATTTCGCCCTGCTCGCCGGTTACGGCGCAGAAGCCGTGTGCCCGTGGCTCGCCTACGAGACCATGAGCGCCTTGACGCTGCCCAAGGGCGTCAGCCAGAAAGACACCGGCAAGCATTTCATCAAGGCGATCAACAAAGGCCTGCTCAAGGTGATGTCCAAGATGGGCATCTCCACTTACCAGTCTTATTGCGGTTCGCAGATCTTCGAGGCGGTCGGCCTGAATGCGGCTTTCGTCGCACACTATTTCACCGGCACGCCTACGCAGATCGAGGGCATAGGTTTGAGCGAAGTGGCCGAGGAATCCGTGCGCATGCATCGCGCCGCATTCGGCAACGACCCGGTGCTGACCAACGCGCTCGATGCGGGCGGCGAATGGGCTTACCGCACACGCGGTGAAGAGCACATGTGGACGCCGGATGCCATCGCGAAATTGCAGAATTCCACGCGCACCAACAATTATGCGACCTACAAGGAATACGCCAGGCTCATCAACGAGCAGGGATCGAAGATGAAGACGCTGCGCGCGCTGTTCGAGATGAAACCGGCGGGCAAGCCCGTGCCGCTGGAAGAAGTCGAAGCGGCGAAAGACATCGTCAAGCGTTTCGCCACCGGCGCGATGTCGCTGGGCTCGATCTCGACCGAGGCGCACACCACGCTGGCTGTGGCGATGAACCGCATCGGCGGCAAGTCGAACACCGGCGAGGGCGGCGAAGACGCCAACCGTTTCCGCAAACTCAAGGCAGGCGAAAAGCTTTCCGACATCATCGGCAAGAATCGCATCGCCGCCGACCGCGTGATGCAGGAAGGCGACTCGTTGCGTTCCGCGATCAAGCAGGTTGCCTCGGGACGTTTCGGCGTGACGGCGGAATATCTCACCAGCGCCGACCAGATCCAGATCAAGATGGCGCAGGGCGCGAAGCCCGGCGAAGGCGGCCAGTTGCCCGGCGGTAAGGTGTCCGAATACATCGGTTTCCTGCGCCACTCGGTGCCCGGCGTGGGATTGATCTCGCCGCCGCCGCATCACGACATCTATTCCATCGAAGACCTGGCGCAGCTCATCCATGACCTGAAAAACTCCAACCCGTCGGCGTCGATCTCGGTCAAGCTGGTGTCGGAAGTTGGCGTAGGCACGGTGGCGGCAGGCGTAGCCAAGGCCAAGGCCGACCACATCGTGGTCGCCGGTTTTGACGGTGGCACCGGTGCATCGCCGATCTCATCCACCAAGCATGCGGGTACGCCATGGGAGCTGGGCTTGGCCGAAGCGCAGCAGACGCTGGTGCTAAACCGCCTGCGCGGCCGCGTAGTGCTGCAAGTGGACGGCCAGATCAAGACCGGACGCGATGTGGTGATAGGCGCGCTGCTGGGCGCGGACGAATTCGGTTTTGCCACCGCGCCGCTGGTGGTGGAAGGTTGCATCATGATGCGCAAGTGCCACCTCAACACCTGCCCGGTCGGCGTGGCCACGCAAGATCCCGAGCTGCGCAAAAAATTCACGGGCCAGCCCGAGCACGTGGTGAACTATTTCTTCTTTGTCGCTGAAGAAGTGCGCGAACTCATGGCGCAGATGGGCGTGCGCAAACTCGACGAACTGGTCGGCCGCAGCGACCTGCTCGACATAAAGCAGGGCGTCGCCCACTGGAAGGCGCAGGGACTGGACTTCTCGAAGATATTCCATCAGCCCGACATGTCCGCCAGCGTGGCGCGCCGTCATGCCGAAGAACAGGATCACGAGCTGGACAAGGCGCTCGACAACAAACTCGTCGCGCAAGCCCGCAACGCGCTGGACAACAAGCAGCCGGTGGTCATCGAAAGCGCAATCAGCAATGTGAACCGCACGGTCGGCACCACGCTGTCGCACGAAGTAGCGAAGCGCTACGGCCACAAGGGTCTGCCCAACGACACCATCACGGTAAAGTTTAACGGCACTGCCGGCCAGAGCTTTGGCGCATTCCTGATGCAGGGCGTGGCTTTCGAGCTGCGCGGCGAAGGCAACGACTATGTGGGCAAGGGGCTGTGCGGCGGACGTATCGCCGTGATGCCGCCCAGGGAATGCAAGATCAAAACTGAAGAAAACATCATTGTCGGCAACACCGTGCTGTATGGCGCGACCAGCGGCGAATGCTATTTCAGCGGCGTGGCAGGCGAACGTTTCGCTGTGCGCAATTCCGGCGCGGTCGCGGTAGTCGAGGGCGTGGGCGACCACGGCTGCGAGTATATGACCGGCGGCATGGTCGTGGTGCTGGGGCAGACCGGACGCAACTTCGCGGCGGGCATGTCCGGCGGCGTGGCTTATGTGCTGGATGAGGATGGCGACTTCCCCAAACGCTGCAACATGTCCATGGTGCAACTGGAAGCGATATCTGAGGAGGACATCGTCGGCGCGGTGCACTTCAACCATCTGAACAAGGCCGACACGCTGGCTTTGCGCGGCAAGATCGAAAAGCATCTGCGCTACACCGGCAGCGCGCGCGCCAAACAGATACTCGATAACTGGGCGCATTACCTGCCGAAGTTCATCAAGGTGCTGCCGACTGAATATCGCCGCGCGTTGCAGGAAATTGCGCAGCAGCAAGTGAAGGAGGCCGCATAATGGGCAAGCCTACCGGATTCATGGAATTCGAGCGCCAGGATGAGGGTTACGCGCCCGTCGTCAAGCGCGTGAAAGGTTATCGCGAGTTCGTCGCACACCTGACCGATGCGCAAGCCAAGGTGCAGGGTGCGCGCTGCATGGACTGCGGCATCCCGTTCTGCAACAACGGTTGTCCGGTCAACAACATTATTCCGGACTGGAATGACCTCGTGTATCGCGGCGACTGGAAGCGCGCGCTCGACGTGCTGCATTCCACCAACAACTTCCCCGAAGTGACCGGGCGCATCTGCCCCGCGCCGTGCGAAGCGGCCTGCACGCTGAACATCAACATGGACGCGGTCGGCATCAAGTCCATCGAGCACGCCATTATCGACAAGGGCGGTGAGAACGGCTGGGTCGTGCCGCAACCCGCGAAGAAGAAGACCGGCAAGAAAGTCGCCGTAGTCGGCTCCGGCCCTGCGGGACTGGCTGCCGCCCAGCAGCTCGCGCGCGCGGGCCATGCGGTCACCGTGTTCGAAAAGAACAGCCGCATCGGCGGCCTGCTGCGTTATGGCATTCCCGATTTCAAGCTGGACAAGCGCCTGATCGATTGGCGCATGGCGCAGCTCGCAGCCGAGGGCGTGAAGTTCCAGACCAATACTTTCGTCGGCGATAAAGCGCCGGGAAAAGGCGTGGCCAACGATGCGAAGAAGACCGTCGCGCCAAAAGAGCTGCTGAAAAAATTCGATGCCGTGATCCTCGCGGGCGGAGCAGAACAGCCGCGCGACTTACCGGTGCCGGGACGTGAATTGTCCGGTGTGCACTACGCGCTGGAATTCCTCATCCCGCAGAACAAGGAAGTCGCGGGCGACGGCAAGAACCCGATCAACGCCAAAGGCAAGCATGTCGTCGTCATCGGTGGCGGCGACACCGGTTCCGACTGCGTGGGCACCTCCAATCGCCACGGTGCCGCTTCCATCACCCAGATCGAAGTGATGCCGCGCGCGCCGGATCAGGAAAACCGACCGCTGACCTGGCCGAACTGGCCGCTCAAGCTGCGCACCTCCAGCTCGCATGACGAAGGCTGTGCGCGCGACTGGGCGATCTCGACCAAGGAGTTCATCGGCAAGGATGGCAAGCTCACCGGACTGAAGTGCGTGCGCGTCGAGTTCAAGGACGGCAAGATGGTCGAGAAACCGGGCAGCGAGTTCGAACTCAAGGCCGACTTGGTATTTCTCGCCATGGGTTTCACCAATCCGCTGGCGCAAGTGCTGGATGCGTTCGGCGTAGACAAGGATGGTCGCGGCAACGTCAAGGCCACGACCGACGGTGAAGGTTGCTATCAGACCAATGTAAAAAAAGTATTTGCTGCGGGCGATATGCGCCGAGGCCAATCACTGGTGGTGTGGGCCATACGCGAAGGCCGTCAGGCGGCGCGTGCGGTGGATGAGTTTTTGATGGGTAGTTCAGTGTTGCCTTGGTAACAAACCGTAGGGCGGGCTTTGCCCGCCGCGTCGGGCGCAGCCCGACCTACGGTATCCGATGAAAATTTGTTTACGGTAGATAGAGAAAGAGAAAATATGAACTTCAAGCTAAAAAACGACACCTTCCTGCGCGCCCTGCTGCGCCAGCCGACTGACTACACGCCGCTGTGGATGATGCGTCAGGCGGGCCGCTACCTGCCCGAGTATTGCGCCACGCGCAAGCACGCAGGCAGTTTCCTGAATCTGTGCAAGAGCCCGGACATGGCGACGGAAGTGACGTTGCAGCCACTGGACAGATTTCCGCTGGACGCCGCCATCCTGTTCTCCGACATCCTGACCGTGCCCGATGCGATGGGTCTGGGTCTGTATTTTTCCGAAGGCGAAGGCCCGAAGTTCGAGCGTCCGCTGACTACTGAAGCTGCGATCAAGGCGCTGCGCGTGCCGGACATCGGCACCGATCTGAAATATGTAACCGATGCCGTGTCGCAAATTCGCAAGGCACTCGACGGTCGCGTGCCGCTGATCGGTTTCTCCGGCAGCCCGTGGACGCTGTCCTGCTACATGGTGGAAGGCGGCGGCAGCGACGACTATGCCAAGGTGAAGAGCCTGATGTACAAGGAACCCGCGCTGATGCACCACATCCTCAGCGTGACTGCTGATGCGGTGATCGCCTACCTGAATGCGCAGATCGAAGCCGGTGCACAAGCCGTGATGATCTTCGATTCCTGGGGCGGCGCGCTGTCGCACGGTGCATATCACGAGTTCTCGCTGGCCTATATGCAGCGCATCGTGGACGGGCTGATCAAGGAGAAGGACGGCGTCCGGATACCGAACATTGTGTTCACCAAGGGCGGCGGCCTGTGGATCGAAAGCATCGCCGACATCGGCTGCGACGCGGTTGGCCTGGACTGGACCATGGACATCGGCGTGGCGCGTCAGAAGGTGGGGCACAAGGTTGCGCTGCAAGGCAACATCGACCCGACCGTGCTGTTCGCCACGCCGGAAGTCATCCGCAACGAAGTGGAAAAAGTTCTCGCCAGCTACGGCTACGGCAGCGGTCATGTGTTCAATCTGGGACACGGTATCTCGCAATTTACCAACCCGGACAACGCGGCAGCGCTGGTGCAGGCGGTGCATGAACTGAGCAGAAAATATCACTAGAAACCGCTTGACATTTGCAGGGTTGTACACAGCCCGGCTGTAAACCACAGGCCGCAAGGGGATGCTCTTGCGGCCTGTGCACTTTGCATACAACATGCTGTTTTTAAATGATTAATTTTGTGCTTACAAAATGAGCAAAGAAAAAAACCGTATATATAATTTGCACTTAACAGAATTGTTGTGGCCTTGTTCACATAGTTATCCACAGCTAATGTGGACAATAAAAAATAAGCAATCTGTTCAAGCTGCTTAGCGTCGTTTTGCAGAAAATGCCGGAGAAATATTCACTAACATGCCCATAGTTCGTGTCGCGCTGGATGTGCCTTTGTCAACACTATTCGATTATGTGTTGGCGGATGGCATTTCTGTCGTGGCTGGGCAACGCGTGCTGGTGCCATTCGGACGGAAACAAGTGGTGGGCGTGGTAATGGAGTGTGCGGCGGATTCCGGTTTGAGTGCGGAGCGCATCAAGTCCGTCGTGCGCGTGCCGGACGAGATCCCACCGCTGCCCGATGAACTGCTTACCCTGCTGCGTTTCTGTAGCGACTATTATCATCATCCGCAGGGCATGACCGCGCTGTCGGCGCTGCCATCGCGTTTGCGTTCGAGCGAACCGATCACGTTCAGGAAGGCATTGCAATATGCGCTCAGCGCCAGCGGGCGGGCGCTCAAACTGGACGAATTCCCCAAACGCAAAGTGGTGCAGCAGCGCATGCTCACTGCCTTGCAGACTGGCGTATTGAGTGCCGCACAATTGCGCGCACTATCACCGAGCGCGCCGGCTGCACTCAAGGCATTGCTGGAAGCGGGCTGGGTGGTGGCACTCTCCCCCAGCCCCTCCCCCGCATGCAGGGGAGGGGAGTTAGAGCGGCACGCTTTCAACAACGCACACACCCTGACCACCGAACAACAGCGCGCCGTGGATGCGGTCACGCAATCTGCGGGTTATGGCTGCTTCCTGCTGCATGGCATCACCGGCAGCGGCAAGACCGAGATCTATGTGCACCTGATGTATGAGATGTTGCAACGAGGAGGTCAGATTCTGCTGCTGGTGCCGGAGATCAACCTCACGCCGCAACTCGAAAATTATTTTCGCAGCCGTTTTCCCGATGCCGAACTGGTCAGCCTGCACAGCGGGCTGGCCGATGGCGAGCGCACGCTGAACTGGCTGCGCGCGCAGTCCGGGCAGGCGCGCATCGTGCTCGGCACGCGCCTCGCGGTATTCACGCCGCTGCCGCAACTGGCGCTCATCATCGTGGACGAGGAGCACGATGCTTCGTTCAAGCAGCAGGACGGCCTGCGCTATTCGGCGCGTGACGTGGCGATTTTTCGCGCCAATCAGCGCGGCCTGCCCATCGTGCTGGGATCGGCCACGCCGTCGCTGGAGAGCTATTACAACGCGCAGAGTGGGCGCTATAAGTTGCTGCGACTCACCGCGCGCGCATTGGCCGCAGCCAAACTTCCTGAGGTGCGCTGCATCAATACCAGCAACACTTTCATGCAGCACGGCATCAGTGAACCGCTGCTGGCTGCGCTCGAACAGCGTTTGCAGCGTGGCGAACAGAGCCTGGTGTTCATCAACCGGCGCGGCTATGCGCCCGTGCTGATGTGCACCGCTTGCGGCTGGTTGTCCGATTGCAAGAATTGCGCGGGCAAACTGGTGCTGCACCTGAAAGACCGCCGTCTGCGCTGCCATCACTGCGGCCATCAGGAACGTGTGCCGCATGCCTGTCCGGGTTGCGGCAATGCCGATCTGCAGCCGGTCGGCATCGGCACGCAGCGCGTGGAAAGCGCGTTGCAGGAACGCTTTCCCGGTGCGCGCATCCTGCGCGTGGATCGCGACAGCACGCGCAACAAGGGCGCATGGAACGCCATGCGCCAGCGCATACACGACGAGGCCGTGGACATCCTCGTGGGCACGCAGATGCTGGCGAAGGGACATGACTTCCCCAACCTGACTCTGGTCGGCGTGCTCAATCCGGACAGCGCTTTATACAGCAGCGACTTTCGCGCTTCGGAAAAACTCTTTGCGCAACTCGCGCAAGTGGCGGGCCGCGCCGGGCGCGCCGACAAGCCGGGCGTAGTGTTGATCCAGACCACCTTTCCCGACCATCCGCTGTTTCGCGCCTTGCGCGAACATGACTACGACGCCTGGGCGCAAACGCTGCTGGCAGAACGCCAGTCTGCCGGATTCCCGCCCTTTGTGTATCAGGTGCTGCTGCGTGCCGAAGCCAAGCAGGAGTCCGAGGTCTATGCCTTCTTGCAAAAAGCGCGAGCCGCCGCCGTGGCACTCGCGCTGCCGGTCGAGCTATATGGCGTGGTGCCCGCCGCAATGCCGCGCCGCGCCAACCATTTCCTTGCGCAAATACTGGTGCAACATGAATCGCGCAAACTGTTGCAGCAATTCCTGCGCGCATGGAAGCCGGTGCTGGACGCTTTGCCCGCGCAGAAATTGCGCTGGTCGCTGGACATAGACCCGCTGGAATTCTGATGCCAGTGCCAGGAGATATAATGCGCTATATATCTTCATAACAATCGGCCCAGGACTTGCATGACCAAATATCCCATGAAGGATTTTTTCAACTCCCCCCGGGGTGGGATGCTGTCGATCGCGTTATTGATCATGGCGGCGGAATTCCTGATCATGGTGTTGATCGAGATCATTTTGAAGCCAATCTATGGTTCGACCATCCCGGAAATTTTCTGGGAATTCATGGACCCTGTTTTACTCATCATTATTGTCACTCCCTGGATCTACGTCGTGACTGTACGCCCCAGGGAAAAGCAGCAGGCATTGCTCCAGCAACAATTCAACGAGCTCAGTATCACCGCTGTCACTTTCGATTCCAGAGAAGGGGTGGTAGTGACCGACGCCAACAACAAGATCCTCAAAGTGAATCATGCATTCACGGAAATAACCGGGTATAGCAACGAGGAGGTCATCGGGCAAACGCCCGGCTTGCTTAATTCGGGTCGCCATGACCCGGGTTTCTACCGCGATATGTGGAAGATACTGGTGCGGGACAAATTCTGGTGCGGTGAGATATGGAACCGCAAAAAAAATGGCGCGATATATCCCGAGTGGCTGGCCATCACGGCTGTTCTGGGAGCTGACGGGCAGATTAGCAACTACGTCGGCCTCTTCTCCGATATTTCCGAGCGCAAAGCCAGTGAGCAGCAATTGCGCAAACTCACCGCACATATCCAGGCCGCGCGCGAGGAAGAAAAAACCCGGATCGCGCGCGAAATCCACGATGATCTGGGCGGCACGCTCACCGCGCTAAAGATGGAAACTTATCATCTGACGGAAGAACTGTCCGGTAACGAACCATCGTCGCCACAGGAACGTGTTGAGTCCATGACCCAACTGATAGACCACGCGGTAGGCGTCACCCGGCGCGTCATCA
Source organism: Nitrosomonadales bacterium (assembly GCA_016199835.1). Lineage (GTDB taxonomy): Bacteria > Pseudomonadota > Gammaproteobacteria > Burkholderiales > Gallionellaceae > JACQFX01. Next base: position 13,666 of record JACQFX010000021.1, on the reverse strand, counting down.
GCGACCTGCATCCGACCGTCATCGACGATCTCGGTCTGGTGGCGGCGCTGGAATGGCAATGCAAGCAATTCGGAAAGCGTACCGGGATCGCCTGCGAGGTCATCTGCGCGGACGACCGGGACGAAGAAAACAAGCTCGACAAAACCACCGCGATCAACCTGTTTCGCATCTGCCAGGAAGCGCTGACCAATGTAGCGCGGCATTCCGGCGCAAGCCGCGTGAACGTCGAATATCATCAGGATGATGCGGAGATCATGCTGTCGATCTGCGACAATGGCCACGGCCTGCCGGAAGGGCACACGATTGCGCAGACCTCTTATGGCATGCGCGGCATGTGCGAGCGCGTTGCGCAACTGGATGGAAAAGTCGCATTCGACAGCCCATCCGGCGGCGGTCTGCGCGTGACGGTGACCGTGCCCTGCCGGGCATAACAGGAAAGAAAACATGATACGCATTCTGATTGCCGACGATCACGCCATCGTCCGCCACGGCCTCAAACAAATTATCGAGAAAAGCGGCGAGATGTGTGTGGTAGCCGAGGCTGATCGAGGTGCTGAGGTGCTGCGCAAGCTACGCGAGATCGAATGCGACGTGGTTCTGCTCGATGTTTCCATGCCGGACATGAGCGGTGTGGATGTGCTTAAACAAATCCATGCGGAAAGGCCGCACCTGCCGGTGCTGATCCTCAGCATCTACCCGGAAGATCAATACGCCATGCGCATGATCAAGGCAGGTGCGGTCGGCTACATGACCAAGGACAGCGCGCCGCCGGAAGTGGTCAAAGCTTTGCTGCACGTGGCCGGCGGCAAAAAATACATCAGCCCCGTGGTGGCCGAGCTACTCGCCAACGAACTTGGCGCACCAGAGGAAAAACTTCCGCACCAGACCCTGTCAGACCGCGAATACCAGATATTCCTGCTGCTCGCATCGGCCAAAACAGTTTCTGAAATTGCCGACACCTTGTCCCTCAGCGTGAAAACCATCAGCACCTACCGCACGCGGATTCTGGAGAAGATGCGGCTGGATAATAACGCCGAGCTGATGCGTTACGCGGTGGATAATCATCTGGCGCAATAGGCGGTGATGCCCACACAAATACCGGAATCAACAATCACAATGGCACCTCTCGGCGAAGAAGAAATGAACGAGCTCGACAGTTTTTTGATGTCGGATGCCACATCAAACGAGACGATGATGCTTGATTGCCTCGACGGATTTCTGACCGCTATCGCTTCCGCCCCCCTGATGCTAAAACCGAGCGAGTGGCTTGCGCGTGTTTGGGGGCCTACAGAAGAAGATGCGCCATCATTTGAGAATGATGCCCAAGCTGAAAGAATCATCACCCTGATGATGCGCCACTTGAATGGCATCATCTGGAGCCTGCATCAAGACACGGATCGCTTCGAGCCTATATTGGCTATCAATACCTCCGCTGACGATACACGCGAATTTGTCGATGGCGAAATGTGGGCGCACGGATATATGACTGCAATCGCCATGCAACTGAATAGTTGGCAAGCCATATTTGAATCCAAGCACGGCGCAAAAATGTTGCGGCCCATTCAATTGCTTGGTGCAGCCGAGATAACGCCGGAAGAAGAGGCGCTGGTAAAGACTCCCGCTCAGCGCGAAGAACTCTCAAAACAAATTTCAGCCAGCGTTGAGTGGATATATAAATTCTGGGCACCCAATCGTCGTGCCGCCGAGGGCGCAAGCGACAACATCTTGGCACATGAAAACTCCAAGCAAGGGCGCAACTCCCCCTGCCCTTGCGGCAGCGGAAGAAAATTCAAAAAGTGCTGTGGCGCGTCAACCGAGTTGCCTTGAAAAATCTTTTTGATAAAACGCCGGCAAGCAATTTGCATACATCAGCCACTGAACACGGAACAGACGTTGCGCTTATCTTTGCCCTCGTTGCCGAACGCTTGTCGGTTTACTACGAGCATCACCAATGGCTGACACAAGCCCAAGGAGCAAGCCTTTCCGCCGATTGGCTAGCCAAAAGTAAACGTGTCATGCCGCTTGATAAAAGGCGGCGCCTGTCCTCGCTGAGCGATCAGCTGGCAAGAGAAATCGCCGCAACCCTCTCACGCGAAGCCGGACTCTACACCGCCCATGAGATGACCGAGTCGCTTGATCCAAACTATCATTCCGACATCGCTCAATCTCTGATGTTGGAATGTGAGCGAATGCTGGAGGGGAATCTTACTGAACAGGGAAAAGCATAACCGCGCCGGACACCGTTCACGTCTTGCTGTGAAGGTGTGTTCGGCCAGCGCGGTCATTGAGAACTAAGGAGAGTTATTTCCGTTTCCGACCCATAGCGGAAGTCAGCTTGGGTGAATTGGCCCACCCGAAAGTAGTCGTTCTGGTGGTTAGTTCGCTGTTCCAAACCGCGTGAAACGTATCCGTTTGTTCCCCATTCGGGGATGCCAGGCAACTTCCAAGCCTTGCCGCTGTTCCTCAGGCAGCGCGTACATCACATTCACCGCTAGGTCGCCTACGTTATAGAACCACGTGGCGAAGGCCACTTTGCCATCTACCTGCGCCGTGTCGATGTTGCTTCCGCCTGCCATTTCAACCGGCATTGCCAGCTGACCGAAGGCGAGGTAGAGATAGGGATGTGGTTGTCCGCTCATGATGGCCTTGGCGAACGGTGCAGTGTCGATTGGGATTTCGCCTTCGACCACCAGACAACCGAACAGCTTCGTGAAATACAGATGCACATTGCGCATCTCACGGCGCGTGTTATAGGGAAACAACCAGTTGGCGCGAAATGTACCCCTCGCCAGCAGCCTCGGCATCGCCGTGCGCAGTTCCCACGAGCAGTGCTCCCATGCGTAGTCGTATGGCTGGGTGCGCGCGCTATTGCAGGTGAGGCAGATGCGGTGTGCAAATTTCAGCGTGTCCAACTTGAGGCTGCCGACGCGTAGGTTCCGGCGTATGGGCATGCCGGGGCGGTCGCTGGCGCTGAAAAAAAATGGATAACGCTGAGAAGGCTTGCCGAACAAGGATTTCAGGTCAGAGGCCTTAGCCAGGTGTTCGCGCGTCGCGGCTTCCTCAGCACCACAAATCCAGCACTTCATTTGGGAGCCTCGCTCAGCCACAGGGGACGAACCGCCCATACTGGTCATACATCCCGTAAGCGAAGCGAACGTGCCAAGCATTTTGCACATCTTCTGGCACCAGCCCGATCTCCATGGACATACCGGCGAACGGCTTCATGTGTTTGCTGCTCATATGAGCGACGAACATCTCGAACGTATCAAGCAGATGCTTTGAGACTTGCGACATGAAAGAGGAAATGCTGATGCACTCGAGCGAGCTGCCTCGGAAATGCACCTCGATGGTCGGGGCGGCAATCCTTCCGTCGGGCTCAGGCTCGAAATCTCGTACTGCCACGCCGGGCAAGTGGTGCTCAAGGCAGTCGCGCGTGTTGCGCACCAGTTTCAGCACAGGAACCGCAATTTTCAGCACTTCGCAGAACGGGTCGCTGTCGCCGTAGCGGCCCTTGGCCATCGCCTGCAAGTCGTCCCAATTTTTTCCTTTCTGCTCGAGATAGAACAGTCGCACGATCTCCATGAGCTTTGCTGCGAAGTGGTCGGCCTTTTGAGCGAAAGTCTTACACTGCGTTTGAACGTTGCCGACTGATGGCACCGTCTGGCTCCTGTCATTCGACGGACTCGCTTCCAGATTGTCGATTGCCGCCTGCTCCGATGAGGCAAAGCTCTTGCAAACCTCGTGCAACGCTGCCAGCTCTGCCAGCGCTTCGAGCGTCAGCTCCATCGCCTTGTTCAGGTCAATGCAAAGGAACTCCTTGCGGAACAAGACCCTCGCTTGCATCAATGTTCGTTGTATCAGCTCCGAGTCCGTGCCAAGGTCAAAGAGCTTCTGTTGGAACACAGGCGGCAGAGCTGAGTTTTTGCGCTCAGGGTCAACTTGGTCGGCTAGCTGGACGCGGTAGGTGCACTTCTCTGTTATGAGGTAGAGATACTTTCCGAGCGACAGCATTTCCTTGATGGGCGTGCTGTCATCGGGATTGTTCAGCGTGAACGAACCGCCGAAATCTCTGCTATGGCGGGGAGCTGCCATGGATCCTCTCAAATGAAAATAGATGCATTTCAGTTTACCAGAAAGCTGCCTTAGAAGACTGACGGCAACTGGCACATACCAGTCATAGGACAGCCTGGATGCCACCACACCCCCTGTCAGACAAACACGGACAACCGCTCCTCTACCCTTCCCACAAGATTTTAAGACGAATCGCTCTGCTGCCCCGGAAGTTCGGGGAACACAATCCACTCAACGATTTTGCAAGCCGATATTCATAACGAGGCGAATGATGAATGTGTTTATTGTGGAAGATTCAGAAGCGATGCGCGCGAACCTGCGCACCATGCTGTCCGAGTTTCACGATGTGAACATCGTCGGTTATTCGGCAGATGAATCGGCTGCTGTCGAACATATCAATACTCTGCTACCAGATGTGGTGATCCTCGATCTCAACCTGGAATCCGGATCGGGCATCGGTGTGCTGAAGAATGTCAAAAAACATCATGCCGGGATCAAGGTCATGGTGCTGACCAATTGCAACGACGAGATATACGCAGAAACATGCAAGCGCGCCAAGGCAGATTTTTTCTTCGACAAGTCGTTCCAGTTCATGCAGGTGCGCGAAGTTTTCGCCGAATGGGCTCGTGCGAGTTCCGCCGGAGACCGGCTGCAGGATCAACACGGATGAAATCGGAGAACACCATGGAAGACAACTCCAGACGGTCATTTTTCAAGAAAGCGGCAGCGGCAGTCGGTGTGGTTGCGGCGGCTGGCGCGACCAAGACCTTGATAGCGCCGTCCTGTACGTCGAGTGACGAGGCCTGCGCAAAGTATGCGGCGGATATCGCCACACAGGAGAAAGCGGTGACGGGGAATGGGCTGATCGTGATGACGGACGATGAGAAAAGGCAGCGGCTCGACCAACTGCTGAATTGTCATTATCAGGAGATTGCATAGTGTTGCGCTGTGCGCCATCTGTTGTTGGAGGCTGTGATGTCTGAAGAAAAAAATGAAAAGATGCAAGACGCGGATGAGGTGGTGCAAGGTCGCCGTGATTTTCTCAAGCATGTATGCACTTCGAGCGCGGCGGCGCTGGTGGCGGCAACCACGCCAAGCGAGGCGGTGGACAACGCTTCCAATCCGGATGCCGATGTCACCGTCGCGGAATTCTTTCAAGGCCATTTTCTGCTGATGTCAGAAGAAGAAAAGCTGCAAGCCATCGCGCGGCTGGAGAAGCGCTATTCCGCTCAGTACAGCAAGAAAACCACGGTTTCCAATGCACCCGCTCCGGATGGCGTGCTGTTCGGCTACGCCCTCGACATCTCGAAATGCATAGGTTGCAGGCGCTGCGTGCATGCCTGCGTGAAGGAGAACAACCAGTCGCGCAATGATCCCGAAGTGCAATGGATACAGGTGATGAAAATGCCCAAAGGCAACATCGCTTTTACCGCAGATCAACTGGACAAGGGCTATCCGGAAAAGAGCGAATTCGGTGATTACGGCGTCCAGGTGGGCGGCAATGCCTACAAGACCGCCGGCCTCTCCACCGAGGATGCGCAAAATTACTACAACGACGAGCTGGTGCCGGATAAGGATTTTTTCTATATGCCGGTGCAGTGCCAGCAGTGCGAGAAGCCGCCCTGCGTCAAGGCGTGTCCGGTGCGGGCAACGTTCCGCGATCATGCGGGCGTGGTGCTGATCGATTACAACTGGTGCATCGGCTGTCGCATGTGCCAGCTTGCCTGCCCTTACCATGCCCGGCGCTTTAACTGGGGCGAGCCTCACTTGCCTGCCGAGGAGATGAATCCCAAGACCCACTACTTCGGCAACCGTCCGCGCATGCGGGGCGTGATGGAAAAATGCACGTTCTGCGCGCAGCGAACCCGCGAGGGCAGGAATCCCGCCTGTCAGGAGGTTTGCCCGGTGGGCGCAAGAAAGTTCGGCAATCTGCTTGATCCCGACAGCGATGTCAGGCGGGTGCTGGCCACCAAGCGCGTCTTCCGCTTCAAGGAAGAGGCTGGCACGTATCCGAAATTCTTTTACTACATAGGCTGAGGTCACGAAATGAAAACAGCTCTGTCATTTGCCATGGACTTCGGTGCGTATGCCATCAAGGGAGGCACGAAGTACTACGCGTGGCTGCTCTTCCTGGCGTTTTTCATTCTGGTCGGATCCTATACGGCGTACATCCAATTTACCCAGGGCCTGATCGTGACGGGTGCTACCGACCAGATCACGCTGGAATCGTTTTTCGCGAGCTTTGTGTTTACGGCACACGTTGCGGCGGCAGCCGTGCTGGTCGTGGCACCCGGTTACTTGTATCACCGCAAGGACATGAAAGAGCTTGCGGTGATAGGCGAAATCGTCGCCATGGTGTTTGTCGCCACCGGCATCACCTTCGTCCTGTTTCACATGGGCAGGCCGGATCGGACCTGGCACATCATTCCCGGCCTGGGCTACATGAACTTTCCCAACTCGATGCTCGCTTACGACACCATCGTGCTGAACGTCTACCTGATCCTGAATTCGATAGGCGTCGTTTACATTCTTTACAAGAAATACATCGGCAAGTTTGAAGCGAAACAGTTGGCGATATGGTTCAGGCCGATTGTATTTCTGGCCATTGCCTGGGGGCCGCTGATCCACATCGTTACGGCATTCGTGCTCGCCAGCAACGCAAGGGTCGGAACGTGGGCTACCGCCGTCCTGCCCTTCGCCTTCCTGAGCATGGCGGGCGCTTCGGGGCCCGCGCTGATCGTGTTGATCTTCCTGCTGCTGAGGAAATGCACCAAGCTCGAGATCAACGATTCCGTGATTAACTTGATGACCACGATCATCGCATGGAGCCTCGGCATAATCATTCTGGTATTCGCTGCCGAGATATTCACGCTGCTGTATCCGGGTACCGAACATGCCGATTCGTTGAGATACATCATGTTTGGCCACAACGGGCTTAATCATTACGTGCTCTGGTTCTGGGGAGTAATCCTGGCGCTGGTGGGCAGCTTTGCTGCGCTACTGTTCAGCAAGGTGAGACATAGCTATGACCGCTGGTTGCCGCTGGTGTGTGTCGTGGTGTTCGTGGCGATTTTAATGGAGAAACCGATGGTGCTGGTGTTTCCCGCATTCAGCCCGACTCCGCTTGGAGAATATACGGAATACCACGTCACCATGATCGAGTTTTTCAACGTGCTGTTCGTCTGGGCCATCGGCTTCCTGTCGCTGACGCTCATCTTGAAAGGCGCCATCGGCATACTGACCGGCGAAGTGCGGCATGACAAATCGTCGGCTGCTTCGCAGAGCGGTGCTTAAGGAGATATTCGAAATGGATTTCCTGCATAAATCACCAGCCATAGTGGCGCTTGCCCTGTGCGGTGTTCTGGCTACCGGAGTGAGTGCTGTTAACAGCGCCCATGCCGCAGAAGAAAAACCGGCAGCAGCACAAAACGCGCAACCTGTGACCGATTGCTTCGAAAGCCGGATAGGCTACTCTTCCGTCACCCGGGTCGAAAATGCCGATCCGAAATATGGCTATCCCAATGTGAAATGTTCGCAAACGACAGGCGCGGTCTTATGGTGGGGCGATCCCTTTGATGGGACGATCCCGATGGGCGAGATGCCGGATATATCCGACAGCACGCGAGGTGATTTTGACCATGCCGTGGTGAAGCCGAGAGAGCCTCAGCTACAGTATTTCAATATGGGGCCGAACGGATGCGAGACCTGTCATAACGGCAAGATGGTGCCCTTCCCCAAGGACAGCAAACCAAGATTGATCGGGATGCATCAGGACATCGTGGAGAACTCGCTCAAACTGATGCATGGGCGCGGGGCATTGTGGTGTCTCAATTGCCACAGCGCAACGCACCGCAACCATCTGATCGATCGCCAGGGCAACGAGATAAGTTTCAATCAGCCGCAAAAACTATGCGGCGGTTGCCATGGCGAGAATTACATCGACTGGCGCGCCGGCGTTCACGGGAAAAGAATCGGCTCATGGGCCACGGGCGGCAAGAAGAGATGGTGGGTATGCACCGAGTGCCACAATCCGCATACCGTGCAGAAAGCCCGGTTCAACCAGCTTAAGCCGGAATCCCCGCCGCCGCTGCCCAGGGGAATGAAGAATGCCGACTATGAGCGGGCAGGAGATGCCAAACACTAGCGCGATCAGGACAATGAAATACAACTCAAAAAATAAGATGCTGACTTTCTCTTCGGACGAGGAGGTCGTCGGATTCCACGATCAGTTAACCGACGTCATGCGCTCGGTCATGCTGAACATCGGCAACGGTAAAGCGAACAGCAAGGAAGAGGATTTGAAACTCACCCAGGAGTTTTTCGAGCGCTATGCTGCTTTGGCGGAAACGCTCAGTTGCTTGCGTGCCCATCTACCGCGAAAAACGGACGGGTGATTCAACTGAGCTTTATGCAGTGTTTAACCAGGTGCAAGCTTGGTTTTTATTGAAGTTACATTTAAGGAGAAATCATGAAAGCGACAATCGTAAGTATGGTGGCAGCAAGCAGTTTGATTTTTGCAGGCGCGGCAATGGCGGCAGATATGCCGGCGGCGGCCAAGACCAAGTGTGGCGGCTGCCACGCCCTGGACCAGAAAGCCATGGGGCCGTCATTCACGGAGATCGCGGCGAAATACAAGGGCGACAAAGATGCAGTCAGCAAACTCACCGCCAACATCAACAAAGGCGGCGCGTTTGGCTGGAAAGCAAAAATGCCCATGCCGCCCAAAGGTATGAATGCGAATGAGGCAGAGATCAAAACCATGGCGGAATTCATTGCGGGCCTGGCCAAATAGGGTTCTCCCATACTCGTCCCGGAAATCGCGATAGCCCCGGCCTGAAACCGGGGTCTGGGACGCTGCGCTTCCTGCAAAATACTGCGCCCGGCCTGGCCAGCAATTTCTGCGATGAGTTTTGGTGATGGCGCGGGATATAATGCATCCGCATAAAACAAAATGCGGAGAGACGGCCATGCAAAACATCCAACGCTTTACGCTATCTGACCTGGCGCTGCCCATCAAGACACTATATACCGGCTACCTGTTGGCAATCGGTCTGGGCCTGCTGATGGCAGGCATGCAAATCATGCTGACCCACGGCATGGCAGATGGCAAATTCGGGTTGTCCGTGGATGACATTGTGTACAGCTACCATGGCAATCATGATGGCCCCAACGCCACCAAGCTCGAATCCAAACTCTTCGGTTCGATGAAGGATAATGCACCACCTGAGGTGCGGCTGACTCTCGTCAAATGGGCCGACGCAGGTGCTCCGGCAAACGAGTGGGAAAGCAACATCAAGCCGCTGGTAGATCAATATTGCGCACCTTGCCATGCCAATATGCCGGGATTGGCCAATATCACCGACAAAGCAGTAATGGATCAAATGACGAAACGAGATGAAGGGATGTCCATTTCTACGCTAACCCGCGTATCGCATATCCACTTGTTCGGTGTCTCTTTCATCTTCTTTTTCGTCGGCTGGATTTTCACTTATGCCACCGGCTTCCCGCCCAAGGTGCAGGCGGCACTTATCTTGACACCATTCATCTTCCTCATCGTGGACGTGGCTTCCTGGTGGCTGACGCGCATGAACCCGAACTTTGCCTGGTTGGTGATCATCGGCGGTTTCGTCTACAGTCTCGCCTCCACCATCATGATCTTCACCTCGCTGTATCAGATGTGGATCATGCCCTTGCGCCAGGGCAGATCGCCATTCGCAGAATAACGTGAACAGTGACTTGCCTACAGCCTTCGCCGCCGTTGTTGGCGGCAATGCCGTTCTGACCGGCGAAGCCGCCGAACCCTATTGCACCGATTGGCGCGGGCGCTACCACGGCGCAGCCCTGACTGTGCTGTTCCCGCAGAGCACGCAGCAGGTCGCAGACGTGGTCGCCTTGTGCGCCGCGCACAGGATTTCCATCGTGCCGCAAGGCGGCAACACCGGCGCGTGCGGCGCCTCCGTGCCACTGGCCGCCGGCCCAACGTGCATCGTGCTCAACCTCTCGCGCATGAACTGCATCCGCGCATTGGATGCCACTAACTACACCATGACGGTGGAAGCGGGCTGCAAACTGGCCGACATCTATACGGCGGCAGAACAGGCCGGGCGATTGTTTCCGCTCGGCCTCACCGCCATTGCGCCGCATTGCGAGATCGGCGGCAACCTCTCCACCAACGCGGGTGGCATAGGCGTGCTGCGCTACGGCAACGCGCGCGACCTGGTGCTCGGACTGGAAGTGGTGTTGCCGGACGGGCGCATCTGGAGCGGCTTGCGCAGCCTGCGCAAGGACAACACCGGCTACGACCTCAAGCAATTGTTCATCGGCGCGGAAGGTACGCTGGGCATCATCACGGCCGCCGTGCTTAAATTATTTCCGCGCCCGCAATCCATGGCGACGGCCTGCATTGCAGTGCGCGATCCGGCGGCGGCGGTGGCGCTGCTGGCACACCTGCGCGCGAATTGCGGCGACAAGATCAGCGCCTTCGAACTCATTTCGCGTTCCTGTCTCGATCTGGTATTCCATCACATCCCTGGCATGCAGGAAGCATTCGCCACCCGCCACGAATGGATAGTCATTACGCAATTGGCGGATGTACTGCAAACACCGCTGGACGGCGCATTGCGCGAGGCGCTGCAGGATTTCGGCGCAGGCATACTCGAATTCGCCGTCAGCGCCGACAAGGAACAGGCCGAAGCCTGGTGGCAGTTGCGCAAGAACATCAGCGAGGCGCAGAAGCGCGAAGGCATCAGCGTCAAGCACGACGTGTCCGTGCCGCTCAGTCGCGTTGCGGAATTCATCGCGCAGGCCAGCGCCGTGTTACATGCTGCTTTTTCCGGCATCCGCATCGTCGCTTTCGGCCACCTCGGCGACGGCAATCTTCATTTCAATGCCTCGATGCCCGACCCCAAGCAGAATGCCGACTTCATCGCGCGCCGCGAACGCGCCGTGAACCGCATCGTGTATGAAGTCGTGGCGCAGCTCGACGGCAGCATCAGCGCCGAGCACGGCCTGGGGCAACTCAAGCGCGAAGAGATTACCCACTACAAAAGCGCGCTGGAGCTGGAGCTGATGCGCAATATCAAGCACACCCTCGACCCGCACGGGCTGATGAATCCGGGGAAAGTGATCTAGCCTTATTTCTCGTGGCAGGTCGAGCACATGACGCTGTCCGCATTGCTGCCGCGCAGATAGACCTTGTCCACAGGGCCGTTTGCCGGTGGCATTCCGTGCTCGCGGTGGCAGGAAGCGCATTCTATGGTAGCCGCATCACCCACGCCGAACAGTCTGATTTCATCCGCGTCAGGCTGTCCATTTCTATTGCGGTCAAAATACAAAAAACCGACACCTTGCCCATTCGGCAGCTTCAGGCCGACGGCATTCATGCTTATTCCGACCGGATGGTGCATCGCCTTGTTCTCGTAGAGGGTGCTGAAGTCGCTGAGACCGGCGGCGTTGCCGGGCGCATGGCAGGAGTGGCAATCGGCAAATTCCGCATGCGCGCAAGCCGAGGCCAGGCACAGCGCCGAACTTCCAGCCAGGCAGAATAGTTTGAGCTTTTGCATGGACCACCTCCGCGACCAATTGCCGACAATGTCTATGGCAACTGCGCAACCGGTTCTATCCGTTCCACCCGAAATTTAAAACAAATGCAGGCTGATACACCCGGAAAGCGCGAGGCTGGAAACAACGACCGCCACCCCGATTCTGATTTGCGTAATTCCCATTTTCTGACGGCCCCGATTCTTCTTACGTAGCGTAATCATACCCAATCCCTGGGCACCAGATATTTTTCATACAGCTCCGCTTCCGGCGTGCCCTTCTCCGGATGCCAGTCGTAGCGCCATTTCACGAGCGGCGGCATGGACAACAGGATGGACTCGGTGCGGCCATTCGATTGCAGGCCGAAGATGGTGCCGCGATCTATCACCAGATTGAATTCGACATAGCGCCCCCGGCGATACAACTGGAAGTCGCGTTCGCGCTCGCCGTAAGGCGTGTCCTTGCGCTTGTCCAACAACGGCAAGTAGGCATCGAGATAGTGATTGCCCACGCTCTGCTGGATGGCGAAGCACGTGTCGAAATCCGGTTCGCTCATGTCGTCGAAGAAGATGCCGCCTACGCCGCGCGGTTCATTGCGATGTTTGAGGAAGAAATATTCGTCGCACCATTTTTTGTATTTCGCATGCAAGTGTGCTCCGAATGGATCGAGCGCGTCCTTGCACACCTGGTGAAACTGTTTCGCGTCTTCCTCGAAACCGTAATAAGGCGTGAGATCCATGCCGCCGCCGAACCAGAACACGTTTTCGCCATCGGGTTTGTGCGCCATGAACATGCGCACGTTGGCGTGCGAGGTCGGCGCATAGGGATTGCGCGGATGCATCACCAGCGACACGCCCATGGCTTCCCAACTGCTGCCCGCCAATTCGGGGCGATGCGCGGTGGCCGAAGCGGGCATTTTGTCGCCCTGCACATGCGAAAATGCCACGCCGCCGCGCTCCAGCACATTGCCTTCTTCGATGATGCAACTGATGCCTTCGCCCTTGCCGATGCCGCCGCTGCCGGTGGCGCGCGACCATGAATCGCGCAGGAATTTCTTGCCGTCCAGTTGTTCCAGCCTGGTGACGATGCTGTCCTGCAATCCGAGCAGGTATTTTTTAACGGTAGCGCTATCCATTTTTTCTCCGGTGGTCCAATAGTCAGTCAGGCGGCAGGTACGAATGAGTTCGCGCCTGCACTCTGAATGGTCTGTGAATTACTCGCGGACGATTCTACCATCCGTCCACGCGCGTATGGTGGAAGGCCTTTTCCGCTTCCCGGCCTTTCCCGGCAATACCCATACCTGATCGCCGAAGAGTTTCTTGCATTGCGCATAAGTGCGCGCGGCTTTACCGCCGCTGAAATTCGCACTGGTCGAGACCAACGCCATGTTCAACGCATTGCACAACGCCACCGCTTGCGGATGCGCGGAGATGCGCACCGCGAGCGTAGTGTACGCGCCGCGCAGCCAGCGCGGGCAACGGTTTCTGGCAGGCATGAGATAAGTGATGGCTTGTGCACCGTCGCTTTTCAGGAGGGCTTGTTCGTCCGGGGCGAGCGCTTGCAGGTAAGGTGCGAGCTGCGCGTATCGGCCTGCAATCAGGATCAGGCCTTTGCTTTGCGGGCGCTGCTTGAGCCTGAGCAGGCGCAGCACCGCAATCCGGTTGCGCGGGTCGCAGCCCAGACCGTAGCAGGACTCGGTGGCATAAGCGATGAGGCCGCCGCGTTTGAGATGGTCGGCGAGGGCGCGTCTGGATTCTGTCATGGCGCGCAGTCTACTGCACATGGGCGGCGCGCGGTACCTTCAGGCGCATGGCGATAGGGTGGCGATGGCGCACCGCTTTCCGCGTAGTGTTGGTCATGGTCAAACCCATGCCGTTGCCTTGGGTGGCTTGGTAGCCTTCGATGAAGACGTTGCCTGTTGGTACGCGATGAATATTACCCAGAAATTCTAGGTTCTGCGCGCTGAAAATTACCCAGGTGATTAACCTCCTCCGTTCCGATTTTCGGAATGGAGAAACCAAGGAGATGATCACCATGAAATTACTGGGTAAAGTAA
>JACQFX010000020.1 GCA_016199835.1 Nitrosomonadales bacterium | reverse complement strand
GCGTGTCGATCCGCATGCCCAAGTTCTTGGGCAAGGTGCGTCAGATAGTGCTCGAATTCCTCGGATGCGTCCATCAGCCCCCCCAACCAGTGAATAGCGACCACCGCATTATGCCTCAAGTTTTGTGACACAGTAAGACTAGGTAGTTATGGTGAGCGTAACCGCTTCAGCCCTGCTCCGGAGGCTCATGATACTGACTCCACCGGTAGCAGGCCAGTCAAGCTGGTTGCATTTTTACATATATTAGAATATTCTAATACTCAACTATTTTGGACGGGTGATCGTCATGCCGCTTCATGCACTATTTCTATTGGCTTTAATTTCCGCATCCGTCGCACAGGCGGCAGAGCCGCTCGCCGTCGCTCCCGTGCAATACCGCGAGGTGGCGCAGACCTGGAGCGCCGATGGCGTGGTCGAAGCGACGCGGCAATCTACAGTGTCGGCGCAAATCGCCGGACGCGTGAAGGAAATCAACTTTGATGTCGGCGCTACGGTCAGGAATGGCCAGGTCATCCTGCGCATAGACGAACGCGAAGCGGCGCAAGCCGTGGCGGGCAGCCAGGCACAGGTGATGCAGGCGCAGGCCGCAATGCAGAATGCCAAATCCAACTATGAACGTTCGCGCCAGCTATTCACGCAAAAATTCATCAGCCAGGCCGCGCTAGACAAAGCACAGGCCGACTACCAGATGGCGCAGGCGCAGGCGGCGGCAAGCGAGGCGGGCGCGGGGCAGAGCGCTCTGGCGCAGGGCTATACCGCCGTGGTCGCGCCCTACAGCGGCGTGGTATCGGCGCGGCTGGTCGAGATGGGCGAGATGGTCACTGTCGGCAAACCGCTGATGACCGGCTTCGATCCGGTGCAGATGCGCGTCATTGTTGACGTACCGCAATACAAGCTGGCGGACATAGGCGCGCATCCGCAAGCCATGATTGAAGCCTCTGCACTCGAGCGCCGGATCAAACCCGCATCAGTGTCAGTGTTGCCCTCCGCCGATGCGCGCACGCACAGCACACAGGTGCGCGCCGTGTTGCCCGCCAATGAAGCCGGCGTATATCCGGGCATGTTCGTGCGCGTGCAGTTCACTGTGGGCAAAGCGAAGAAATTGCTGATTCCTTCCAGCGCCGTGCTGCGCCGCAGCGAAGTGGTAGCCGTGTATGTGGTGGACAAGGGTGTGGCGAAATTGCGCCAGGTGCGCCTGGGCGAAGTTGCCGGGCAGAATGAAATCGAGGTTCTGGCCGGATTGAACGAAGGCGAGCAGGTCGCACTCGATCCGATCAAAGCCGGGATGACCAAATAATATGGGCATTTCCGGACGCATCGCCAGAACCTTTCTGCATTCGCAAATGACGCCGCTGCTCGCGCTGGTGGCGGTGCTGCTGGGCGTGTTTGCCGTGGCTGTAACTCCTCGTGAAGAGGAACCGCAGATCAACGTTACCATGGCCAACGTGCTGATCGCCTACCCCGGCGCATCGGCGCAGGACGTGGCAAACACCGTGTCCACGCCCGCCGAGCAGGTGCTGTCGCAGATCTCCGGCGTGGATCATGTGTACTCCGTGTCGCAGCCCGGCATGGCGGTGCTCACCGTGCAGTTCAAGGTGGGCGAGCTGCATGTGCCTTCGCTGGTCAAACTCTATGACGTCATCAATTCCCACGCCGACTGGTTGCCACCCACGCTGGGCGTGGCCAAACCCATCATCAAGGCCAAGGGCATAGACGATGTGCCGGTAGTCGCGCTCACGCTGTGGCGCGAACAGGATGCAGGCGGCAGCCTGGATCTGACCCAGGTGGCGCATGCCATCGAGGCCGAACTCAAGCGCGTGAAAGGCACGCGCGAAGTCACTACGCTGGGAGCGACGCCGCATGTGGTGCGCGTGCTGCTCGATCCGGAAGCGCTGAATGCGCACCAGCTTGCCGTGCAGGATATCCGTGCCGCGTTGCAGGCCTCCAACGTATCGCAGGATGCGGGCAGTCTGGTTCATGGCAATCGCGAAGTGCTGGTGCAAACCGGTAACTTCCTGAGCGACGCGAACGAAGTGCGGCAACTGGTGGTGGGTGTATCCGGCGGCAAGCCGGTATTCCTGCGCGATGTGGCACAAGTGCAGGACGGCGCCGACCAGCCGTCGAATTATGTATGGCTGGGCACGGGCGCAGCGGCGGGCGACAAGGGCATCAGCGCACACGGCGAATTCAGCGCCGTGACCGTGGCCGTGACCAAGAAGCCGGGCGAGAACGCGGTGGACATCGCCGACATGCTGCTCAAGCGCGTCGAAGAACTCAAGGGCAGCGTGATCCCCGCCGACGTGCATGTCACCACCACGCGCAATTACGGCGTGACCGCCAACGACAAGGCGATGAAGCTGATCCAGAAACTCATCTTCGCCACTTCTGCCGTAGTCGCACTGGTGTGGTTTGCGCTCGGACGGCGCGAAGCCTTCATCGTCGGCGTGGCGGTATTGCTCACGCTCGCGGTGACATTGTTCGCCTCCTGGGCCTACGGCTTTACGCTCAATCGCGTATCGCTGTTCGCGCTGATCTTCTCCATCGGCATACTGGTGGACGATGCGATCGTCGTGGTAGAGAACATCCATCGTCGCCGCGAACTGGCACCGCATCAGCCTTTGTCTGAAGTCATTCCCGAGGCGGTGGACGAGGTGGGCAGCCCCACCATCCTCGCCACTTTCACGGTGATCGCGGCGCTATTGCCGATGGCTTTCGTCAGCGGGTTGATGGGGCCGTACATGAGCCCGATTCCGATCAACGCCAGCATGGGCATGTTGATCTCGCTCGCGGTGGCATTCATCATCACGCCGTGGCTGGCGCTGCGTTTTTCCGGGACGCATCACGCGATAGTGAAGGACGAGGGTGATACCAAATTAACAAAATTCTTCCGCGCGCGCCTGTCGCCCTTCCTGAACGGCGAGCACGGCAAACCCGCACGGCGCAAGCTGTGGCTGGGCATTTTGGCCGGACTGGTATTCGCGGTATCGCTGGGCGTGGCCAAGCTGGTGGTGCTCAAGATGCTGCCGTTCGATAACAAATCCGAATTTCAGATCGTGGTGGATATGCCCAGCGGCACGGCGCTGGAACAGACCTCTGGCGTGCTGCACGAGATCGGCGCGTATATCGCCAGCGTGCCTGAAGTGACCGACTATCAGGGCTATGCGGGAACGGCTGCGCCGATCAATTTCAACGGCCTGGTGCGCCAGTATTATCTGCGCGCGGCGAGCGAACAGGGCGATCTGCAAGTGAACCTGAAAGACAAGCATCACCGCAGCCGCAGCAGCCACGAGATCGCCAGCAGCGTGCGCGAGCCGATAGCAGCCATCGCGAAAAAATGGAACGCGAAAGTGAAGATCGTGGAAGTGCCGCCCGGCCCGCCCGTGCTGTCGCCTATCGTGGCAGAAATCTACGGCCCGGATTACGACGGTGCGC
This sequence comes from Nitrosomonadales bacterium, assembly GCA_016199835.1. Classification (GTDB taxonomy): domain Bacteria; phylum Pseudomonadota; class Gammaproteobacteria; order Burkholderiales; family Gallionellaceae; genus JACQFX01. The sequence continues at coordinate 12,852 of JACQFX010000020.1, read as the reverse complement.
GCAAGGTGGCGGGCAAGGTGCATGAGCAATTTTCCCGGACTGCGGACATTGTCGGCATCGACGACACGGTGACCGAGGCCTCGCCTAAGCTGGTGCTGCATGTACTGCAAAGCAAAGCCGCGCTGCTCGGCGTCGCGCCTAACGACATCGTGGATGCGATCCACGTAGCGCTCGCCGGGCAGGATGTGACTTCGCTGCACGATGTCACGGCGAAATACGCGCCGCCGTTGCGCCTTGCCCTGCCGGCGGAGAAACGCAGCCGCATGGATGACGTGCTCAAGCTCAAGGTACGCGCACGCGATGGCGTACTGGTGCCCTTATCCGAAGTGGTGCAGATGGTACAGGTCGAGCGCGACTACCCGATCTATCACAAGGATATGCTGCCGGTGGTGTACGTGACGGGAGATATGGCGGGCAAGCTGGACAGCCCGCTGTACGGCATGTTCGGCATCAACGCCAAAACTGACGGCATGCTGCTCGAACAGGGCGGCGCACTGGGTTCGTATTTCTTCAAACAGCCGTCCGATCCCTACGCGGGCTATGCGCTGAAGTGGGACGGCGAATGGCAGGTGACGTTCGAGACCTTCCGCGACATGGGCATCGCCTACGCGGTGGGGCTGGTATTGATCTATCTGCTGGTGGTCGCGCAATTCAAGAGCTACCTCGTGCCGCTCATCATCATGGCGCCCATCCCGCTCACCATCATAGGCGTGATGCCGGGACACGCGCTGCTGGGTTCGCAATTCACCGCCACTTCGATGATAGGCATGATCGCCCTGGCGGGAATTATTGTGCGCAACTCCATCCTGCTGGTGGACTTCATCAACCTGCAACTGCGCGATGGCGTCAATCTGCAACATGCCGTCATCAACGCGGCGGCAGCGCGCGCCAAGCCCATCATCCTGACCGGACTGGCGGCCATGCTGGGCGCCCTGTTCATCCTCGACGACCCGATCTTCAACGGCCTGGCCATCGCGCTGATCTTCGGCATCCTGGTTTCCACCGTGCTGACGCTGGTGGTGATCCCCGTGCTGTATTACGCCACGCTGTATAAAAAATTCCAGTAAAATCCCCGGCTCACAGGAGCATCACCATGAGTGCAGAACGCATCGTCCGTATCGTCGCAGGTTTCTTCGTCATGTTGTCGCTGGCGCTGGGTGTACAAGCCAGCCCCCTGTTCGTCAGTCAGTATTTTTTATTTTTCACCGCCTTCGTCGGGTTGAATCTGTTCCAGAGCGGCTTTACCCGGTTCTGTCCGCTGGATAGCCTGCTCGCCCGGTGCGGCATCAAGGATGGTTGTTGCTGAGCACCTCTTTTTCCCCATCTCTTCTCGCCCGCATCAGCCTGTTCTTTACCGGCTTGATGTGGGCGCTGCCCTTCCTGCTTTATTACCATGCTTATCCCTTAACCACGTTCTATCAGGAGTGGAGCGCGGTTGTGCTCGGCATGTGCGCCATGCTTCTGCTGGCAACAGGCCGGCAACGATATGAGATTCCGCGCATCGTCATGCTGCCAATCGGCTTGCTGTTGCTGGCGCTGCTGCAATTCGCGCTGGGCGGGCTGCCCTACTTCGGTCAGGTGCTGCTGATCGCCGAGTACCTGTTGTGGGCGGTTTTATTGATCATGCTCGGACGGCAATTGCGCGCAGAATTCGGCCTGCCTGCGCTGTCCGCCGCACTCGCCCTGTTCCTGCTGGCGGGAACCGAGTTGAACGCCATGATAGGAATCATGCAGCATTATTCATGGCACACTATTTTCGATGCGGTGATCACGGCCAAAATAGCCAGCGCCGTATATGGCAATCTGGGCCAGCCTAATCACTACGCCGATTACATCATGCTGGGCCTGGTCTCGCTCGGCCTGTTGCGCACGCACTGGCGCATGCCCGCATGGCAAGTGGCGCTGCCCGCCGCCCCCTTGCTGTTCGTCCTGGTGCTGAGCGGTTCGCGCAGCGCGTGGTTATATTTGTTATGCATCGTTGCCATGGCCTGGCTATGGCAACGGCGCGACGCCGCATTCCGCCCCTTGCTGCATTACTGCCTGATGCTGATATTGGGTTTTGGCCTGATGCACCTGATCGTATATTTACCCGGCCTGTCCGCAGCGTCCAGCAGCGTCACCACCGTGGATCGTATGATGGCGCCAGGCTCCGCCAGTTTTGGCTGGAGCGGCAGCATCCGGCTGCACATCTGGTACGAGGCCGGGCTGACCTTCATCCAGCATCCCTTGCTGGGCGCAGGATACGGCCAATTCGCCTGGCAGCACTTCCTGCTCGGTCCGGTGCTGCGCGACACCGGCATCGTCGGTCTGTACAACAACGCCCATAATCTGCTGATGCAAATGGCTGCGGAAACAGGGCTTGCCGGCCTGCTCATCCTGTTCGGCACACTGGGGCTGTGGGTGCGTCAGGCATACCAGGCGCAGCGCAGCGTATATCACTGGTGGGGCTATGGGCTGCTGGCCGTGCTGGGTATCCACAGCCTGGTGGAATACCCGCTGTGGTACACCTATTTCCTCGGTATAACGGCGCTGACCCTGGGCATGCTGGATCACTCCGCCTATCGTCTGGAGCTGCGCAACGCGGGACGGTTTGCGGTTGCTGTACTGCTGCTGCTCGGCACCTTGTCCATGGCGCAACTGTTGCGCGACTACCGCAAGCTGGAGAATCTGGCGTCCATGAGTTCCCTGTCTGCGGATTATTCCCGGCGCATGCGCGATGGTCTGGCTAAGCTGGACGGGCAGCTACTACTCCAGCCCTATACCGAGCTCTTCAAAAGCAGCATGATCAAGATCGATGCCGCCCATCTTGCCGAGCAGCGCGCATTGAATGAACGCGCGATGCATTTCGTGCCCATAGGCTCGGTGGTATACCGCGAAGCCCTGTTGCTGGCGTTATCCGGCGAACAGGATGCTGCGCGAGCCCAGATGGAACGCGCGATCTGGTCTTATCCGGACGATTTCCCGAAGACTCGGAATGAACTGGGCGAGCTGACACAGAAAGACCCCGCCCATTTCGCGGCTCTGCTAGAATTCGCGCTCCAAAAAAACGAGGAACGGCAACGTGCGGCAATTTCTGTTAGATAACATCTGGCTGGTGCTGACGGCGGTGGGCAGCGGAACCATGCTGCTGTGGTCGCTGTTTGGCAACCGCCTGCGCGGGGTGAAGGAAGCGGATATCGCAACCGCCCTGCAACTGATCAACCACCAGAACGCGCTGGTGCTGGACGTGCGCGAGGAAAGCGAATTCAAGAGCGGTCACCTCATGCATGCGAAACTGATTCCGCTCACCAAACTCAAGGACCGGCTCGGCGAACTGGAACGCTACCGCGAGCGGCCCATCGTGGTCGTCTGCCGCAGCGGCAACCGTTCCGCTACTGCGTGCGCGGTGCTGGGCAACCGGGAATACACGCAAGCGTATAATCTGTCCGGCGGCATGATGGCGTGGCAAAAGGCCGAGCTGCCGATAGAGCGATGAGCATGCAGAAAGTGACGATGTATTGCACGGCAGTTTGCCCGTATTGCGTGCGCGCCGAGCAGTTGCTGCACGCCCGGGGCGTGGCGGAAATAGAAAAAATACGGGTGGATCTGGAGCCGGAATTGCGCATCGCGATGGTGGAAAAAACCGGGCGGCGCACCGTCCCGCAAATCTATATCGGAACCTATCATGTCGGCGGTTACGATGATCTTGCAGCGCTGGATCATAAGGACAAACTGGTCGGCTTGTTGGCGGACAATCAATAAATCAACGAGGATAAAAAATGAGCGAAGCAGCAGGAGCACAACCCATATTCACCATCGAAAAACTGTACGTCAAGGATCTGTCGCTGGAAATCCCCCATGCGCCGACCATATTCCTGGAACAGGAACAACCGCAGATAGACCTGCAACTGCACAACCAGGCCGTCAGCGTCGAGGATGGCGTGTTTGAAGTGTCGGTCACCGTCACCGTCACTGCCAGGCTCGCGGAAAAGGGCAAGACCATGTTCCTGGTCGAAGCCAAGCAGGCCGGTATCTTCCAGGTGCGCAACCTGCCGGAGGAAGAGCTGGATACCGTGTTGTCGGTGGTTTGCCCCAACATCCTCTACCCCTATCTCAGGGAAGTGGTGTCGGACATTTCGGTGCGCGCAGGTTTCGCGCCCGTGCTGCTCAACCCGATCAATTTCGAGGCGCTGCACCAGCAGCAGAAACAGCAGCAGGTAGAAGCAGCGGCCGCCGTCACGCACTAAGTCGCCGTTCAATTCCAGCCGGACTCTGAATCTTGCCCATGCGTCGCGCCCTTGCATTCCTCATGCTGCTGGCAGCGGCGGGTTCGGCCTGCGCGACGGATTATGTATCCGTCGCGGACAGCAGCGCCATCCTCTACGACGCCCCTTCGCTCAAGGCGACAAAACTGTTCGTCGCCGCCCGCTATCTGCCGCTGGAACAAGTGGTCAATCTGGACACCTGGGTCAAGGTGCGCGACAGCAGCGGCGGCCTCGCCTGGATCGAGAAACGCGCCCTGAGCAATAAACGCTACGTGCTGGTGATGGCTGACATCGCCGACTTGCGGCAAACTCCCGACGGGACTGCCGCCGTGCTGATGCAGGCAAAACAGCAAGTGGCGCTGGAGTGGCTGAAAAACACGGGCACGGGCTGGATCAAGGTGCGCCATCAGGATGGCATAACGGGCTATATAAAAACCACCGAGGTGTGGGGCGACTGACCCGGAAACGACAATAACCACGGAAAACATGGGTGACACGGACAGAACATTGCCCGCACAGGCATCATCCATTTTTGCGACCAGCAGGGATGTAGCCATGAATTGCAGTTTCCGTGTCATCCGTGTTTTCCGTGGTTAAATTGTTTTTTGATTCCATGACATCATGACACCATGAAAATTGCCATACTCGGCGCAGGCGCATGGGGCACCGCGCTGGCCATCAGTCTCTCGGCGCGCCACCGCGTCACCCTGTGGGCGCGCGATGCGGCGCAGGTCGCGGCGATGTCCGCCAGCCGCTGCAACCAGCGCTATCTGCCTGAAATTCCCTTGCCGCAGGAATTGCTGCTCAGCGCCGATCTCGACGCCACATTGAGCGGGACCGATCTGATATTGATCGCCGCGCCTGTTTCCGCACTGCGCACGACACTGCTCCAGATCGCGCCACGATCTGCGCCGGTTCCCGTGGTGTGGGCATGCAAAGGTTTTGAGGCCGGCAGCTCGCAGTTGCCGCATCAGGTTGTGGCAGAAATCCTGCCGCCCGATTTTCCGAGCGGCGTGCTATCCGGGCCGAGCTTCGCGCTCGAAGTGGCGCGCGGCCTGCCTACCGCGCTAACGCTGGCTTCCGCCGATGGTGAATTTGCGAAACGCATCGCGCAAGCACTGCACCATGCGCGGCTGCGCATCTATTCCAGCACCGACGTGATCGGCGTCGAAGTGGGCGGCGCGGTCAAGAACGTGATGGCCATCGCGGCGGGCATCGCCGACGGCCTGGGCCTGGGCCACAACGCACGCGCGGCGCTGATCACGCGCGGCCTGGCTGAAATAGCGCGGCTGGGACTGAAGCTCGGGGGCCATGCAGAAACCCTGGCCGGCTTGTCCGGCGCCGGCGACCTGATCCTGACCTGCACCGGCGACCTGTCGCGCAACCGCAGGGTCGGCATATTGCTCGCACAGCAACAGACCCTGTCCGACATCCTGCGCCAGCTCGGCCATGTGGCCGAAGGCGTATATACCGTGCGCGAAGTCCATCATCTGGCGCAACGCATGAACGTCGACATGCCGATTTGCGCGGCGGTGTATCGCGTGCTGTACGAACAGCTTGCGGCGGCGAGTGCGGTGGAAGCCCTGCTCAATCGCGCGCCTAACTCGGAATTCGCGACGTAAAGTTTTATCCCTGCGGAATCTCCGGCAACACCGCCGGGTGGTCCAGCTCCACGCGCTCTATCTTCGCGAACTGTTCCGTGATCTTGCGGCTGCTGATCTGCACATCGTCCACGTCCTTGTTGGCCTGGCGGATGTGGTCGGCGAGCTTCTTCATGCGCTCGTCGAAGCGCCCGAAATCCTTGCCCAGCTTGCCCAGCTCATCCTTGATGATGTGCACCTGCTTGCGCGTCTCCACATCCTTCATCACCGCGCGCGCCGTGTTGAGCACGGCCATCAAGGTGGTCGGTGAGACTATCCACACGCGCCGCTGCATCGCGTAATCCACCACCTCGGGGTGATGCGCATGAATCTCGGCGAACACCGCTTCGGCGGGCACGAACATCACCGCGCCGTCCGAGGTCACGCCGGGGATGATGTATTTGCCGCCGATGTCGTCCACATGTTTCCGGATATCCGCCTTGAACTGGCGCGCAGCCTGCACGCGCTCGGCATCGTTCGCCGCATCGAACATCCGGTGATAATTCTCCAGCGGGAATTTAGAATCCACGGCCACCATGCCGGTCGGCTCCGGCAGCATGAGCACGCAATCGGCGCGCGTGCCGTTGGGCAATGTATGCTGCATCTCATAGGATTGCGGCGGCATGATGTTGCGCACCAGACCTTCGAGCTGAACTTCTCCAAAAGCACCACGCGAACGCTTGTCGCCGAGCAGCTCCTGCAAGCTCACCATGTTGGTGGTCAGGCCATCGATCTTTTTCTGCGCCTCGTCTATGGTCGCCAGGCGCGCCATCACGCTGACAAAAGTTTCGTTGGTTTTCTTGAACCCTTCGTCGAGGCGCTCGCTCACCTTGCCGCCGATCTGCTCCAGCCGCGCATCCACTTTCTTCTCCAGCGCCTCGATGCTGCCCGCCAGATGCTGCGTGGCATTGCGGAAGGAAGTCTGGATCAGCTCCTGGTCCGCGCGCCCCTGCTCCGCCAGCTTCTCCAGCGTCTGCGTCAGCATCTCGTTGCGCAGCATATGCAGCGCATCGCGCGTCGCGCGCAACTCGTCCAGCACCGCCGCGCGCAAACGTTCGGCCTGATCGGCCTGCGCCGCGCGCATGCGGTCACCCTGCTTGTTCAGCCCGTCATGCAGATCGGACAGCATCGCTCGATGCTGCTGCTCCAGAACCTGCGCGGCGCGCGCGGGCTGGCGCTGCAACATCACCAGCAGCAGCACGACCAGCACCAGCACCGCAACGATCAATACCGTTTCAATCATCAGAATTCGAATCTCGCGTAAGTTAAATTACCCCCGCCAGCCGGAGGCTTGTGGAAATTCTGAGCGTACTCATGCTTGGCTTCTACCCTCTCCCTGGCCCTCCCCCTGCATGGTGGAGGGAATGATACGGTGAAACCTTAAATCATTATTGCAATTTGAATGATTCTTGCCCGACTACACGGAAGCTGCAAACCCGCATTGCCGCCACGCCTCGAACACTGCCACCGCGACGGTGTTCGACAGATTCAGACTGCGGTTGTCGGGCAGCATGGGCAGGCGCAGGCGTTGCTCCGGCGGCAATGACTCCAGCACATCCTGCGGCAACCCTCGGCTCTCCGGACCGAACAGCAAGGCATCCCCGGCCTGATAGGCCACTTCATGATAGAGCCGCGAACCCTTGGTGGTAAAGGCATACAGGCGCGCATCCGGCAAGGTTTGCAAACAGGCTGCAAGGTCATCGTACACACGCATGCTGGCATATTCATGGTAATCCAGCCCGGCGCGGCGCAACTGTTTATCGTCCAGATCGAAACCGAGCGGGCGGATCAGGTGCAATTGCGATCCGGTATTGGCGCACAGGCGGATGACGTTTCCGCTATTGGGCGGGATTTCCGGTTGATACAAAATTATATGGAACATAACTCTTGTCAGCGATATGAAAAACGGCTAACTTCCGCTTGCTTCAAGCTGGGCGCATAAGTACGCACGGCGATAACAGACTCAGGGAAGGTATTATGGCGCGTCCGGAAAAAATCCGCCTCGGCGATTTGCTGGTGCAGCAAAAACTCATCACGCAAGAGCAGCTCATGTTCGCGCTCGGCGAGCAGAAGCGCAGCGGACGTAAGCTGGGCAAGGTGCTGATAGACAATGGCTTCGTCAGCGAAGACCAGATCTCGGAAGCGCTGGCCAAGCAGTTGAACATTCCTTTCATCAATCTCAAATTCCATAACGTCAATCCGGACATCACGCGCAAGCTGTCGGAAACCCAGGCGCGGCGCTTCCGTGCGCTGGCGCTGGAAGAACGCAATGGCGCGTTGCTGATCGGCATGGCCGATCCCACCGACCTGTTCGCTTTCGATGAGCTGTCGCGCATACTCACGCGCGACATCGAACTCGCGGTGGTCACCGAAGGGCAATTGCTGGAAACCATAGACCGCGTCTATCGCCGCACCGAGGAAATGTCCGGTCTGGCGCGCGAACTGTCGGAAGACCTTGGCGACACTTACGTCGATTTTGGCGCGCTGGGCAATGCGGTCGGCGCCGAGGACGCGCCGGTGGTCAAGTTGTTGCAAAGCATGTTCGAGGAAGCGGTCAAAGTGCGCGCCTCCGACATGCACATCGAACCGCAGGAAAAACGTTTGCAGATCCGTTTCCGCATAGACGGCATGCTGCACCTGCAAACCGAGGCGGACAGCAAGATCGCCTCCGCGCTGGTGCTGCGCCTGAAGCTAATGTCCGGGCTGGATATTTCCGAAAAGCGCCTGCCGCAGGACGGCCGCTTCAGCGTGCGCGTAAACGACCAGGCGGTGGATCTGCGTATCGCCACCTGCCCCACGCAGCACGGCGAATCGGTGGTGATGCGGTTGCTGCGCCAGGACGGCGGCATGATAGGACTGGAGAAGCTCGGTATGCCGCCGGACATGCTCAAACGCTTCCGCGAGATCATCCGGCGCAGCAGCGGCATGGTGCTGGTCACCGGGCCGACCGGCAGCGGCAAAACCACCACGCTGTATTCCGCGCTGTCCGAGATCAACACCATAGACCAGAAAATCATCACCGTGGAAGACCCGGTGGAATACCGCCTGCCCGGCATCAATCAGGTGCAGGTGAACGAAAAAATAGAATTGAGTTTCTCGCGCGTGCTGCGCTCCGCCTTGCGTCTCGATCCCGACGTCATACTCGTGGGCGAAATGCGCGACGCGGAAACCGCGCAGATCGGTCTGCGCGCCGCGATGACCGGCCACCTGGTATTTTCCACGCTGCACACGCGCGACGCCGCAGGCACCTTGTTCCGTCTGGTGGACATGGGCACGCCAAAATACATGGTAGCCTCTTCGGTACAAGTGGTGCTGGCGCAGCGCCTGATACGGCGCGTCTGTGACTCGTGCAGCGAGCCGCACCATCCTTCTCCGCAGGAAATGGAGTGGCTGGAACATGAGGGCGTACTCTCCGACAACCATGGCTCATTGCAGCACGGGCGTGGCTGCTCGCATTGCAACGGCACGGGCTATCGCGGCCGCCTGGGCGTGTATGAAATGCTGGAGATGACCCAGCCGCTGGCTGAAGCCGCCGCCCACCACGACTCCCTGCACTTCATGCAGGCCGCGCGCGACAACATGAAGGGCAGCACCCTGATAGACCATGCATTGAATCATATGAGACAAGGGCGCACCACTGTGGCCGAGATCATGCGCATCAGCAATCAGGTGGAAGACTGATGCCGGTATACGTTTACAAGGGAAGGAGCGCGCAAGGCGATCTGGTGCAGGGTACGCTGGAGGGCATGGACTCGGGCGAAGTCGCCAACCAGTTGCTGAACACCGGCGTCACACCCACCGAAATAAAGGCCTCCATCGGGGCAGGCGCGGCAGCCGGCAAAGGAGCCGCGCTGTGGAAATACCTCAACCAGAAAAAAATCACGCCGCTGGACATCATGCTGTTCAGCCGCCAGATGCACACCCTGCTCAAGGCGGGCGTGCCCATCATGCGTGCGCTGGCCGGCTTGCAGGAATCCTCGCAGAACCCCGCGTTCACCGCCGTGCTGCAGGACTTGCGCGAAAGTCTGGACAGCGGGCGCGAGCTCAGCATCGCGCTACGCCGCCACCCTGCGGTGTTTTCCGCGTTTTACGTCAGCATGGTGCAGGTCGGCGAAATGACCGGCACGCTGGACGAGACTTTCATGCGCCTGTACTCACACCTTGAGTTCGAAAAGCAGATGAACGAGACCATACGCAGCGCCGTGCGCTATCCGATGTTCGTCGTCATCGCCATGGCGGTCGCCATCGTGATCATCAACCTGTTCGTCATACCGTCGTTCGTCAAGGTGTTCGAGGGCTTCCATACCGAGTTGCCCCTGGTCACGCGCGGACTCATCGGCTTCTCCAATTTCATGGTGCATTTTTGGCCGCTGTTGCTGGCGCTGACGGTGGGCGCGGCAGTGGCCTTCCGCACCTACACCAACACGGTGGACGGCCATTACAACTGGGACAAGCTCAAGTTTCGCATCCCCATCGCGGGCAAGATCATATTCAAGGGCACACTGGCGCGTTTCGCGCGCAGCATGGCATTGGCGTTCAAGAGCGGCATCCCCATCGTGCAGGGACTGACCGTGGTGAGCATGGTGGTGGGCAACGAATACATGCGCGTGCGCGTCGAGCAGATGCGCGACGGTGTCGAGCGCGGTGAAAGCATATTGCGCACCGCCGTCACCACCGGCGTATTCAATCCAACGGTATTGCAGATGATCGCGGTGGGCGAAGAGACTGGCGACATGGACGGCCTGATGTTCGAAGTCGCGGGGATGTATGAACGCGATGTGGAATATGAAGTTAAAACCCTGAGCGCCCAGATCGAACCCATCATGATCGTCGCGCTGGGCATCCTGGTGCTGATCCTGGCGCTGGGCATCTTCCTGCCGATGTGGGATCTGGGCAAGGCGGCGCTGCATAAATGAAGTTGCGAGTTACGGATTTCGAGTTACGAGTTTCGAGTTTCGAGTTACGAGTTTCGAGTTTCGAGTTTCGAGTTAAACCGCCGGCCAGCGACTCGAAATTCGTAACCCGGAACCCGAAACTCAAAACCCGAAATTCCCAATCCGGTTTTTCCCTGCTCGAGCTGGTCATCGCCATTTGCATCATCACGTTGTTGATGGGCGTCTTTTTTAACCGCGTGACGTTCTATCAGGAACAGGCTGAAAAGGCGGCCATGGGCGAAGTGGTCAGTGCAGTGCAAAGCGCGCTCGCCTTGCAGTATGTCGACATGATGCTGCATGGGCGCAAGGCTGAGATTGCCGCGATGGCCATGAACAATCCGCTGAACTGGCTCAAGGAAAAACCACGCAATTATGTTGGCGAATTCTACGCTCCGGTACCGGGCGCCATCCCGCCCGGCAATTGGGCTTTCGATCTCAAGACGCGCGAGCTGGTTTATGTCCCGCAGCACATCGCACATCCCGAAGCCGTGGGCAAGGATAAATGGATACGCTACCGTGTCAGCCTGAGACTGGATCTCGCAGCAGATGCATCCGGCAAAAGCAGCCAGGGGAAAGGCGGGGTCGTATTTGAACCTGTAGCGCCTTAACGAGCGGGAAAGCTGTAGAGAACGTGAAGCATCGAGCAATCCAGGCATCCGTGTCCCGCCGAACAGATCAAGGCATGAATTTATGAGAGCCACTACACAGACTCAGATTTTGCCGTATGCGATACAAACCGAATGCATTGCGCCTTTGATATTTCAGTTGCGCAATGCGCGGTTTTTGCTACACTGCGCCCATCCTGCGCTGCCTGCAACGGCAACACAAGGCAAAGGGGGAACGAAAGAATGCAATCGTGGTCGGCGTACTCCGGCCAGGAAATAACTTTTAGGAGAGCATGAAATGAAACAGCAAAAAGGTTTTACCCTGATCGAACTAATCGTGGTGATCGTGATACTGGGCATCCTGGCCGCAACTGCCTTACCCAAGTTCGTTGACTTGAGCGGCCAGGCGCGCATAGCTTCCCTGAATGGCGCAGCAGGCGCCGTGCGTTCCGCAGCCAATCTGGCGCATGCGGCCTCCCTGGCTGCGGGCGGCAATAGTGTCACGATTGAAGGGACAGCCTATACCATGGTCAACAACTATCCTGCGGCAGCGGATATCGCCGCCCTGGCCGGGATTTCTGCTTCTACTGGCTACACCCTGCCCGCAGTTGCTGCCGGCGTCGCTACGGTAGAGGTCACTGGCGCAGCCGCAGTAGCAACTTGCTCTTTTACCTATACGCAATCGGCAGCAGCCAACTCACCTCCCACCTTCAGCGCATTATCCACTGCAGGGTGCTGATCATTTGAGGCGGGCAAGGCTCGCCCAGCGCAAGAAAGCCCAACCGCCGCTGTCGGCTTGTTGGGTTTTTTTTAGACAGGCGATGCGCGTCCGGGACGATATGCAAACGAGAAGCGGCCCACAATCCGGCTTCACCATGATAGAGCTGATCTCCATTATGGTCATTGTCGGCATACTTGCGGCAATCGCTGCCCCGCGCTTTTTCAGCAGCAACGTATTCGACAGCCGGGGCTTCTACGACACGGCGATCTCCACCCTTCGCTATGCCCAGAAGGAAGCCATTGCACAGCATCGTTTCGTCTGTGTCGCATTTGCAGCAAACAGCATCACACTGACTTACGGCGCGACCAACGCCTGCGGCTCCAATCTCACGGGACCGGATGGCAATACACCTTACACCGTCTCCAGCAGCAAGGCCGTCTTCGCCCCCACGCCAGCGGCATTCAGTTTCGATGCGCTGGGGCAGCCCAGCTTCAACGCCAACCTATCTATCACGGTGAACGGCTACGCCTCAGCCATCACCGTTGAAGCGAGGACGGGCTATGTGCATTAATCTTACTGTGTCACAAAACTTGAGGCATAATGCGGTGGTCGCTATTCACTGGTTGGGGGGGCTGATGGACGCATCCGAGGAATTCGAGCACTATCTGACGCACCTTGCCCAAGAACTTGGGCATGCGGATCGACACG
>JACQFX010000019.1 GCA_016199835.1 Nitrosomonadales bacterium | reverse complement strand
GCATTCCCCGTATTGAAATAGCTCGATGCCGCCTGCCCTGCGTTCCCATTCGCAACCTCGCCCACTGCCTGAGCCGGCTCTTGCCGCATGCAGCATTGTTTGTATTTCTTCCCGCTGCCGCAGGAACACGGATCATTGCGACTAGTCATACGTTGCCACGTTCATATCCAACGGCTCCGTTGCTGCCACATATCCAGCAATGCATCTTCCAGATGCCGCGCAAAACGAGGAGCATCGAATAATGGGCTATGCAACACTTGCTGCCGTAATCCAACAGTTCGGCAAGGCTGCTTAGGTTCGTGGCGTGCCTTATTGCCCTGTTCATATAATCTTCTTCGCTATCCGCAACCCAGTCAGTCAATCCAGCACAGGTGAGCAAGCTGGCTCCCTGACGGGCAAGCATGGTATCACCGGCAAGCGTCAACGTGGGCACCCCCATCCATAAAGCCTCGCAGGTCGTGGTACCACCTGTAAAAGGGAAAGTATCCAGAATGATGTCCACTTCCGCATGTGCCGCCAGATAGCTTTCACGAGGAACCGGACCCGACATGTTTACCTTCTCCGTCGGTATTCCAGTTCTAGCCCATCTTTCCAACAAACGACCATTACAAAAATCCCTCTCTAAATTCCTAAAGAACCGCCGTCCATTATGCTAATAATATAAATGTTATCACCTTGGACTAAAACCAGAAAAACTCTAGCTCCCTCGGTCTGGCATGTTATACAATTGCCGGTGGGCATTGGCAGTTTTTAAGTTACGAAGGAACGTTTTTGAAAATCTTGCCACCAACTGTCCGAATCGGTTGAAATATGAAAAGAGACCTGAAATTTAATGGACTTTCCGGGAAACGCAAGATGAAGAAAGACAAATCGCATCGAATTTTACGTACCGTCCGCTACGTCACCTCCCTTGTCGGTGTCGGCTTATTAGCATTGTCGCTACCAGTTTCCGCTACTGATTTAAAAAATGGCAGGGAGCTTTACTTGGGGCACTGCGCGGGATGCCATGGAATTAATGGAGTCAGCGTCGCCCAGCAAACTCCTAAGCTCACCAGCTTCGAACTCTTTTCCAAGACTGATGAAAACCTGTTTGAAGTCGTGCGCTCAGGTCGCGATAAAATGCCGCCATACTTCGGGATACTTGGCGATCAGGACATTCATGATGTAATTGATTACGTGAGGACATTGCACTAATGTTTGCAGTTATTCGAATTACCATAATAGTTTTAGCCATCACGTTCCCGTTTGCAGCAAAAGCGGCTCCCGGCGGAGAACGAGTATTAGAAACTTTCGAGGTCGGCAATGATGTGATCGTACGTGCATTGACCATCGACAAGGCACACAACTCTTTGTGGGTAGGAACGTCAACTGGCGTCCATGAAATAGATCTAAAGACGCACAATGCGCTTCACACGTTCAATCGCGATCAGGGTTTGGCCAACGAATATGTCTTTGCGGTCGGAATCGACTCCCAGGGATACAAGTGGTTTGGTACCAATGCGGGAGGCGCATCGCGCTATAAAGACGGGAAATGGAAAACCTATTTTCCAATGCACGGCCTTGCAGATTATTGGGTCTATTCTTTTGCTAATGATAAGCAAGGTGATTTATGGATAGGCACTTGGGCTGGCGCCAACCGGTATGACATCAAGACTGGCAAATTCACGACCTATCTCAAGGAACTCATTAACGAATGGGTCTATGGGTTGGATGTGGACTCGCAAGGGCGCGTGTGGTTTGGTACTGAAGGTGGCGTTTCCATGTTCGACGGGAACTCATGGAAATCCTGGTCCCACAAGGATGGCCTCGGTGCGCCAGACCCGGATGGCCGCCCAGCCAGTCCCAATACGGGCTTGGGAACGCGTATGCGCCATGACTTGAATGTGGATGTTGCCGGATCATTGAGCTATAACCCCAGCTATGTGCTATCTCTGCTTGCGTCCCCCGATGGAACGATTTGGGCTGGCACGTGGGGCGGCGGCGTCGCTCGATTCGACGGCAAAGAGTGGCACAATTTCACCAAAAAAGACGGGCTTGGTGGAAATCTGGTTTACGCCGTGGCACGTGATCCTAAGGGTGTTTTCTGGTTCGGGACGAATAATGGCGTAACACGCTACGATGGCAAAACATGGCGCAGAATCGGTCGCAAAGAAGGGTTATTGGATAGCTCAGTTTATGCGATTGCCATAGCGCCCGATGGCAATGTTTGGGTTGGCACTCGACGCGGAGTGACCAGGATAGGATCGGGCAAATAGCCCCTGAGTATGACAAGCAACAGCCCCCTTAAAAATATTTACGGTTGAATAACATGCAATTAGACAAGAAATTTTTGGTCGCAGGTATCGCGCTCGCTGGAATGACGATTGCGGGATGCAATAAAAACGAACCCGCAGGGCAAACGCCGGCGACAACGCCATCTGCCGTTGCTTCGCCCCAAACTCCCCTGCCCCCCTCATCGTCCGCAGCACTGCCGCCACAGCATCCAACACTAAATTCAACGGCTTCCGCGTCCCCATCTTCGACGCCCCACCCACCAATTCCTGCCACGGCAAAAGAGGCGCATGAGGGCAAAGTCCAGGTGGATCCCACGCAAAAATTCACGCACTACCGAGTTGGCGAAAAAAACGTTAAATCCATCTATGCAGATGGAAAGGTCATCTGGGTGGGGACTTCGGATGGCGTGATACGTTATGACACGCGAGATGATTCATTCAAGGCATTCGACAACAGCAATGGCCTGCTTTCTTCTGGTGCATTTTTTGTTGGGAAAATAAAAGGGAAGATTGCCATCGGGACATATGGTGGTGGCTTGTCATTGCTCCAGCCAGATGGTGTGACCTGGAAGAATTACAACATCCCGGACGGCGTCGGCGACCCGTTTGTGTATGGCGCAATCGAAGCAAAGAACGGCGATATCTGGATCGCCACTTGGTCAGGTGCAAACCGCATTCGAGGGGGCGCCATGGACGACCCCTCAAAATGGGATCTTTATACGGTTGAAAATACGAATCACGGCCTGCCCAACGATTGGGTGTATGGCGTTACGGAAGGCAAGAACGGCGAAATATGGCTGGCCACCGAAGGTGGTATGGCGCGTTTTGCCAACGGCAAGTGGGAGAACTGGAATCACGACCGGGGCATAGGTGCGCCATATGAGAAAGTTAAAAGCGACATCGCCTTCAAAAATGATCCGGGCAGGCTGTCTGAACACCATGCCATGCAGAAAAAGGAAATGGGCCTGGAAAATGTCGATATGGCATATAACCCGAATTACATCATTGCCCTTGCCGTGGACAATGACGGAAGCGTCTGGGCGGGCACATGGGGAGGCGGACTATCGCATTTCGATGGGAAAAAATGGACAACTTACACTACTGCAGAAGGCCTGCCAGGTAATCACGTTTTCATGCTGCACAAAGACATGAATGGCCAGATATGGATAGGTACCAACAAGGGGTTGGCGCTGTGGCAGAACGGCAAGTTCAAGGTGATGACCATGGCTGACGGGTTACTGGCCGACAACGTATTCGCCATGGCAACGACGCCGGACGGCGGAAAGTGGATAGGCAGTTATGGTGGCGTAGCCTTCTTGCGTCCGACCAAATAAGCCGACCAGCCTGACATCTTAATATTTAAGTTTGTGTACTCTAGTTTGGCTGGCAAAACCAACTGCTTTGGAAGAATAATACGAATGCGCAAAGGGTGGCTATCGCTGTTAGGCCTTGCTATATTGATGGCTGGAACAACAATCTCCGAAGCAGGCGCGACTTCCCGTTTGGAACCTCATGGAGGCGAGGTAATTGATGCGGCCAATTACCTGATTTGGGCGCGTTGCAGCATAGGCCAACAATGGAAGGAGGAAGTTGGGTGCGTGGGCGAGGTGAAAAACCTTACGCGCGATGAAGCCCTGCAGGCTGCAACTGATGGGTGGCGCCTACCTCTCACCAATGAGCTATCTTCCCTGATAGACGAAAATCGAGCATTTGATAAGCTGATCCCAACTATAAACGAAGATCTTTTCCCCGGTATGGACTGGGATAAGCTGGCATATTGGACCAATAGCCCATACGGACGCTTTGACTTTTGGCGCGTCCACTTTGACATAGGGAAAGCCATCCCGTATGGAGACCCAAGAATGGTCAAGGCAGCCGTGAGGCTGGTAAAAGACATACCAAAGCCGAAAAAAGAAAACTGAATCCCGGCCTAACATGGCACACCGCCCCATATTCATCTCCTTCGCGCCTACTGAAACAAGGAAATCACCGTGACCAAAATAATAGATCGGATCCGAGATATCAATCAGCTCCAAACGTTTCCGGAGCCACAGCCCGTGATGTCTACCGGCACCGCCGATGAAATCGTTGCCAAAGCGCTCTCCCAATGGCAAGCCGCAACTCCAGAAATTGCCAATCAAATTGCATCTACGCTAGCGCAAGAATTCCCGGATCAAGCTCAACCGGACAACTTCTGGCATTCAGAATCTTCAGTAGCTTTCAGGGATTTTTTTGTCTGGGGGCACAACCATGATTTCGGGCATGGGTTCACCCGCGCTGGGGCCATGGGTCCCCGCCACACTGAAATCACGTCCGAAGCCCTGCGGCTGGGCATGCTGCCACCCAATCTGGAAAACAAGCAAGTTCTTGATGTCGGTTGCTGGTCAGGTGGTGACCTGCTCGTACTGGCTGGCTTGGGAGGCCGGGTTACCGCAATTGAAGAGCACCCTATCGCAGCACGTGCAGCACGGAGATTGACGGCATTGTTGGGGCTGGACGCCCCGGTGCTGGAAGAAAGCCTGTTTGTCGACAAGCCGGAGTGGAAGGGCCAATTTGATTATGCCTATTGCTCCGGCGTGATTTATCACGTCACCGATCCAATGTTGTTATTGCGAATTTTGTTTGCTTATCTCAAAGTTGGCGGAGAAGTATTTATAGAAACAAAGGGCACTACCGGTGAAGGAAGCATATGCAGTTACTCCGGCACCCTTGAAAAGGGGTGGAACTGGTATGCACCAAATGAGACTGCTTTTGGCCGCTGGCTGGTAGATGCCGGATTCGATGAACAAACAGTGCAAGTTTACCGCCGGGATAATGGGCGCTTGCTGGCTTATGGCCGCAAAACAGAAGCCCGGGCTCTGCGCGAAACAGCCGGGTTCTCACGCCCCGGAAGCTGGCTGGAAGGAGTGGTTTAAGTGAAACTTCATTTGGGCTGCGGCCCGCGCCACATACCCGGATTCATTCATGTTGACGCTCTGCCGGCTCCCCACGTTGATATTGTCGGCCCCGTGGAACGACTGCTGCTGGATGATGCAAGCGTCTCGCTAATCTATGCCAGCCACGTCCTGGAGCATTTTGGTCGCAACGAGTATAAAGCCGTATTAGAGGAATGGTTCCGCGTACTCAAGCCAGGAGGCATACTGCGCCTATCTGTTCCCGACTTTGCTGCCTGCGCAGCGATTTATTATGAAAGCGGCTTAGCAGATGGATTGACCGGTTTGGTTGGACTGATAGTAGGCGGGCAACGCGATGCCTATGACTTCCACAAAATGATTTTTGATGAGAAATTTCTGCGCCAGGAACTTCTCGATACGGGCTTTCGTGAAGTACGGCGCTGGGATTGGCGCACAACCGAACATGCAGGCGTTGACGACTACTCGCAAGCGCATATTCCACACATGCAAAAAGAAACCGGCAAATTGATGAGCCTGAATCTGGAAGCTGTCAAATAATACGAGGGGACCAAGCTGGGCAAGGCGATTGGGGCGCCTGCCCAGCCCACCAAACCACCTGCGCTCATAACTGTTGGCGCAGCTTCTTCTTCTTCATCACTTTCTCTTCTTTTATACCGAATATTTCCTTCTTCTTGAGCTCCCATTCAGTTACCTTCGCAGCATCGACTGGAAGCCCATAGCGACCTATTTTATATCCCTCAATAATCGCATCTGCCGCTTTTATATCTTTCACAACTGCTGCTCGCTGAAGCCACTCAACGGCTTCCGGAGTATTGCGCTTGGACTCGTCATAGCCAAATCTCCCTGCATAATAAGAGGCCGCTATGGCGCTAATACCCCCTGCATCGCCTTGCTCTGCAGCTTTCATGAACCAGTTGCGCGCCTCGACATTGTTCTTCTTTAGCCCCCCCCGGCCCGTTTCATACAGTCCGCCCAGTCCCATCTGTGCAACTGCGCTACCTTGATCGGCAGCCATACGATAATATTTGACCGCATCTTCCGGGTAAACCGCAACCATAAGTGCTGCGACCCTCAACTGCGCGAGCAGGTGGCCCTTATCTGCCGCCCGCCGATATAACGCTGAGGCCCTCGGCAAGTCGGCAATAATATCGGCCGCCGCCGCCGCCGCATAATCCTCATCGGCAGTGGTATCTTGAGGTTTCATTGCTGCAATGGCGTAAACACTACTCTGTGCCCGCACCACCCATCCTTTATCAGATTCCGATTCTGCCTTCTTCTCCTCCTCGGTTACTGACTTTCCTTGTGCCAGCCCCACAGGCAAGCAAAGAAACGCCCCCACCATCAACAGCCCGAATTTCCATTTACACATCACAATACCCCCATGTTTCGCGCGTTAACCGCGCATTGATTGCCCTCAAACCACTCCCAAACATTCATGCCTCCTCCAGCTTCCGATAGAGGCTGGATAGGCCAATCTCCAACCTCTGCGCAGCCAGTTTGCGATCCCCACCCGCTTCATTGATCGCATTGACAATAATTTCTGTTTCAATTTGACGTAACTGGTCTCGCAGGCTCCCGCCTTTTCCAACATGCGCCCCAGCGCCCTCCTGACTCACAGCTTGGCGAGAAAGTTCAGAGGGCAAATCCAATAGAGTGATGCGTCCTCCATCTGCGAGAATGTAAGCGCGATTAATTACATTCTCCAACTGCCTGACATTGCCCGGCCAGTCGTAAGACAGCAGTATCTCCTCGGCCTCCGGCTCTATTTCCAGCAATCCGCCCGAAGCCGACACAGCAACATTGCTCAACAAATGCCGAATAAGCCCAGCAATATCGCCATGACGTTCACGCAACGGCGGCATATGGATATGAAACATGCTCAGGCGAAAATACAAATCCTCGCGGAACTTCCCCTCTTTTGCCATCCCCTCCAGACTGCGGTTCGTGGCGGCTATGATACGCACATCAACACTGCGCGCTTGTTCACCGCCGACCGGACGTACCTGCTTATCCTCGATGACATGCAATAATTTGGTTTGCAAATGCAATGGCAATTCGCCAATTTCATCCAGAAAGATCGTTCCCCGATCAGCCTCAGTGAATAGCCCTTTACGTACCTTGTCTGCCCCGGTAAATGCACCTTTGGTGTGGCCGAAAAACTCACTCTCAATCAGGTTCTCCGGAATCGCACCGCAGTTAACCGGGATGAACGGAAACTCGGCACGCGAACTCTGCTCATGAATCGAGCGTGCAATGACGCCTTTACCCGTACCGCTCTCCCCCGTAACCAGAACGGTACTATTGGTAACCGCAACCTTGCTCACCAAACGATCCACTTGCTGCATGGCGGCCGAATTGAATCGGTACAAACCGCGCCCACCCGAAACCAGATTGCGCAACGCCTTGTTCTCCGCGCGCAAGCCATGCATCGCCGCAATCTGGGACAACCTGTGCAACAGCTCTTCGTTATGCACCGGCTTGACAATATAATCTGTCGCCCCCGCCCGCAATGCCTCCACCGCAGTTTCCATCGAAGCAAATGCCGTTACCATGATGAACTGAGTATCTATTGCCGCACCCGGAGCCTTGAAATTGCGAACCAGCTCGATGCCATCGCCATCAGGTAAACGCACATCGCACAGCGCCACATCAACATCCCCCCGCACCAGCTTGGCGGTCGCCTCAGATGCGGTTGCTGCCGTATCGACAGAATAGCCAGCACGACTCACAAGATTCGAAAGTATCTGCCGGAGCGCAGCCTCGTCATCTATCACCAGAACATGCATGTATTCACCCTTAATTACCTATGACTGGCAGCATTATGGTCACTGTCGTGCCGATTCCCGGCTCGGATTCTACGCTTATGCTACCGCCTCCGGATTCAATCAATGACTTCGAAACCGCCATGCCTATCCCGCTCCCCTTGCCTGCCGGCTTGGTGGTGAAATATTCTTCAAATACGCGACCCAGCGTTGCTTTGTCCATCCCCGTGCCATTATCGGTGACCGCCACTTCAACGCTACCATTGCGAGACATGCTGGAAATGATAATTCTCGGCTTAGGATCCGCCCTGCCTTCCGTGGCGTCTGCCGCATTGATAAGCAGATTCATCACCACCTGCGTCAAATGGTCACCCACGGCATGTACTGCGGGAAGCTGCGGATCAAGGTTGAGCACCATGTCTATCGAGCTGAACCGCCTGTCGAAGCTGATAAACTTGACTGTGCTGCGTATCAGATTATTTGTATCCAGGAATTCCGGTTCAGCCGATTGGGGCATGGAAAACTCGGATATCTGTCGCGTGATATTCATTACCCGCCGCGCCTGCCCCAGAATAACCTCGGCCAGTTGAACATACGGCCCGCCGTCTGTGCGCATACTATGCAAATCCGACATGGACTGCGCCGCACCCACAATAGCTGACAGCGGATTATTGATCTCGTGCGCAACCACCGAAGCGAGCGATCCAACCGCCGCCATTTTTTCCTTATGGAAGCGCTGTTGACGGATGAGCTCCATCTGCATCTCATGCTGGCGCAATTCAATTTGCACCTTGTTAACGGCCTCCATGAGCGATCCTAACTCGTCGTGCCGGGTGACTGCCAACGGTTTGCCACGATAACCTTCCACTATCGCCAGTGCTCGATCCTGAACGCGGCGGATATCCCACGCCAAACGCGTAACGAAAAACATGACTATGCCACCCAGGAACACTACACCGATAGCCGCAGTAGACGACCAAACCAGAGATAGCCTGTCAAACGTTTTGCTATATTGCCCCATCAATGCCTGTTTATTTCCTCGCATCAGGGCGGCCACCTGATCCATCCCGATGACCAGTTTATGCAGATTATTTCGAACATCACCGATGATGGCTCTGCTCGGCTGGACTCCTCCGGACAGGTCATTCAAGTTCGTGCGTAATGCAGCGACATCGTCGAGCAGCAGAGGGTAGGATTGCGCCATGCTGGTCAGGCTTTCCAGCACCGCCTCCACCTGGACAGCCACGCTCCGCAAGCCGACATTCAGTCCGGAAGTTGTCTCCAGGCTTGGCGAGTAATAATTTTCATTCACGATAAGTACCGCGCGCGTTACCAGCATGTTCAACGCCAGTTGGCGCTCCTCATCTGCATGCACCACCTCTAGTTGTCGGAGATCCCAATACAAGGCATTGCGCTCCCGGCCCATGACGAAACCAGCCGAAATTGTATAGGCGAGGAAAATAACCATCACCCATACCCCCTTGGTGCGCAAGGACATGCCGGACAACAGCGAGCCCCGCACTTCCCGTATCGGCGCTGGCGCATGCAATAGAACGCCTTGTCCCTCACTCAGCTTGTCGTCTAATCGGTTCATTCATTACCCATACGAACACAACCCTCAGGGCAGCCCCCGGTTCTGATCACACGAAAATCCCAAGGTCACCCGAGCAGTCAATCAGCAGAGTGACGGCGTATCGCCAGCGATGCTTCCATTTCCCCAATCATCCCCGAATCCGCCCAATCCCGCTCACCGGTAATGATACGGGCAATGATGCGATCGCGCCTGAGCAGATAAGTCGTCGGGAATGCAGATATTCCCAGCACACCGTTTGATAATGCCTGATCACTGTCCGACAATAACGGGAACGTGAGCCCATAGTGCAGGGCGAATTCCCGCGCCAGATTGACATCGCTGTCAACCGCAATCCCGACAACCAACAATTCCTCTCCAGAGAAAATCTGGCTCAGCTTTTCCAGACTGGTCATTTCACGTCGACAGGGCTCGCACCAACTGGCCCAAAAATTAACAACCATGGGCACATCCGGAACAAGTGCAAATCGTCTCCGGCTGCTGTCCAGATCCGGCAATAAAAAGTCCGGAAAGCGTTTCCCCTCTACCAGTCGAACAGCACCATCACGGCAGGCCGGAAAAATAGCCAGCGACACGCCGAACAGTGCCAGATGCAACAGTTGCCGCCGCTGCGCATTCATCACCCGCTCCGAATGACGACGCACCATGAACACTTCCGCGTCACCGACAGAAACGCTATTTGATCTCGGAGTTGATAATTATGGACACGCCAGCCGCACCATTTTTCACTGGCTGCCCGCTCCCTTGCAAATCTCCGGGGGCAGGCATCGCATTGCCGCTTCTGGAGACGCGTGCACTGACCACCACATTAACCGCCGAAGACAATTTGAAATTCGGCATGGGCGCCATGCTGTCGTCCAGCGTGAACGCCAGCGGCAACTCTTTCACCGTCTTGCGCAAAACCGCCAGTGGCGGACGTTGCGCATCAGCATCGCGCGCAAAAATAAACACCGTATCGGTATCGGTAACACGTGATTTGAGCGCCGGATCCAGGCTCACCTTGCCACTCAATTTGCCAGCAGCACCTGCCTTGGATAGCCCCCCCAAAGGCTGACCCGACAACCCTTGTGCCTGGCTGATGTTGGCCGTAGCGGTGCGCGCAATCTGGGAATCCGGCGGCACCAACTTGAGAATCTGCTGCCACCAATCAATGGCCTTGCGATAATCGTGGCGCTGAAATGCGGCAGAGCCCGCCAGGGCCAGCGCCTTGATATTATTCGGTTCAGCCCGCAAAGCCTGCAAAATGATCTTTTCAGGTTCGCCCTGAATATTGCGACCGTTAACCATGGCCAGCACGTCGGCATAGTCGGTTAATAACTGAGCATTGTTTGGCGACAGCGCAGCCGCACGCGCATAGGCGGCACTGGAATCACCAAAACGACGCAAGGTCGCATACGAGCGCCCCAGCATTTCCCAACCCTCGGCATCATCCGGTTTATCCTTCAGCTTTTTTGCCAAGCCTGCCACCATCTCCTCGATTTGCGCCTGCCCGACTCCCTGCGCCTGGTTTGCACCTCCGGATTTCGGCGCCATCTCTTCAGGCTTGCCCAGCAATAGGTAAAGCGTAACTGTTAAAACCGGAATCGCCACGATGGCCGCAACAGCCACCCATCGACCACCCGGTTGCGTAGCTGCCTCTTCACCCGTAGTTTCAGCGTCTTCCAGTGCCCGCCTTTCCAATTCATTTTTCGCTGCCTGATATTGCGCCTCATTCAATGCACCGGACGCAAGATCGGAATCCAATTCGCGCAACTGATCCCGATAAATGGACAAGTTCATTTCCGAACGCTTAACGGAAGCGGCCGATTTGCTGCGCAACAGCAATGGTGGCACCACAAACAACAGCGCCCCCACGACCAGCAACCCGGCGATGATCCAGAATGTCGTCATGACTGCGCTCCTTTATCTATGCCGGACAACAGTAATGCCGCACGACCATGCTCCTCCGCACTCAAAGGGGCGGCTTCCTGCTGTACCAGCGCCTTCTGACGCTGGCGCAATTTAATAAACAACACGCCCAATGCCAGCGCCAGCAATACGAATGGCCCGAACCACAACAGCCAGTTGCGTGTCTTCATTTGCGGGCGATACAGCACAAAATCGCCATAGCGCTGCACCATATAATCCACGATCTCCTGCTGGGACTTGCCCTGCTTCAACATTTCGCGCACCTGATTCTTGAGGTCTATCGCCAGTTCGGCATGCGACTCGGCTATGGTCTGATTCTGGCAAACCAGACAGCGCAACTCTTGCGACACGGCCGTTACGCGCTTCTCCAGCACCACGTCTTCCACGACGGGCTGTGCCTCGCTCGCATAAACCTGCGACACAGTAAGCGCCATCAAGACGCCCAACAAAATTCCCTTGAACACTACAAGCCTCCAGACAAACAACTACAGAATCAGCTCGCCACCGTCACCGCATCGGCCGGTTCCTGACGCTGCGCAGATAAGCGGTAACGGCGATCACTCATTGCCAGCACGCCCCCCAATGCCATGAACAAACAACCAATCCATATCCAGTCCACCATCGGCTTATACTGAATACGCACGACCATTTCGTCATTCGCCAGAATCTCGCCTATCGCAACGTAAAGATCGCGGAACACGCCCGAGTTTATGGCTGCCTCGGTCATCGGCATGGTCTGCACGTTGTAGATACGCTTCTCCGGATACAGGGTTGTCACTTTGGCGCCGTTTTGCATCACGTCTATCGTGGCACGCATCGCACTATAGTTGGGCCCACTCACTTCATTGGCGTCGGAAAAACGGAAGGTATAACTGCCCAGCGTGGTCGTATCATCTATGCGCATGCGCATCTCGCTGCTGTTCTCATAACCCTTGACGAAAGTCACGCCGAGGATGAACACGCCTATCCCGGCATGTGCCAGCAACATGCCGTAAGAGGAGCGCGACATCCCGCGCAACTTTGCGGCCATCCCGATCCCGCCGGACTCGCGCATACGTTCCACCCAATATGCCAGCGCTGAAAGCAGCGACCAGAAACCCAGCGTCACGCCTCCTACTATCGGCACCGACCAATGATCGAATGCAAACCACACGATCACCGCTGGCACCAGGCTGGCAGCCAGCCACATCCACAATTGTTTGCTCATCACGGACATATCCGCCTGCTTCCAGCGCGCGAACGGTCCCGCTCCCATCAGAAAAACTGCGACAGCCATGATAGGGCCGAACACCGCGTCGAAATAAGGAGGCCCGACGGAGATCTTTCCGAACCCCAAAGCATCCATGAACAAGGGATACAGAGTGCCGAGAAACACAGAGGCTGCTGCTACTGTCAACAATACGTTATTCAGCAACAGCAACGATTCGCGCGAAACAAGCGCAAAGCCGCCGCCGAGCCCAACCTTGGGCGCGCGCCACGCGAACAGCAACAACGAACTGCCGATCACGATGCCCAGCAAGGCCAGCACGAAGACGCCACGCTTGGGATCGGTGGCAAAGGCATGCACCGAGGTCAACACACCGGAACGCACCAGGAAGGTTCCCAGCAGACTCAGTGAAAAACCGATGATGGCCAGGAACACCGTCCAGTTCTTGAACGCGCCACGCTTCTCTGTCACCGCCAATGAATGCACCAATGCAGTAGCAACCAGCCACGGCATAAACGAGGCATTCTCCACCGGATCCCAGAACCACCAGCCGCCCCAGCCCAATTCATAGTAGGCCCACCAGCTTCCCAGCATGATGCCGAGCGTGAGAAATATCCAGGCCACCATCGTCCATGGGCGCGACCAGCGCGCCCAGGTAGCGTCCAGCCTGCCGCCGAGCAAGGCGGCAATAGCAAAGGCAAAGGCCACGGAAGTACCGACATACCCCATGTACAGCATGGGCGGATGGATCACCAGCCCCGGGTCTTGCAGCATCGGCGACAGGTCACGACCATCCACTGCGGCCGGAATCAGACGCTCGAACGGATTGGAAGTGAACAACATGAAC
Source organism: Nitrosomonadales bacterium (assembly GCA_016199835.1). Taxonomy (GTDB): domain Bacteria; phylum Pseudomonadota; class Gammaproteobacteria; order Burkholderiales; family Gallionellaceae; genus JACQFX01. The sequence continues at coordinate 94,380 of JACQFX010000019.1, read as the reverse complement.
AGCAGGAACCCCACCGAAATCAGACCCATCACCCCGACCACGCGCGCCACCATTTCCTGCGGCAACTGCTTACTGAACTGGGTCACGGCCACGGTCCAGACGGTCAATATGAACGTCCACAGCAATAGCGAACCCTCATGCCCGCCCCAGATCGCGGCGAAGCGATAGTACGAGGGGAGCTGGGAATTGGAATGCTGCGCCACATACAGCACGGAAAAATCGTTGCCGAGAAAAGACTGCGCAAGGCAGGCAAAGGCAAGCGCCACAAAAGTGAAATGCCCGAACGCCGCAGGGCGCGCCACCCCCATCAACATGGTATTGCCGCGCGCCGCACCAACGAGGGGCAAAATACCCTGCACCAGGGCCAGCGCGATCGCCAGCATCAAGGCAAAGTGACCAATCTCGGGTATCATTCATTTCTCCCGGCAATAGCGACAGCAATAGCCATCATCAATCCTGATTTCATCCATCCCCCAAACTCTGCAGCCGCCTAACCAACCACCTGATTGGCAGAGTAATCCATCCCCAGGCTGCACATCTTTTAATTGTAACAGAATCACCTCACCCATCAACACGCAAAGCTCCACCACTCAACCCCTCGCTGGGGTGAGGTCTGACCGCTGCTACAGGGCGATGGTTCCAATTGCCGCCCAATTTCGACAAAACTGTCCTTTCAACTCAGGCCGTTCTTTACTAGAATCAGTTTCTTCGCAGCTATTCGCCAATCGCACAGGAGCCCAGCATGTCCAACAAAACCGTGATCCAGACCCCCGACGCACCCGCCGCCATCGGCACTTATTCGCAAGCTGTGCGCGTGAACGACACAGTTTATCTTTCCGGCCAAATCGGGCTCGATCCCACCACCATGCAAATGGCCGAAAGCACTGAAGCGCAAATCCACCGAGTATTCCAGAATTTGCGCGCAGTGTCTGTCGCTGCCGGCGGCAGCCTGGACGATGTGGTGAAGCTCAATATCTATCTAACCGACCTGTCGCACTTCATCAAAGTGAACGAAATCATGGCAACCTATTTCCGCGAACCCTACCCGGCGCGTGCAGCAATCGGTGTCGCTTCGTTGCCGCGCGGCGCAACGATTGAAGCCGATGGCGTGATGTTCCTCCAGGATTGATCCCAACGTTGTGTTTTACCCATTCCCTGCCAGCTTCCCTAAAGCCACGTTAGGCAAACTCGCCAAACTGGGAATTTGCAGTCGCTTTGATCTGGTACTGCATCTGCCACTGCGTTATGAAGATGAAACGCAATTGCAACGCATCGCCGATCTCGCACCCGGTACGAATGCGCAAATTGAAGGCGAGATCATCCACAGCGAAGTCGCTTACCGCCCGCGCCGCAGCCTGATCTGTCAACTGCATGACGGCAGCGGCATACTGCATTTGCGCTTCCTGAATTTTTACCCCAGCCAGCAGAAGCAGCTTGCCGTGGGCAAAAAGATTCGCGCGCTGGGCGAGGCACGCATGGGCTATTTCGGCATGGAGATGGTGCATCCCAAGTGCCGCTCGGCAAGCGAGGGGACACCGCTCAAGCAATCTTTGACACCAGTGTATCCAACCACAGCCGGTTTGCCGCAAGCCACATTAGGCAAACACATTCAGGCCGCACTTAACGAACTGGAATTGCCCGATACCTTGCCACCCGCTCTGCTCAAGCGACTCCGGCTACCGGATTTCGCCGCCAGCGTGCAACTGCTGCACAACCCGCCGCCCGATGTCAGCGAAGCTGCACTGGCCGAGCGCGTGCATCCGGCCTGGCTGCGCATCAAGTTCGACGAACTACTGGCGCAGCAACTCTCCATGCGCGTGCATTACCGCAAGCGCCGCAGCCGCAATGCACCGCAGCTAATCGCGCGCAATCAATACACCCGTCAATTGCTGCAAGCGCTGCCGTTCGCCCTCACCCAGGCTCAGCAAAAAGCGCTGCACGAAATCCGCCACGATCTCGAACAGGCGCACCCGATGCAGCGACTGCTGCAAGGCGATGTCGGCAGCGGCAAGACCGTGGTCGCCGCACTTGCCGCGTTGCAAGCCATCGAGAACGGCTACCAGGCCGCGCTGATGTCGCCCACTGAAATCCTCGCCGAACAACACTATCTCAAACTGCGCGATTGGCTTGCGCCGCTTGGCATAGAGCCGGTATGGCTGTCCGGCAGCATGAAAAAGAAAGACAAGCAGGCCGCCGCCGAACGCATTGCGCTGGGCAAAACTCAGTTAGCCATCGGCACCCACGCGCTGTTCCAGCAGCCGATAGAATTCCATAAACTCGGCCTGATCATCGTGGATGAACAACACAAATTCGGCGTACAGCAGCGCTTGGCGTTGCGCGGCAAGGGCGACGAGCCGCACCAGCTCATGATGAGCGCCACGCCCATTCCGCGCACCCTGGCGATGAGCTATTACGCCGACCTCGACGTGTCGGTGATAGATGAATTGCCGCCGGGACGCACGCCCATAGTCACCAAACTGGTCAGCGACGCGCGGCGCGAAGAAGTATTCGAGCGTGTAAGGCTGGCTTGCAAGGAAGGCAGGCAGGCTTACTGGGTGTGCCCGCTGGTAGAAGAATCGGAATTGATGGAAGTCGAGTTGCAGAATGCCATCGAAACGCATCGGCAATTGAGCGTGGCATTCCCCGAACTCAATGTCGGGCTGGTGCATGGCAGGCTAGCTTCCACCGAAAAGGCTGCGATCATGGCCGCGTTCAAGAAGGGAGATATTCAATTGCTGGTCGCCACCACGGTAATCGAAGTTGGCGTGGATGTATCCAATGCCAGCATGATGGTGATCGAACATGCCGAACGCATGGGGCTGGCGCAACTGCACCAGTTGCGCGGCCGCGTCGGACGGGGTGCTGCGCAGAGTCTGTGCATCCTGATGTACCAGCAGCCATTGTCCGAACTGGCACGCGCACGACTGAAAATCATTTTTGAAAACACCGACGGTTTCGAGATCGCGCAACAGGATTTGCACCTGCGGGGTCCAGGCGAATTGCTGGGCGCACGACAGAGCGGCGTACCTATGTTGCGTTTCGCCGACGTGAGCGCCGATGCTGCATTGCTGGCCAGTGCACGCGACATTGCCGACGAAATGCTACGCGATTTTCCCGCAGCGGCGCAGGCACACTTGCAAAGATGGATGGCAAATAAACATGACTATCTGCACGCCTGATAATTTCTGGGATGGCGCGGCTATCGGCTGCGGGCCGACACTGGCCCCGTGGCTACACGACCACGGCTCGCTCACGCGACGCATACAGCAACGCTGCAAACAGTTCGCCGTGCATCCCGTGCGCAGCGGCCTGGCGCGTATCGCCCATGACGAAGCTGCATTGCTGGGTATCGCGCCGCAGCAACTCGCTTACTCGCGCGAAGTGTTCCTGTATGCCGATGCGCAGCCAGTGGTGTTCGCGCACAGCGCCTGCGCGGCACAACACTTGCGCGGCGCATGGGCCGCACTTGGCGGAATGGGCAACAAGCCGCTGGGGGCGATGCTGTTCGCACATCCGCTGGTGGAACGAGGGCCGCTGCGCTTCAAGGCATTAGCCATGCATCACCCCCTGTACCGGCGAACCGCATTACCAGTCGGCGCCCCACCGAGATTGTGGGCGCGACGTTCGCTGTTCACCCTGCATGGCGCGCCGTTGCTGGTAACAGAGGTATTCCTGCCAGCCATATTGAAATTATCGAAATGAATCTCGCCGCGCACCTGCAACTGTATTGGAAACTGATGCGCATGGATCGCCCTATCGGCATTCTGCTGCTGCTGTGGCCGACGCTGTGGGCAGTATGGATCGCAGGCAACGGCCATCCCGCGTGGCACATCGTGGCCATTTTCGCGCTCGGCACGGTGCTCATGCGCGCGGCGGGTTGCGTCATCAACGATTACGCCGACCGTGATTTGGACAAACATGTGAAGCGCACGAGGGAGCGCCCCATCACCAGCGGCAAAGTACAGCCGCGCGAAGCGCTATGGCTGGCGGCGGGGCTCGCGCTGCTCGCCTGGTTGCTGATCCTGCCGCTCAACCATCTCACTTTACTGCTCTCGGTTCCCGCCGTATTTCTCGCGGCGAGTTACCCGTTCACCAAGCGCTGCATCGCCATCCCGCAAGCTTATCTCGGCATCGCGTTCGGCTTCGGCATTCCGATGGCGTTCGCCGCACAATTGAATGCAGTGCCGCCGGTCGCCTGGCTGTTGCTGCTGGCGAACATATTCTGGTGCATCGCTTACGACACCGAATATGCGATGGTGGACCGCGACGACGATATCCATCTCGGCATTCATTCTTCCGCTTTATTCTTTGGACGTTACGATGTGCTTGCGGTGATGGGTTGCTATATTGCCACCCTCGCTCTCCTCATCGAAATCGGTCATGAGCTCCATATGGGTGCCTTCTACTACCTCGGCGAGTTGCTCGCAGCCTGCATCAGCGCCTACCATTACACGTTGATCCGTGCACGCCAGCGCGAATCCTGCTTCAAGGCTTTCCTGCACAACAACTGGTTCGGCGCCGCGATCTTCGCGGGTATCGCTCTGGACTATCTCACCCGCAATGGCTGATTCCGTGCAGTAAATTTGGTGCGGCTTGTTCAGAACGGCATGCAGACCGATGCCGTCGGCGGAATTCGATGCCCTGCTGGCTGATCAGGGCTGAAACATTAGTCTTTCGCGCCAAACAGGGAAATGCGCGACATGATGTTGTCTTTCAGGATGAACTGGTGTTGCAGCGCCCCGGCTATATGCAAAGCGATGATGGCGATCAGTCCGTTCGCCAGCAAGCCATGCGCCTCATGCGAGAGATAATCCTCAAAATCCTCAGGCAGCTTTCCGGTATGCGCAAACAGGATGCTGAACAAGTCTGCCGAATACGTCAGCACCAGACCCACCAGCGCCGCCAGGATGGTCAGCGTGTACAGCAAGTGATGGATGCCCACAGCCAGCTTGTCCGCCAATGGCTTGCCGGTCACGATAGGCGCGGGCCTGGGCGTGCGCATGCGCACGATCAGGCGCACAACGGTCAGTACGAGAACCGCAATCCCGCCGATAATGTGCAAAACCAACAGTCCCGCTTTTTGCGGGTCAGTGCTTTTCATTTCGTCCAGAACAAAAAGTCCAAGGAAGAACAGGCCCAGAATAACAATGGCCAGCAGCCAGTGCAAAGAGATCAGGACAGGATGGTAACGTTTGACTTCAGGCATTATGAATCTTTCGGCTATTGCGGATTGGAAAAGAGGTGGCAAGGTAGCCCAAAATCAAAATCGTGGCAAGCGGCTTTGTTTCAAACAGCCAACGGAAAACGCACCCATTCCCGATAACGAGCCCCTTGTGCGTCGAGCAACGATTGCATCAGCGCAAAGCTCCTGCACTGCCAGATTGTACGGGGCATCTCCGGTAATGGGGTGTCGCTCCATTTGGCATGGCGCAGCAAAGTGACATGCGGCTTGTATGGATGGTTATCGATGCGGAAACGGTGCTTGTCCAGGCACTGCTTCAGATCACCCACCAGTTGCGCCAATTGCGGCGGCACGATACGAGGTGCGGCGTACACGATATGGTTGTGCCCCCAATAACGCATCATATCGAAGGTCAGTTCAAAGGATTCCCCTGCCACTTCCTGTGCGGCCAGTTGCAGGGATTCCAGTCGTTGCGGCGCCACCTCCCCCATGAATACCAGCGTGGCATGCAAAGTGTCGGCGCGCATGGCATGTCCGCCGCATAGCTCATGCAGGCCGGGCTGCAATGCGGCGAGCGCGGCACGCTCGGCATCATCCGGCCATAACGCAAAGAACATCCGGGCCGACCTTGCCTGGTCTGACCGGCTCATCTGATTAGTGCTTACCATTTTGCCCTCTTTTCATTTGGGGTCGAGCGCATACGCATGATGCGGTAAAATATGTTTTTGATAGTGTAATCCAGAGACTCAGATGACCGCACGACTGCGTGAGATCCCCTACAACTACACTTCGCTCTCCGACCGCGAAATCGTTATCCGCATCCTCGGACATGAAGCATGGGACATCGTTGACGGCCTGCGCGAGGAGCGCCGTACCGGGCGCTCGGCGCGCATGCTGTACGAAGTGCTCGGCGACATCTGGGTGGTTCAGCGCAATCCGTATCTGCAGGACGATCTGCTAAACAATCCAGAGCGTCGCGCAGCACTCGTCCACGCATTACGCCATCGCCTGCACGCCATCGAGGCGCGCCGCCAGAACAACAAAGACGTAAAGTGTTTGCTGCAACTGGCGCACCACGCCGTCAATGAATTCTCCGCCGATTTCGACCACACGCAGCAGTTGCGCCGCAAGGCATTGCGCGTGCTGTCCAAACACACCAGGCGCGACAACATCCAGTTCGACGGGCTGGCGCGCGTGTCGCACGTGACCGACGCCACCGACTGGCGCGTGGAATATCCCTTCGTGGTTTTGCACCCGGATACGGAAGCAGAGATCGCTCCGCTGGTGCGCGCCTGCATCGCACTCAAGCTCACTATCATCCCGCGCGGCGGCGGCACCGGCTATACCGGCGGCGCGATACCGCTGGACAAGCATTCCGCCGTGATCAACACCGAGAAACTGGATACGCACTCGGCCATCGAGATGTTGCAATTGCCCGGACTGAATGAATCCACCGCCACGATCCATTGCGGTGCAGGTGTAGTCACACGACGCGTGATGGAAGCGGCGGAAAGCAACGGGCTGGTGTTCGCAGTCGACCCGACCTCGGCGGATGCCTGCTGCATAGGCGGCAACGTGGCGATGAATGCGGGCGGCAAGAAGGCCGTGCTGTGGGGCACCGCGCTCGACAACCTCGCTTCGTGGAAGATGGTCACGCCGGACGGCCTGTGGATGGTAGTCGAACGCCTCGACCACAACCTCGGCAAGATCCACGACATCGAGCTCGCACGCTTCCGCATCAACCGTTACGAAGCCGATGGCAAGACGCCGCACTGTGAGCCGGAGATACTCGAGATAGCCGGAGGCAAATTCCGCAAGACCGGCCTCGGCAAGGACGTGACCGACAAATTCCTGTCCGGCCTGCCCGGGATCCAAAAGGAAGGCTGCGACGGCATCATCACCTCGGCGCGCTTCATCCTGCATCGCGCGCACAAGCACACGCGCACAGTGTGTCTGGAATTCTTCGGGCAAGTGCATGAGGCCGTGCCCGCCATCGTGGAGATCACTTCGTATTTCAACAGCCGCAATCCCGCGCTGCTGGCCGGCCTCGAACATCTGGACGAGCGCTATCTCAAGGCCGTGGGTTACGCCACCAAAGCCAAGCGCGGCACGCGGCCCAAGATGGTGCTGATCGCCGACGTGGTGAGCGACGACGAGAACGCTGCGGGCGCCGCCGCATCGGAAATCGTGCGCATGGCCAACCTGCGCCACGGCGAAGGCTTCATCGCCGTGTCCGCCGAAGCGCGCAAGAAATTCTGGCTGGATCGCGCGCGCACCGCCGCCATCGCACGCCACACCAATGCGTTCAAGGTCAACGAAGATGTGGTGATCCCGCTGCCGCGCATGGGCGATTACTGCGACGGCATCGAGCGCATCAACATCGAGTTGTCGCTGCACAACAAACTGAAATTACTGGAAGTGCTGTCTGAATTCTTTGTCGGCGAGTTGCCGCTGTACTACCAGGATGACGCGCAACTGGGTCGCGACGAATTGCTCGGCAACCGCGCGCAGCAGGCGCGCGACCTGCTGGCCGACGTGTGTGTGCGCTGGCAGTGGTTGCGGGATAACCTGGATAAACCCAGCTCGGAGCTGGGTGTTGGCGTAGGTCGGGCTACGCCCGACGCGGCGGGCGAAGCCCGACCTGCCGACTCCGTCTTCCATGCATTACAGGATCATTCCATTCGCGCCTCGTGGAAAACCGAAGTGCGCGACCCGCTGCGCCAGATTTTCAGCGGCAGCACCTATCAGCCCATACTCGATCAGTGCAACGCCATCCATCAGGGCGTGCTCAAGAGCCGCGTGTTCGTCGCGCTGCACATGCATGCGGGCGACGGCAATGTGCATACCAACATCCCGGTCAATTCCGACGACTACACCATGCTGCAACAGGCTTACGGCGCAGTGGACCGCATCATGCATCTGGCGAAATCGCTGGGCGGCGTGATCTCGGGTGAGCACGGCATAGGTATTACCAAGCTCGATTATCTCGAACCGCAGGAAATCGCCGACTTCACCGCCTACAAGAACAAGGTTGACCCCGAAGGCCGCTTCAACAAGGGCAAGCTGCTCGCGGACGGCAACCTGGGGCGCGCCTACACGCCCAGCTTCAACCTGATGGAACTCGAAAGCCTGATACTGGAAAAAAGCGAGCTGATCCAGATTTCCGACTCGATCAAGGACTGTTTGCGCTGCGGCAAATGCAAGCCGGTGTGCAGCACGCATGTGCCGCGCGCCAACCTGCTGTATTCACCGCGCAACAAGATACTCGGCACGTCGCTGCTGATCGAGGCTTTCCTGTATGAAGAGCAAACACGGCGCGGCATCTCCATCGCGCACTTCGACGAATTCAGCGACGTGGCCGACCACTGCACTGTGTGCCACCGCTGCGAGAAACCCTGCCCGGTGGACATAGACTTCGGCGACGTGTCGATCGCCATGCGCAATTTTCTGCGCAAACAGGGCAAGAAAAAATTCAACCCGGGCACAGCAGCGGCCATGCTGTTCCTGAATGCGACCGATCCTTCCACCATCAAGACGGTGCGCAAGGTGATGCTGGATTGGGGCTATAAGGCACAGCGCCTTGGCCACAAGCTGGGCAAGCATTTCGGGCTGATCGCCGCGCAGACCTCACATCCGCCCTCGACGCTGGGGCGTCCGCCATTCAAGGAGCAGGTGATCCACTTCATCAACAAACCGATGCCCGGCAACCTGCCGCAGAAGACTTCGCGCGCGCTGCTCGACATCGAAGACAACACCATCGTCCCGGTAATACGCGATCCGCGCAAGGCGAACGAGGATACCGAAGCGGTGTTCTATTTCCCCGGCTGCGGCTCGGAACGTCTGTTCGGCCAGGTCAGCCTCGCCACGCAGGCCATGCTGTATGAAACCGGCGCGATCACCGTGATGCCGCCGGGCTATCTGTGCTGCGGCTATCCGCAGACTTCCGCCGGGCAGGAGGATAAGGGCGGCAAGATCACCATGGACAACCGCGTGCTGTTCCACCGTGTCGCCAACACGCTCAACTACCTCGACATCAAGACCGTGGTGGTGTCGTGCGGCACCTGCATGGATCAGTTGCTGCAATACCAGTTCGACAAGATATTCCCCGGTTGCCGCCTGCTCGACATCCACGAATATTTGCTTGAGAAAAACGTAAAGCTACAGGGCGTCGAAGGGACGCGCTTCATGTATCACGATCCCTGCCATACGCCGATAAAGCTCTATCAGCCGCTGAAACTGGTGAGCGAACTGATGGGTACCAAGGTGCCGCTCAACGACCGCTGCTGCGGCGAATCCGGCACCTTCGCCGCCACGCGTCCCGACATCGCCACTCAGGTGCGTTTCCGCAAGGAAGAGGAAATGCGCAAGGGCGCCGATGCCCTGCGCAGCGACGGCTACAGCGGCGAGGTCAAAATACTCACTTCCTGCCCGTCATGCCTGCAAGGGCTTTCGCGCTACAATGACGACGCGAACACCACGGCGGACTATATCGTGGTGGAGATGGCCAGGCGCCTGCTGGGAAACAACTGGATGGAAGATTTCGTGCAAAAAGCCAATGATGGCGGAATCGAGCGAGTGCTACTTTGAAACTGCTGATTCCGGGTTATGCGTTACGGGTTGCGAATTTCAAATTCGGAACGCGCCGCCTTAACGCGAGGCTCGCAACCTGAAACTCTAAACCCATATGCCAACCCCGCCGCTGCAACCCATCGACCCAAGTGCGAATCCGGCATTCAAGGATGCCAGCACTTGCGCACGCTGGCTGGGGCAATTGCAGCTTACCAACCTGCATCAGGCACATGGCGTACTACGCACACAACTGGGCGAATTCAACCGCTACCCGGTATCCGGCCTCGAGCGGCTGCATGCGCTGGAACTGCTGCGCGAAACAGTGGCATCCGTACAGGTCGATTACGCAAAAAAACTGGTCGCGAAGAAATTACCCCTGAGCGAGGATGAACTTGCCATCCTGGTCGCACTCATCGACCTGTGGAAAAACATGGTCACCGGTTACCGGCGCTGCCTGCAAGCCTGCATGGATGGCGAACGGCAACTAACACCTTACGAGGCGCTGCTGTGCCAGCGCTGCCTGTTGTATAGCGGCGCGCAAATATTCGAGTATCTGCGCAATGGTTACGAATTCAATGGCAACCTGTGGCGACAGTTACATGCACTTTATGCCCACTGCGAGCAACGCAATCTGCGGTCGCAAGAGATCAGCGACGACCTCGGCGATGCACGCACGACCACCTGCACTGCCACCTACGCCAGAATATTGCTCGCTTGCCATGCCTACCGTTCAGAACTTCCGCGCCAGCAATTACGCCTGCTGGATCGCTGGCTGGCACAATGGGATGGCCTCCTTTCCATCGAATGCCAGGGTGTCGCAAGCATGGGTGATGCTCCGCCGCTGGCGATAAATCTGGACAGCGAACAAGGTATCCAGCCCCCGTACATGGCGCATCCATCGGACACCTTGCGCTATCTGCCGACAATGCCGCTAAGCAAACAACTGCGCGTGAAAATCGTACTGCTGCAACAAGGCCAATCGCCGCAGAAGTTGGGGCTGGGTGACGGCTGCAACAACGCAGACTGTCTGTCCCTGCTCAACCACCTGCATCAATGCTGGTGCGAAGGGCACGACATCCGCCAAATCGAACGCCTCAATACCGTCCAGCAAGCCCAGGTTTGCTATGGCATGGAAAGTTGTTTCGCCTACATTGCAAACAAGCCATTCAAGCAACCCAGCACGAGCATTGGCATGGACACCTTGTCGCGCAAGCAGATCGCGACTTTCGGTCGCACGCTGTCCGACACCAGCCGCCACGACTTGTCCGTGATGGGTTTCGTGCTGGAAACCTGGCTGATAGAGGATGAAAGCATACGGGGTGCACGCCTGCTGCGTGAAGAAAATGAAGGGGTGCGCCTGGGTCCAGGCCAGCTCACGGCCGTGCGTCCAACCAACGCCAATGCCTTCATGCTGGGCACGATAATCTGGGGCAAGGTTACCCAGGCCCGGCAACTGCATATAGGTGTGCGCTATTTTCCCGGCCTGCCCCAGTCAGTCGCCATGAAAGCCACCGGAATCAATCTCACCATATCGGATAAATATGTTGCGGCGCTGCTGCTACCTGCCGTACCCATGCTCAATATCCCCCCCAGCTTGATCACTCCACGCGACTGGTTCAAACCAGGGCGAGTAGTGGAAATCATTCAGGTAGACAAAAAACGGGTATTCATGAAAATGGAGCTCAGCGTGGAAAAAGGTTCGGACTACGAACGGATCGGCTATATCGAGATTCCGGGAAATCCGGCCTGATACTCAGGCAGCAGCACCCTTCTCCGCCACGGGCAGTCTGCGCCCCGCCGGGAACACAATACTGAACGTGCTGCCGCGCCCTTCCTCACTGGAAATGTCCAGTTTCGCCTGATGACGGTTCACGATGTGTTTGACGATGGCCAGCCCCAGCCCTGTACCACCCGTTTCGCGCGAGCGGCTACGATCCACGCGGTAAAAGCGCTCAGTCAGCCGCGGAATATGCTGCGACGCAATGCCGATACCACTGTCGCGCACGCTGAACACCGGCTGCCCATCACGCTCAAAGCTGCGCAATACGATCTCGCCACCTTGCGGCGTGTAACGAATGGCATTGGTCACCAGATTGCCGAATGCACTGCGCAGCTCCTCGGCATTGCCGAGCAGGCTGTATTCGCTTTCCAGCTCCAGACGCAAAATGTGCCGTCCGCCGCTCAACGCCTGCCCTTCCTGCAGCAAGGTACGCATGAGTACAGGCGCTGCCACAGTCTCCTCCTGCAAGGTGTTGAGCGCATCCTCCAGCCTCGACAACGTGAGCAGGTCGTCCACCAAATGCTCCATGCGTTGCGTCTGCTCCCCCATCAGATGCAGCGCGCGGCGAGCCATATCGTTCTCCAGACTGGGCATATCATGCAGCGTCTCGACGAAACCATTCACTACCGTCAGCGGGGTGCGCAACTCGTGCGAGACATTGGCGACGAAGTCACGGCGCATGGTTTCGATGCGCTCCAGATGCGTGATGTCACGGCTGATCAGCAACCTTTTACCGCTACCGTAAAGAATCAGCTTGAGGGACAAGACCAGACTGCCTTCGCGCGAGCCGCGCAAGATCAGGGGCTCGCTAAAATCGCGCATAGTGAGGTATTGCACGAACTCCGGCTGGCGCGCCAGATAAGTGATCTGCTGGCCGATGTCGCGCACGCTATCGAGGCCGAAATGTTTTTCGGCCAGCGGGTTGCACCATTCGATGTGATCAGTATCATCGAGGATGACCACCCCCTCCGGCAATGCCGAAGTAGCCTGCTCCATATCCCGCAACGCAGCCGTGTGCTGTTCGCGCTCTGCACGGTGCAAACGCACCATTTTATTCAGGCGCGAAAATATTTCCTCCCACTGCCCTGAGCCCTCAGGCACCACGCGCCCTTCCGGGTCATCCAGCCAATGATCAAGCGCAGCCTGCTGCTGCAACTGGAGCAGCAGCCACAACAATAGCGCAACAGTGAACAAGACAGCAGCAGCCAGCCCCCCTGCAGCCACCCACACCAGCAGGCAAAATGCAAATATACTTGCGGAAAAAATCAGCACGCGCTGCCAGAAATCAGACACGTCTCAACCCATAAAATGACATGGTCGCCATTATCCCGGAAAAATCTGCCCGCAGGTTCACCGTATGAGCGAATCGCGCCAGTGGCCTGGCCGAATTCAAGGCGATATGAAATCAATCCTGCCCCGGTCGATGCAAGACATGGGCCGCAACCATTGCTTTACTTATAGCTGGCATATTCGTTGACAAGCTGTTGATCGACCGCATAGACTCGTTCGAATGAAATTGTTACCCATAATAGTTTTCGTCGCCCTTTTGCTGGCTTGTTATGGATGGGGGCTTGCTCTCGTCAGACGGCGATCCATCTTCGATAAGGATTTTGCCTTCCTCTCTGTAGCCGGACTCGCGTTTCTGGTTTTTCTGGGCGGCATACTGAATCTCGCCCGTCTTGCCTATCCGGCTGCACTGTACATCCTGCTCTTGTCCGGACTGGCTTTCCTTGTCTTTCATTGTTCCGCGAACGTAAAAATGCTGCTCGCCACTTGGCGCGTTAACGGCTACGCCGGCCCCGATAAACCAAGACTCATGGCCGTGCAAGCCTTGCCAGCCGTCATTCTCCTCGCCGCCGTCTGTTCTCTTGCGTACCCATTGCTTCCGGCTGAAGTTTTTAATTTCGACGACGATTTCCAGACTTATATACCGAGGCCGTTGCGCATGCTGCAAACCGGCACGCTGCTCGGAAATCCGTTCGAGGTGCTGGGGTTTGACACGCTTGGCGGCCATGCTTTCCTGCAGGGCTTCGCCATGCTTGGGTTGCCCGCAGAATATTTACTGGGCTTCGATGCTGTGTGGGGCTTCGCCCTGGCCGGCTTGCTATTGCTCGCCATAGCCAGGAAATTGAAAGTGCATTGGATTCACACTACGCTTGCGCTGCTTGGTTTTATCGCCATCAACCCGCAATCTGTCAACGTCTCCGCACTCTACATCGGCTCCGCAGTAATTCTGGGGATCTGTTTTGCCAGCCTCCATCTGCTCGACCAGATGGAAAAATCGGGCACTGGCGACATCCCGATAGTTGCAGCCGGGATACTGGGTCTGCTCCTGGCTGGCTTGATTGCGCTCAAATACACTTTCCTCAGTTTCGCCTTGACCTATGCCGCTATTTTTCTCGCCGGCGTACTGATGATTGCGGATGAAAAGCGGAAAGCTTTGAAGATTTGCGGCATCATAATTCTGGGGGCTTTCCTGGCTTTGCTACCTTGGTTTGCCTTGCATGCCACGAACTACCTGATCGCAGTCCGCGAAATATTTCATCCGCCAGCCGTAGCGATAGACCAGGGGGTTCGCCTGCCCAGTGGCGATATAGCCCAATTGTTCTCCACCCGCATCACGAATTACGGCGGCTGGTTTCTAAGCTACGGAATCATGGTATTGATGCTGTGCGCCATTGGGGGGCACGCTTGCTTCAGTATTCTTCGCAATCGCACCGCTCCACTGCAACGCGGCTATTCCCTTGTTGTGGCGGCAGCCTGCATGGCCGCCGTCACCACCTATCTGTTCAACGGATTCGTGGCCAGTCCGGCAGTCGCGCTGCGTTATTCCTGTCCTGTGCTGATAGCGGCACTGCCATTCGCCTGGCTGTCCGCCGCTGTAGCAAAACCCGGCGAGCTATCGCAGCACCCACCCAAAGCACAAATGATCCTGGCTATGTCCATGCCGCTTTTCGCGATCATCTTTCTCGGAGGCAGTTTCGTTGCACGCATCAAGCTCGCATATGCCCAACACATGACGATCTCCTTCCCCGTAAGCAAAGCCTATCTCAGAGAAAATCGCACCCTGACCTCGCCGGAGACCAGCCGTCTAATTCGTGAAGCCCAAAATAAAACCGCGCCTGGGCAGAAAATTCTTGCGTGGATTTCCGTACCCGGACAGCTCGATTTTGCCAGAAACGAGATTTACTCAGTGCGTGCTCAAGGATTAATGAACCCGTGGGTGAACATGCCGCTCAATGGCAATGCTAACGACATGATCCAATTCCTGAGATCTCAAGGAATACGTTATATTATGTTGCAAGACATGGGATACGGCCGGTTTGAGGAGTCATACCGCGAATTTCTGGTCAGTCCGTACGGCGGATATGCCCAGGTTGGGGAAAGGGCACTATACTTCCGGAAGATGCTGGCACTCATAACAAATGAAGCCCCCCCTGTTTTTTATGTGGATGGCGTCACGTTGTTCGACCTTCAACAGTAGGCTGCCAATTCCGAGATGCCAATGAAACTCATTATTCAAATCCCGTGCTTCAATGAAGCGAATACGCTTGCAGTCACGCTGGATGAACTACCTCGAACTCTGGCAGGATTTGATTCGGTGGAGTGGCTTATTATTGACGATGGATGCACTGACAACACGGTCGAGGTGGCAAAAGCAAACGGGGCAGATCACATTGTCAGTCTCACCAAGAATCAGGGACTGGCGAAAGGTTTTATGGCAGGGCTTGATGCATGCCTCAAACTTGGGGCAGATGTGATTGTCAACACGGACGCGGACAATCAATACAACGCGGGCAACATCCCGGATTTACTGAAACCTATCCTGGAAAAAAGAGCGGACATAGTTGTAGGCGCCCGCCCCATAAAGGACATTGAACACTTTTCCCCCCTGAAAAAAATCCTCCAGGCATTCGGCAGTTGGGTAGTGCGGGTTGTCAGCGGCGCGAACATTGATGACGCCCCAAGCGGGTTTCGCGCAATGACACGGGATGCAGCCATGCGCTTGAATGTGTTCAACACCTATACCTACACCCTGGAAACCATTATCCAGGCCGGGCAGAAGAACATGTCCATTATGGCGGTGCCGATTCAGGTGAACGGCGACCTGCGCCCTTCGCGCCTGATGAAAGGCATTCCTTCATACATCAAAAATTCCATTTCAACCATCGTCCGCATTTTCGTGGTGTATCGGCCTTTCCGTTTCTTCATGAGCATAGGCCTGTTTCTCTTCGCGATTGGATTGCTGCTCGGAATCCGGTTTCTGGCACTCATGTATTTCGACTCTTCCAGCGGCCATGTCCAATCCCTGATTCTTGCCTCGATTCTTCTCGGCATGGGATTCCAGACCATGATCATTGCATTCGTTGCCGATCTGCTGAGCGTGAACCGTAAGCTGCTCGAAGACGTGCAGTACCGCATTCGAAAACTCGATCTCGACAGGAAGAAAGACTAGTGCGTTGACCTGCACGAAACAGGGATGAGCCCCCTAGGCTGCACGCTTGCCGCCATGACTAGACCACGACAGCAGCATTGCCCCCAGGAAAGCCAGCATATCTCCCAGTGTACTCACAGCCCTGAGCACAAGAGTCAGACCTACTGAGACACTGGCGCCATATACAGGTGTCAGCACGGACACCAGCACTGCCTCGCGCACACCGAGGCCGGCTGGCGCCCCCGGTGTTATATAGCCAGCCAGCCATGACCAGGCAAAAGCGACCACTAAAACGGGAACGTGGCTGGTTTGCGCGCTGAACAGAAATCTGGCGTGCACATCCATCAATAATCCCACGGCAAGGAAGGTGGCCAGATAAAGCAGGCTTACAAACATCAATGTAGCTATTCGGGGTGGCGCAATATGCTCGCCCCCCGGAATACGGGCCATCACCTTCGGGAAGAACCTCTTCGCAATATTCAACGCTGCCCATGTACCCGGCAGTGTGGCGATAAAAAGCAATATCAGCACCACGGGCGACAATCCAGAATCGCTTCCCGATATCATGCCGACGAGTGCGATGCCGGACGCAACCCCTACGCCGCAAATCATTTCGACCAGCATGGCTTGCAATGTGCCCGTTGCCGGAACACCAGACTGTTTGGCCAGCACCACACGCCCGACATGGTGGCCTATATTGCCGGGTAAATATTTCCCCAGTTGGGATATTCCATAAATGGTCAGGCAATCGCGCCATTTCAGCCGGATATCCAGATCGGCAAGCAGGCTTCTCCAGATCAAGGCGCCCACAATCATGATCCCTGCCCATAAAAAGATGGAGGCAAGCAACAAGGCCCAAGTCAGCGGCCCCCAGGATAGCGGCGGAAGACCACTGACATGTTCTGCGGCGTAGCGGACAAAGTAAATGCCCGCGATCAAAGCAAACAGCATGCTCGCCGTCCGCCATAGAGTTTTAGCGGTCATGGTTTACAGGCTACCGCAATCAAATTGACGCTGGGCTCGGCATCCGGCGCAATCACCAGATCGGACTCCTGGAACGGAAATTCGCACAGTGGCAGCGCAGATTCTTTTCCGCGCAAAGCGGCAAGCCGTTTTAGAAACTTCAAGGCTGCAACACGTACCGCATCAGGCATGAAAGGAAGAGTAACCGGAAGCGTAACCCACCTCAACCAGCGGGTACGACGTATCTCGGGTTCAAGCACACCCCGCCTGCCCCCCATGCGTTGCAACGCAATATCCCGGAAATATTCTGCCAATGCACTCTCGAATCCGGCAGCATCGTATTCATGGACATGCCACATATTCCACGGCTTTTGCCCTGGCCAAAGCCGCGTTATGCGATCCGGGGTAGCACAAACGAAAATGCCTCCCGGTTTGAGTACCCGTCGGATCTCTGACAAGTAAGAACCCGTGTCCCGGATATGCTCGATGACCTGAAAAGATAATACCGTATCAAAGCTGGCGTCAGCGTATGGCAGAGGCGCCTGGTCAGCGGGTTTGATATGTACATACGTCAGGTTGCCTGACTGGTAATGTGCCTGCGCATATTCGATAGCATCCCCGGCGATATCCACACCGACGATGTCGGCGCAGCATGAGGCCAGATGATGCGTCCCATATCCACTGCCGCAGCCATAGTCGAGCACATGTTTGCCCTGCACGTAGTCCCGTGCAAAATTATAAGTAGCCATGTGAAACAGAAAGATCAGGTAATTCCCCGGGGAGCTGCGGTAGAACTCCTCGATCATACGTTCACCCGTAGGCTCTAGTTGCATATATCCCTCTTCTGATTGAGATTGCCTGCCAGCCCTCACATCTGAATAAATGGCATAAGAAACGGGGCAGAGGCAATCGCTACCCGTTGTTCCTTGCCAATACCAGATATCCCGTACCCCAGTCCCTGCCAGCGCTCCAGTCCTGAAGCTGGCAAGCGCCATACATCAATATTCTGCCGGGCAAGCTGTTCAGGAACGGATAAAGCGTTGATTCTGCCTTGCGCTGGATGCCGCTCAGTTCATTGTTATATGCGCGTTCATCATGACTGGCCTGGCGCCTTGCATCGAGGTCACGGGCATGCACGCGTGCACGCAACGAGCTGAGCATATTCGCCAGCGGAAAACCATAGGATTCAAAATGCTCGATCACGAATCCGCTGGAAACAACAAGATCGGCCAAACCGGAACGTTCATAGCGCCTCAGATGTCCGGCCCACACATCTGAGGCGCTCCACTTGCTGGCATGCGCCGGAACAGATATGAACATCATCCCGCCAGGCTTAAGCCACGAGCGCCAAACGGCCAACGCCGCATGATCATCTTCGATATGCTCCAGCACCTCGAAAGCGAACAGGTAGTCGAACCTGTTCGTCCAGTGCGGCTGAGGAAACCTGTGTAAAACCACATCATCCGCATTAACATGGCGCGCGATATCGAGCGCAGTTTCCGACGTCTCCAATGCCTCGCAGACAAATCCGCGCCGATTCAGCTCATGCAATAGCGTGCCCGCTCCGCAGCCGATCTCAAGCAGATGGCCTGTCGGCAATCCATCCAGTCGCCGCAGAATCCGATCCCGCCGCAACAGAAAACTAGGCGCCGGCACCCAACCTTTTTCCGGCACTACCGGGCCATATGACGGATGATATTCCATGGTTCTTCAACCGGCTCCAATATCGTTCATGACAGCCAGCAAGCTGGCGCCAATGGCGCGCGGACTGATACGTTCCCGCAATGAGCCATGCAATCCGCCATGCACCGGCTCCTGTATCGCCGCCCGCACTGCATCAAGCAAGGCACCGGGATCGGCTGGCGGCACCAGCCAAACGCCCGCATGGCCGGGAGCAACCAGTTCGCGCATAGCTATCGAATCCCGCGTGACCAATGGCTTCCCGCTCATGAGTATCTGAAACACTTTGTTCGGAATCACCCGCGCCGCCTTATCGGTATCGCCAAAAATTCCCAAGCAGACCGTGGCACGCCGCAACCAGTCAGACAGTTCCCCATATTCCACCCACGGTATCCACTTCAGGCGGGGCAAGGGATCGGCATCCAGCAACTCTCGTATACGCGCCGCCTCCTGCCCGCTCCCGATGATGGTCCATTCAATGGGTTCATGCCTGGCGATACGCGCCGCATTGATGATGGTGTCAATGCCGTGAAGCGGAATGAATTGACCATAGAAGAGCACCACCGGCGGCATCCCGGCTGCAGGCTGCTCATCCAGGCAGGGGAAAACCTCAGGCTCCGCCCCCACGAACACCGAGGCCATCTTCGCGCCGGGCACATGAAAAGTCTGCGCGAAGTAATCTCCGTGAGCGCGAGTATCCAGAACCACTCGCCTGGCCGCACGGCAAGCGAGCCATTCCCAAACCCATATCAGCTTGGCCAACGGATTGCACGCACCCAATAGGCGACGGTCTTCAACAATCGTGTTGTAGAGCGATAAAAAGGCGTCCCACACGATCGGCACTCCACGCAATCTGGCAAAGGGCCAAAGAACCAGCACATCCAGATGCCCCAGATAAGGCACGATCACAACATCATGCTTGGGCAATCTCAAATAGTTATAGAGCAGCGAAGGGTAAGCCGATAGCCACTTGAACGCGATAGCCGCTTTCCGGGCCAGCCCTTTTACCTGGCTTTTATCTTCAACCCCCCGCCATACCTCGCAGTGGCAGCAAATCACCTCAACACCATTCTCGCGCAAACCGCGCTCAAGTATTCTTACGCGCGGCTTGCCCGAGTCATATGTCCCCCAGATGACTACCCGCACAGGATGAATATTCTTCACCACGGGCAAAGAACGCAGCTCTTCATTCACCCGAACCGGAACCGAAGTAATGGCCATGTTTTATGGCTGGCCTGAATGGTAGTTTCAAGCATAAGGCTTGTCATCGAGTAGCATCAACGGCAGGACATCTTCTTTACCATGAATAATTCAATGGTTTCGAATTCAAGAATATCTCGATGCTGCAAGCTCCCTTTGGATTGAATGAAATTTCAACTTCTCCGAAAACTGCCGAAGTAAAACCCATTCAGCGCTCCGCCGTCAAGCACAGTATTTCTCCGCAACACGCCTCCTGCCTTGCTTGCCGCTTGTGACTCGCATACCGACAGGCTGGAAATTTTCCGGAAAGAGCGGCGGAAGATTCCCTGCAGGATGTTTCTGGCCGCGCCAAATAAATGATCAGCGCAGCCTGCGGCGAACCGCCAGACGATATATCGCAATAAATTCAGCTCGCCGAAAAACGATAGCCGCTGCCGCGCACGGTCTGCACCAGACCATCGCAGCCGGATGGCTCCAGCGCCTGGCGCAGACGGCGGATATGCACATCCACTGTGCGCTCTTCCACGAACACGTGGTCGCCCCACACCTGATCCAGCAACTGCGAGCGACTGTATACGCGTTCGGCGTGGGTCATAAAGAAATGCAGAAGGCGAAATTCGGTGGGGCCCAGATCCAGCATCGCACCCTTGGCATTCACGCGGTGCGTGGTCGGCGACAGCTCCAGCCCGCCTGCAGAAACCGTTTCGTCACTCATCTGCGGCATGCGGCGGCGCAGCACGGCGCGGATGCGCGCCATCAGTTCGCGCGGCGAGAACGGCTTGGTGATGTAGTCATCGGCACCGGATTCCAGTCCCAATATTTTGTCGCGTTCGTCGGTGCGTGCGGTGAGCATGATGATGGGGATGTTGCGGGTGCGTTGCTCGGCGCGCAGGCGCCGCGCCAGTTCCACACCGCTGGTGCCGGGCAGCATCCAGTCGAGCAGGATCAGATCGGGTAATGCGCGGCTGATGTGCGACATGGCACTGGCGGCATCATATGCCTGAATCGCGCGGTAGCCGCATTGGGTCACGTTGAATGCCAGTAGTTCCTGTATCGCCGGTTCGTCTTCCACCAACAAAATGTTTGCCGCCATATTCTTCTCCATCGTATTTATTCCTGACAGCTTGCGATGGTATGAAAGAATTGTGACAAGAACATGACAGTCGCGACTTAATGCTTGCCGTGCTGCGTAACATGATGGTGCGGATGCTCCGCCACATGCTCGGTATGGCTGGCCGCATGGTGATGCAACTCGGCATGTTCCGGCTCCTGCGGCAGCGGCTTGCCCACCACGCTGGGCAGCAACGACCCAGCCACCATGCCGAACAAGCTGGCGAACATGCCGGCGAAATGCGCCGGAACGAAGGGATCTTCCGGCCCGAAAATAAGGATGCCGAGCCACACCGATAGACCGCAGAAGATCGCTGCCAGCGCACCTTGTGTGTTGGAGCGCTTCCAGTAGATCCCCGCCACCAGCGGCACGAAGGCCATGACCAGCGTGATCTGGTAGGCGTTCTCGACCATCTTGAAGATGCTGGCCTTGGAGTTCATCGCATACAGCGTAACCAGGATGGTGAACGCCACCGTCACGCTGCGCATGAGTCGCAGCATTTTGTGGTCGGACAGCTTGTGTCCCAGCATCGGCTTGAGGATGTTCTCGCTGAAGGTCACCGACGGCGCCAGCAGCGTGGCGGAGGCGCAGCTCTTGATGGCGGATAACAACGCGCCGAAGAACATCACCTGCGCGAACAGCGGCGCATGATTCATCACCAGCGTGGGCAAAATCATCTGCGGGTCTTCGTCGATCAGGCTTTCCACCATCTTCGGATCAATCAGCGTGGCCGAGTAGGCGAGGAACATCGGCACGAAAGCGAACACGAAATACAGGCAACCGCCGAACACCGTTCCCCAGATGGCGATTTTTTCCGTGCGGGAAGATTGCACGCGCTGGAACACGTCCTGCTGCGGAATCGAGCCGAACATCATGGTCACCCACGCAGCAGCAAAGGCGATGACTTCCTTGAGATCAAGCGTGGGCCAGAAATCAAATTTACCCGCCTGCGTCGCATGTTCCACCACCACGCCCACGCCGCCGACCTGACCGCTGATCTCGTGGCCGATGAACAGCATGCCGATGACGATGATGATCATTTGCAGGAAGTCGGTGACCGCCACCGCCCACATACCGCCGAAGAAGGTATAGATCAGGATAGTGCCGGAGCCTATCCACATCCCGGCGAGCTTGCTGATCTCGCCGGCCGACACCACGTTGAACACCAGCCCCAGCGCGGTGATCTGCGCGCCCACCCAGCCGAGGTAGGAGATCACAATGGCGATGGTGGTCAGCACTTCCACACTGCGACCAAATTTCTTCTTGTAGAAATCGCCTATGGTCAGCAGATTCATGCGGTACAACGGTGCGGCGAAAAACAGCCCAACCAGGATCAAACACATCGAAGCGCCGAACGGATCGGCCACCACGCCGTGCAAGCCCTCTTTGAGAAAAGTGGCAGGAATGCCGAGCACGGTCTCCGAACCGAACCAGGTGGCGAACACCGTCGCCGTGACCATATAGAACGGCAGATGCCGCCCGGCGATGGCGAAATCTTTAGTGTTATGTACGCGGGTCGCGGCGTACAGGCCGATGCCAACCGAGATGACCCAATAGGCGATGACGAACCAGAGCAGCATGAGTACCCTTTAACCAACCATGATGAAATAGCGGAAATTGTAGCAGCCCTTGCCCAAGGGCTGGAGAGTTGTTTTACTCGTTTGCCTCTTCCCCAGCTTGCGGGGGAGGATTGAGGAGAGGGAATTTTCGGACAACAAAAAAGCCACCGCGAGGGTGGCTTGATTGTCTGTGGCACGAGCCGGACTACAGTTCTTTTGCGTGTCCGGCCAGGTACTCTGCAACACCGCTGGTTGAGGCCTTCATGCCGGCCTTGCCTTTGCTCCAGCCTGCCGGGCAGACTTCGCCGTGCTCTTCGGTGAATTGCAGCGCGTCCACCATGCGCAGCATCTCGTCTATGTTACGGCCCAGCGGCAAGTTGTTCACTACCTGATGCTGCACCACTCCGGCCTTGTCGATCAGGAAGGAGCCACGGAATGCCACGCCGCCAGCAGCTTCCACGTCGTAGGCCTTGCAGATATCGTGCTTGATATCAGCCACCATGGGGTAACCAACCTGGCCGATGCCGCCCTTGTCCACCGGCGTGTTCTTCCACGCCAGATGGGTGAACTGGGAATCGATAGAGACGCCGATCACTTCCACGTTGCGCTTCTTGAATTCTTCCAGGCGGTGATCGAAGGCGATCAGCTCGGACGGACACACGAAGGTGAAGTCCAACGGATAGAAGAACACCACGGCATACTTGCCCTTCGTGAACTCGGAAAAAGTGAAGCTCTTGATTTCGTTGTTGCCCATCACCGCTTGTGCGGTGAAATCGGGCGCAGACTTGCCGACGAGAACTGCCATGGTTTATCTCCTTATTTAAAGTTAAAAACTGGGGGTTGTTGAGTGAAATGCTAAGGTATGGAATTTAATGTTTAAAGGTGCGACTGTCAACCGCGATTGTGCGCCGATATGTGCAGCATCGAACAGACTGCGTGCCACCCGCCAAAGATCAACGCCTTCACACCAGAATGCGCCAGCCTATCAATACATAACGCTCCAGCAAGAACAACGCGCCGAATATGAGCAGCGCAAACACCGTAAAGCGCACGATCTGCCAGGCCAGCCTCAGGTAGTAATGTTTGCGTGTGAAGATATACAGGCCGCCAGCCAATACAATGGCCAGCGCAGAGAACATGAACAACAAGCGCAGGATAAGCATGGCGTTTCCCCCGGCAGAGAAGACGGTGTGTTGCGATCAGGCGGTTTGCAGTTGCAAACGCAAAAATGCAGGCGCTTCCTCCGCCTTGCCGAAAGTCACGAACTCCCATGCCTGTTCATCCGCCAACAGGGTGCGCACCAGCGCATTATTGAGTGCGTGGCCGGATTTGTAGCCGGAGAATGCGCCGATCAACGGGTAGCCCAGCATATACAGATCGCCGATGGCATCCAGCACCTTGTGCTTGACGAACTCGTCCTCGAAACGCAGTCCGTCCGGATTGATGACGCGGTATTCGTCCATCACGATGGCATTATCCAGATTGCCGCCCAAGGCCAGGCCCTGCGCGCGCATGGCCTCGACTTCCTGCATGAAACCGAAAGTGCGGGCGCGGCTCACCTCCTTGACGTAGGACTCTTCATCCAGATCAACCGTCACCTGCTGTTTGGTGGCAGCGAATACCGGGTGGGCGAAGTTGATGGTGAAAGCAAGCTTGTAGCCGTTGAACGGCTCGAAGCGCACCCACTTGTCGCCATCCTTGACCTCAACGGTCTTCTTGATGCGGATGAATTTTTTCGCAGCAGACTGCTCGACTATCCCGGCGGACTGCAACAGAAAGATGAACGTGCCCGCACTGCCGTCCATGATGGGAACTTCCGGGCTGTTCAATTCGACCACGGCATTGTCTATCCCCAGGCCGGCAAAAGCCGACATCAGATGCTCGATGGTGGCGACGCGCGCACCGTTCGCTTCCATGCAGGTGGACAAACGCGTGTCCTTCACCGCATGAGCTTCGGCGCGTATCTCCACTGGCGGATTCAGATCCACGCGGCGAAACACGATGCCGGTGTCGGCGGGCGCGGGACGCAGGGCGAGATCGACCCGCTCGCCGGTATGTAGCCCCACCCCGGTCGCCTGCACCGGATTCTTCAATGTACGTTGCCTGACCATCTCGCTTCAAACCCGAATAACAGGGGCACAGTTTAACATGCCCGCAACAGGTTCAAGACACAAGGAAACCGCTCACTCCTCGCAACTTGCGTCTTGTTCCTTAGTCCGCCTGCTTGCGCAAAAACGACGGGATGTCCAGCATATCCACGCCCGACTGCTTCATCGCCTCGATCGCTTCGCGATGACGGCCACTGCGCATCACTGCCGGCTTGTCCAATTCGGTGTAATTCACCGAGACTGCGTCGTGTGTGCCGGTACGCAATTCCTGCTCCCGCTCATAGATCAGTTCCGGCTTGGGTTGCTTGCGCGCCAACGGCAGACCCAGCCCGGTAGCGACTATGGTCACGCGCAGGGTGTCGCCCATCGCTTCATCGAACACCTGACCGACGATCACCGTGGCATCTTCGGCGGCAACACCCTGCACGCTGCGCATCACTTCCTTGTATTCGCGCATAGTGAAGCTGGAGCTGGCCGTAATGTTCACCAGCACGCCGCGCGCGCCCGACAGATCCACGTCGTCAAGCAGCGGGCTGGCCATCGCGCCCTCCGCCGCCTCTTTCGCGCGCTCCGCGCCGGAGGCCGTATGCGAGCCCATCATCGCCATGCCGTTTTCCGACATCAGGGTGCGCACGTCAGCAAAGTCCACATTGACCATACCGTCCACATTGATCACTTCGGCGATACCCGCCACGGCGCCTTGCAGCACGCCGTTGGAAGCACGGTAGGCATCCAGCAGGGTGGTGTCTTCGCCCAGTACGGTCATGAGCTTTTCATTCGGCACGATGATCAGCGAATCCACATGCTCGGCCAGCGCTTCGATGCCGACCTGTGCCAATTGCATGCGCTTGCGCTCGTGCTCGAACGGCTTGGTCACCACGGCCACGGTGAGTATGCCCTTCTGCTTGGCGATCTCGGCCACCACGGGAGCCGCGCCCGTGCCTGTGCCGCCGCCCATGCCGGCAGTGATGAACACCATGTCCACGCCTTCCAGCATCTCGGCGATGCGTTCGCGGTCTTCCATCGCGGCCGCATGCCCGACTTCCGGCTTGGCGCCTGCGCCCAGCCCCTTGGTCAGGCCGCCACCGATCTGCAACTGGTTGCGCGCCTTGTTGTTCCTGAGCGCCTGCGCGTCGGTGTTGATGGCGACGAATTCCACGCCATTCACGGTCTGCTCTATCATGTGATTCACCGCATTGCCGCCGCAGCCGCCTACGCCGATCACCTTGATCACCGCACCTTGAGGTTGTGCATCCATGATTTCAAACATTGTCTTCT
Source organism: Nitrosomonadales bacterium (assembly GCA_016199835.1). Lineage (GTDB taxonomy): Bacteria > Pseudomonadota > Gammaproteobacteria > Burkholderiales > Gallionellaceae > JACQFX01. The sequence goes on along the minus strand of JACQFX010000019.1, from coordinate 68,515 downwards.
CCCCTATCTAAATTACAAAACCGAACCGCACCAAATAAATCGCCCGTATCCATACTGCCAAAATCAACCCGTCAAAAATTTCCCTGGAACCATGCCTTCATCCTTTCCAGCACATCGCTGAACGAACCCGAATGCTCGCGCGCCGCCTCGTGGCGCTGATGCTGTTCCAAGCCATAAAGCAGTAATCCGACACCGGTGGAATAGCGCGGCGTTTTCACCACGTCGGACAGGCCGCCGACATAGCGCGGCAGCCCCAGACGCACCGGCAGGTGGAATATTTCTTCGCCCAGTTCGACCATGCCGTGCATGGCGCTGCTGCCGCCGGTGATGACGATGCCGGAGGACAGCAAATCCTCGAAGCCGCTGCGGCGCAATTCCGTCTGCACCAGCGAATACAGTTCTTCCACACGTGGCTCGATGACTTCCGCCAGGGTCTGGCGCGACAGCATGCGCGTCCCGCGCTCGCCCACGCCGGGCACCTCGATCGGCGCATCATCGGCGAGTTGGCGCAGCGCGCAGCCGTATTTGATCTTGATGTCTTCCGCGTCCTTGGTCGGCGTACGCAGCGCCATCGCGATATCGTTGGTGATCTGATCGCCTGCGATAGGAATCACGGCGGTGTGGCGGATCGCGCCGCCGGTGAAGATCGCCACATCAGTGGTGCCGCCACCGATGTCCACCAGGCACACGCCGAGATCGAGCTCGTCGTCGGCCAGCACCGCTTTGCTCGATGCAAGCGGCTGCAAAATCATCTCGCGCACTTCGAGCCCGCAACGATGCACGCACTTCATAATGTTCTGCACTGCCGCCACCGCACCGGTGACGATATGCACTTCCACCTCAAGACGCATGCCGCTCATGCCCAGCGGTTTGCTGATACCTTCCTGCCCGTCTATGCTGAATTCCTGCGCCAGGATATGCAGCGTCTGCTGGTCGCTCGGCAGGCTGATCGAACTGGCGGTTTCCATCACGCGGTCTATGTCGGCCTGCATCACTTCCTTGTCCTTGATCTTGACCATGCCGTTGGCATTGGAACCCTTGATATGGCTGCCCGCGATGCCGGTATACACCTCGCGTATCTTGCAGTCGGCCATGAGCTCGGCATCGCCCAGCGAGCGCTGGATCGCGCTCACTGCTGCGTCTATGTTGACCACCATGCCTTTCTTCATGCCTGAGGACTCATGCGTCCCCACGCCTATCACCTCCAGCGCGCCATCGGGCTTGATCTCGCCGACGATGGTGACGATCTTTGAGGTGCCGATGTCCAGTCCGACGATCAGATTTTTGGTTTCCCTGCTTTTGCTCATTACCATCTCCAGTCCCTCAACTCTTCCGTTCTAACCCTGCCCGCCCGGCAACGAGGCGGCAAAACCGTTGCGATAACGCAAGTCCACATAACGCGCTGCCGACGGCAACGTCGCCAGACTGTATGGATACACTGCGACAAAGCGCGCCAGTCGCTGCTGCGCCAGATCGCGTCCCAGCTCCAGCACCATGCCGTTATCCAGGCGCAACTGCCAGGCACGGCGTGGCGACAGGCTGATCTGCGCAATCTTGCGTTTGAGCGGCGCGATCTGCTCACCGAGAGCGTGGTACATCTGCGTCACTTCGGCCGAGCTATCCGGCTGGCCCACAAACTTCGGCATCGCCTGTTCACTCTCCCCGCAAAGGGGGGGCCGGCGTGTACCCGACGCCTGCGGCATCACCCTCTCGCACTCCCCCGCGAATACCTCGCCATGCGTATTCACCAGCGCCGCATCGTTCCAGTGCGCCAGCGCCACCTGCTCTTCCAGCTCCACTTTCAGCTTCCACGGAAACTCGCGCCGCACACTGGCTTTGCGCACCCAGGGCAGATGCTCGAACGCCTTGCGCACTTCTTCCAGATCGACCGTAAAAAAATTCCCGCGAAATCCCTCGCGCACCACAGCCTCTACCTGCGCGGCCTCCACGCGTTGCGGAGCCGTGCTCAATTGCACCGCGCGCAGCGGAAACACCGGCAGGTGCAGCGCAAAATGCAGCGCCCCGAACAACACCAGCGCAAAGCTGATGCCAAACAGCGCGTTGGTCAATTTGCGCAGCGCCTGTGCGTCATCCCACATCACCCTCTCCCCAAACCCTCTCCCGCTTGCGGGAGATGAGGCAAACGTGAAGAACAGTCTTTAATCCCGCTCAACTCCAGAACCTTAAGCACCAGTTGCCCGAAACTCATTCCTGCCTGACGCGCGGCCATCGGCACCAGACTATGGTCGGTCATGCCGGGCGAGGTATTGATCTCCAGCAGGTAAGGCTTGCCCGCTTCGTCCATCAGGAAATCCACGCGCCCCCAGCCCGTGCCGCCGATCAGCGCGAACGCGAGCTGCGCGAAATGCTGCATCTCTTTTTCTTTTTCCGGTGACAGCCCGCACGGACACAGGTAGCGCGTGTCGTCGCGCAGGTATTTCGCCTCGTAGTCGTAGAACTCGTTGGCCGGCTCGATCTTGATCACCGGCAGCGCCTGCCCGCCGAGTATCGCAGCGGTGTATTCGCCGCCGCCGATGTACTGTTCCACGATCACCAGCTTGTCGTGTTGCGCTGCTGCCTCGTAAGCTGCACGCAGTTCGCCCGCCTGCTTCACTTTGCTGATTCCCACGCTGGAACCTTCGTTGGCCGGTTTCACAAACAACGGCAGGCCCAGGCGCTGCACCACCGCATCGAAGTCGCTGGTTGCAGTGAGCAACTCATACGCCGGGATCGGCAAGCCTGCCGCCTGCCACACCAGCTTGGTGCGCCATTTGTCCATCGCCAGCGCCGAGGCCAGCACGCCACTGCCGGTATAGGGAATGCCCATCAGCTCGAGCGCGCCCTGCACCGTGCCGTCTTCGCCGTAGCGCCCGTGCAGCGCGATGAACACACGATCGAATTTCTCCAGTTTCAGCTCGGACAAATCGCGTTGCGCCGGGTCGAAGGCGTGCGCATCCACGCCGCTGCACTGCAACGCAGACAACACCGCATTGCCGCTCTTGAGCGACACCTCGCGCTCGGCGGAACGACCGCCGAACAGGACTGCGACTTTGCCAAATTTCTGTGCTTGATTCATCTTAAAATCCAAACCAGCCACAGAGAGCACAGAGATCACAGAGAGAACCTGCGCCCTCTCTGTGATCTCTGTGCTCTCTGTGGCTAAACAAGGTTTTCACCAATAATTCTCACTTCACGATGCAGTTCAATGCCTGTCTGTTGCCGCACCGCCGCCTGCACTTCGTTAATCAGGTTCTCGATATCCGCCGCCGTGGCGCCTCCCGCATTCACGATAAAGTTCGCGTGCTTCTCCGATACCTGCGCGCCGCCGACGCCCCGACCTTTCAAACCGCAGGATTCGATCAGGCGCGCCGCGTGATCCCCTGGCGGATTGCGAAACACCGAACCCGCATTCGGCAATTGCAGGGGCTGGCTGCTGATACGTTTCTCCAGCAGCATCTTGATCGCCTCGCGCGATGCTGCTCCATCGCCTGCGGCAAACCTGAGCCATGCACCGGCGAAGAGCTCCTGTTGCCCTGCATGCAATGCCACGTGGCGATAGGCGATGTCGTAATCCTGTGCGGTACGCTCCAGCAATTCGCCACTGCGCGTCACCACCTGCACCCGCTCCACTTTGTCCCAGGTCTCACTGCCGTAACAACCCGCATTCATCGCCAGCATGCCGCCCACGGTGCCGGGGATGCCGGCAAAGAATTCCGCACCGCCCAGATTGTGCGATGCCGCGAAACGCGCGAGCTTGGCTCCGGGCACTCCGGCCTGCGCATAAATGGAACCATCCACTTCGATGCGCAATTCATCCAGCGCCGCATGCAGCAGCAGCACCGTGCCGCGCAGTCCACCGTCGCGCACCAGTAAATTGCTGCCCAGACCGACTGCCAGCAGCGGCTCGTCCTCCGGCAGCGCGTGCAGGAATGCCGCGAGATCGGCCAGATCGGCGGGCTGATACATGCGCTGCGCACGGCCGCCCGCGCGCCAGCTCACATGGCGGCTCATGTCCACATCGCTGCGCAGGATGCCGCGCAGGTTTTCGGTGGGGAACTTGGCCGGTTCGCTCATATTCATGCCGCCGCTCCGGCCAGTTGCCGCACCTGCGCGGGTACGCCGCCGATGGAACCCGCGCCCATGGTCAGCACCACGTCATGCGGCCTGGCCATTTTCAATATTGCCTGCGGCATGTCGGCGATGTGCTCGACGAACACCGCCTCGCCCTGCCCGGCCACGCGCACCGCATGCATCAGCGTGCGCCCGTCCGCCGCGACGATGGGCGACTCCCCCGCCGCATATACTTCGGCCAGCAACAGCGCATCCACGCCGCACAGCACTTGCACGAAATCCTCGAACAGATCGCGCGTGCGCGTGTAGCGGTGCGGCTGGAATGCCAGCACCACGCGTCGCCCCGGGAATGCACCGCGCACTGCGGCCAAGGTCGCCTTCATCTCCATCGGGTGATGGCCGTAGTCATCAATTAAAGTAAATCTGCCGCTTGCGGCAGCAACATTTGCCCCCTCGCCCTGCAAGGGAGAGGGTTGGGGTGAGGGTGAAATCGTTGCGCTACCCGACACCGGAATTTCCCCATAGCGCTGCATCCTCCGCCCCACGCCTTCGAACTCGGCCAGCGCGGCGACGATGGCGTCTTCCGCCACGCCGACTTCGAGTCCCACGGCAATGGCTGCCAGCGCGTTCTGCACGTTGTGCAGCCCCGCCAGATTGAGCGTGACATCGAGATCGACCGGTGCATCGCCCCGACACGGTGCTGTGGAACCGTCTGGTGCGGGAGCGGCGACTGAGCGGTTGCTCCCGCAATCGGCTGGCTTCGCCGGTAACGTGTCGCAACCGCTGTTGTGGCGGCATAGCGCGGTGAAGCGCATCTTGCCGTTTTCGTGGCGCACGTTGACTGCGCGCACCTGCGCATCTTCGGCGAAGCCGTAAGTAGTCACCGGCTTGCTGATGGCGGGCAGGATGTCGCGCACGTTGGCGTCATCCACGCACAGCATGGCGCGGCCATAGAATGGCAGGTGCTCGACGAAATCCACGAACGCCTGTTTGAGTTTGGCGAAGTCGTGGCCGTACGTCTCCATGTGGTCGGCATCGATGTTGGTGATCACCGCGAGGATGGAATGCAGGTTCAGGAACGAGCCGTCCGATTCGTCCGCCTCCACCACGATGAATTCGCCGGTGCCGAGCTTCGCATTCGCACCGCTGCTGTTGAGCCGCCCGCCGATGACGAAGGTGGGATCGAAGCCGCCGCGCGCCAGCACGCTGGCCACCAGCGAAGTGGTAGTGGTCTTGCCGTGCGTGCCCGCGATGGCGATGCCCTGGCGCAAGCGCATGAGTTCGGCCAGCATCATCGCGCGCGGCACTACCGGAACCCTGCGCGCGCGCGCCGCCAGCACTTCCGGATTGTCATTGCTCACCGCCGTGGACACCACCACCGCATCCGCGTCGGCCAGATTCTGTTCTGCATGCCCCACGTACACTTTCGCACCGAGCTGTTGCAGGCGTTGCGTGACTGCGCTGTCGGACAAATCCGAGCCGCTCACCTGGAAACCCAGATTGAGCAGCACCTCGGCGATGCCGTTCATGCCGGAACCGCCGATGCCGATGAAGTGGATATGTTTGACCTTATGTTTCACTTCTTGCCTCTCCCGGCGAGTTCCACACAGATTTCAGCCACGCACTGCGCTGCGCCCGGCTTGGCCTGTTGACGCGCGGCCTGCGCCATTTGCAGCGTGCGCTCGTGCGTCATATCGCGCAGCAGTTCGGCCAGACGCTGCGGGTTCAATTCGTTTTGCGGCAACAGGATCGCCGCATCCCGGTCGCTGAGGAAATGCGCGTTCGCCGTCTGGTGGTCATCCACCGCAAACGGGAACGGGATCAATATGCTCGCCACGCCCGCTGCCGCGAGTTCGGCGACAGTCAGCGCCCCGGCGCGGCAAATCACCAGATCGGCCTGCGCATAGAAAAACGCCATGTTGTCGAGGAAAGGCTGGACTTCCGCGCCCGTGACGCCTGCCTGCCGATATGCAGCCTGCACGCTTTCGAGATGTCTGGCGCCGGTCTGGTGCAACACGTCGGGGCGCGATCCTTCGGGCAGCAGCGCCAGTGCTTTTGGCATGCATTCGTTGATCGCCTTCGCCCCCAGACTGCCGCCCAGCACCATCACATTCAACTTGCCGCTGCGCGCGGCGTAGCGCTGCTGCGGCTCGGCCAGCGCGGCGATTTCTTTGCGCACCGGATTGCCGCACCATACGGCGCCCGGCAGCACATCGGGGAAGCCGCTCAACACGCGCGTGGCCCAGCGCACCAGAGTCTTGTTGCTCAACCCGGCGATGGAGTTCTGCTCATGGATCACCAGCGGGTAACCCAGCAATTTAGCCATGAGTCCGCCGGGGAAAGTGATGTAGCCGCCCATGCCCAGCACCACATCGGGACGGCAACTCAGCAGCGCCATCGCGCTTTGCCACAGCGCCAGCGACAGCGTGAACGGCAACAGCAATTTGGTCAGCAGCCCCTTGCCGCGCAGCCCGGAGAAATCCACCATGACCAACTTGTAACCGTGCTTGGGCACCAGTTCGAATTCCATGCTGCCGGGCGCACCCATCCAGGTGACTTTCCAGCCTTGCGCACGCAGTTCGTCGGCAACGGCCAAGGCCGGGAATATATGGCCGCCTGTGCCGCCGGCCATGATCAGGATGGAAGGTCTCTTTTTCATATCCCGCCCCAGAGCAGGAGCTGGAACGTAGGTCGGGCTATGCCCGACATGGCGGGCGCAGCCCAACCTACGCCTACATCCATTCTTGCGAGGATTAAATTCATATCGTTTGCCCTCGCATCATTCGCCTGTTCTCCCAATCAATACGCAGCAGGATCGCCACCGCGATACAGTTCACCACCACACCGCTGCCGCCGAAACTCAGGAAGGGCAGGGTCAGCCCTTTGGTAGGCAACACGCCCATATTCACGCCGATATTGATCATGGCCTGCACGGCCAGCCATACGGCCGTGCCCTGCGCCAGCAGCGCGGCGAACTGACGATCCAGGAACGCGGCCTGGCGACCGATGGCGAACGCGCGAACCAGCACCCCGGCGAACAGCAGGATGACGACACATACGCCGACAAAGCCGAGTTCCTCGGCAATCACCGCCAGCAGAAAATCGGTATGCGCTTCCGGCAGGTAGAATAGCTTCTCCACGCTGGCGCCCAGCCCTACGCCGAACCATTCGCCGCGCCCGAAGGCGATCAAAGCATGACTCAACTGATAACCCTTGCCGAACGGGTCGGACCAAGGGTCCCAGAAACCTTTGATGCGCTGCATGCGGTAAGGAGAGGAACCGATGAGTACGACGAAAGCCAGCGGCAGGGCGAACATCAGCATGCCGAATACCTTGAGGTTGAAACCGCCCAGCCACAAGGTGCAGATGGCGATCGAGCAGATCACCACGAACGCCCCCATGTCCGGCTCCAGCAGCAGCAGCGCGCCGACCAGCCCCATCACCGAGAACATCGGCAGGAAAGCCTTGACGAAAGTGTGTTTGACCACGCCCTTGCGCACCGTGTAATCGGCCGCATACAGTACGGCGAACAGCTTCATCAATTCAGACGGTTGCAGATTAATGACGAATAACGATAGCCAGCGGCGGCTGCCATTGACCGACTTGCCCACGCCGGGTATCAGCACCAGCACCAGCAGCAGCACGCCCGCCATGAATAGCCAGGGGGCAAGTTTCTGCCAGGTCTCCACTTTCACCTGGAATGCAGCGACTCCGGCGGCGAGGCCGACAAAAATGAATATCCCGTGGCGCACCAGATAATAGGTCGGGTGGAAGCCGGTAAACTTGCTGTCCTCGGCCGTCGCGATGGAAGCCGAGTACACCATCACCAGACCGATGCACAACAACGCGAGTACGACCCAGGTCAGCATCTGATCGTATTCCGCCAGCGCCGCGCGCGGAGCTTTCAGGATTGCCGTGTGCATGACACCTCCTGTTGCAAAGCCTGCACTGCGGCGATGAACGCTTTTGCGCGGTATTCGTAATTGCGGAACATATCGAAGCTGGCGCAAGCCGGCGACAGCAGCACTGCATCGCCCGGCAAAGCCATGGCGGCGGCCTGCCACACCGCATCGTCCATATCGCGCGCGGGCGCCAGCAGCACACCACAATCTTTCAGCGCCTCAGCGATCTTGTCTGCATCGCGCCCGATCAGCACCACTGCGCGCGCATGCTGCGCCACTGCCGGGGCCAGCGGCGTGAAATCCTGCCCCTTGCCATCGCCGCCCGCGATCAACACGCTCTTGCGCCCCAGCCCTTGCAGCGCTGCCACGGAAGCGCCGACGTTGGTGCCCTTGGAATCGTCGTAATAGATCACATCCCTGATCTCTGTGACCCATTCCACGCGATGCGGCAGCCCCTTGAATACACGCAAGGCATTCAACAATGGGCGCAGCGGCAAACCGACGTTGCGGCACAAGGCCAATGCTGCCAGCGCATTCGCCACGTTATGCATGCCCGCGACTTGCAACTCATCGGCGTTTAACACGCGCTGCTGCCCCTGCACCAGCCAGGTCTCACCCGCATCATGCACTACACCCCAATCGTCCTCGTGCTTGGGGGAAGGTTCATTCAGCCCGAACGCGATCGTCAGCCGGCCAGACAGCGCCATGCCCATGCTGTTTGTATCGTCGCGGTTGACCACCTGCACGCCACTCACGCGCCCGTTGCTGCGGAATACGCGCGCCTTGGCGGCAATGTATTCGCCCATGTCGGCATAACGATCCAGATGATCCTCGCTGATGTTGAGCACGGTCGCCGCATCGGCGCTGAGCGAGTATGTCGTCTCCAGTTGAAAGCTGGACAGTTCCAGCACCCACACGTCCGGTTGTTTGCACTCGCGATCCAGCAACACATCCAGCACCGCCGGCGAAATGTTGCCCGCCACCACGGTATCCAGACCGGCCTCGCGGCACATCGCACCCACCATGCTGGTCACTGTAGTCTTGCCGTTGGAACCCGTGATAGCGATGACCACGGGTTTCTTGTTTGCCGCATCCCGGCTTTCCATTTCCATCCGTTGCGCAAACAACTCGATGTCGCCCATGATGGGGATGCCGCGCTCTGCGGCCTTCACCAGCAAGGGGTCGCGCAAAGGTACGCCGGGGCTGGCCGCGATCAACTCCATGCCATCGAGCAACTCGCTGCGGAACACGCCGCAGCGCAATTCCACCTCGGGGTATTGTTCGCGCAGTGTGTTCAACGATGGCGGCAGGTCGCGGCTGTCGGCGGCGCGCACGTGCGCACTCTGCGCGCTCAACCAGCGCACGAGCGACAGCCCGGTCTCACCGAGACCGAGCACCAGCACTTTTTTGTCAGCCCATTGCATCACGTTTGATCCCCAATGTAGGTCGGGCTTCGCCCGACATGGCGGGCAGAGCCCGCCCTACGCCTTATCTCAACTTCAACGTCGCTAACCCCAACAACACCAGCAACATCGTTATGATCCAGAAGCGCACCACGACCTGCGTTTCTTTCCAGCCCTTCTGTTCGAAGTGATGATGCAAGGGCGCCATCAGCAGGATGCGTTTTCCCTCGCCGTATTTTTTCTTGGTGTATTTGAAGTACGACACCTGCAACATCACCGACACGGCCTCGACCACGAACACGCCGCCCATGATAAACAGCACCAGTTCCTGGCGCACGATCACGGCCACCACTCCCAGCGCCGCACCGAGCGCCAGTGCGCCCACGTCGCCCATGAACACTTCCGCCGGATAAGCGTTGAACCACAGGAAAGCCAACCCTGCCCCGGCTATCGCGGCGCAAAACACCGCGAGTTCGCCTGCGCCGGGGATGTAAGGCATGCCCAGATATTTGGAGAACACCGCATGGCCCGCCACATAGGAGAAAATCGCGAGCGCGCTTGCCACCAACACCGTCGGCATAATCGCCAGACCGTCGAGGCCGTCGGTCAGGTTCACCGCATTGCTGCTGCCGACGATGACCAGATAAACCAGCGTGATGAATCCCAAAGCGCCCAGCGGGATCACCACGAACTTGAAGAACGGCACGATGAGCTCGGTGTGCGCCGGCGAGCTGGCGTGTTGCCACAGATAGATACCCACGGCCAGTGCAATCAGCGATTGCCAGAACATCTTGGCTTTGGCCGACAAGCCCTTGGGATTGCGATAGACAACCTTGCGGTAATCATCCACCCAGCCGATGGCGCCCGTGCCCAGCGTGGTGAACAGCGCGACCCAGATATAAGGATTGTGCAGGTCGCCCCACAGCAGCGTGGTGATGGCGATCGAAGTAAGTATCAGCGCGCCGCCCATGGTCGGTGTGCCGGCCTTGACCAGATGCGTTTGCGGGCCATCGGTGCGCACGGCCTGGCCGATCTTCATCGCGGCCAGCTTGCGTATCATCGCCGGGCCTACCATGAAAGAAATGAACAGCGCAGTCATCGCGGCCAGCACGGCGCGCAGCGTGATGTAGTTGAACACGCTGAAGGTGCGGATGTCTTGCGCGAACCATTGCGCTAATGCGAGCAGCATGCTTCCTCCTCTTGCGCACAGCAATGCGCCACTACCCGTTCCATTCTCATGAAGCGCGAGCCCTTGACCAGCACCGTGCTGCCTGCGCCCATCTCTCTATCCAGTTCGGCCAGCAAATCCTCTATATGCTCGAAATGCTGCGCGTCCGCGCCGCATGCGCGCACGGCCTCGCGGCTCAATTCGCCCAGCGCCAGCAAGCGCTGGATGCCCAGCCGTTTCGCGTCCGCACCTATCTCCGCATGGAAGCGAGCTGCGTCCACACCCAGCTCACCCATGTCACCCATCACGAAAATACGTTTGCCCGACATCTGCGCCAGCACGGCCAGCGCCGCACGCATCGAGGCGGGATTGGCGTTATAACTATCGTCTATCAGCAGTGCACCGCATCGCGCGGATTTGCGCTGCATGCGTCCGGCGACGCCGTCGAATTTTTCCAGCCCCGCCGCAATGGCAGGCAACGGAATATTCAAGGCGACGGCGGCGGCGCTCGCAGCCAGTGCATTGCGTGCATTGTGCATACCCGGCACTTGCAGGCGCACGACAAAATCTCCGGCGGGGGTATTCACGCTCATTTGCGTACCCTCTGCGGCTGCCTGCCCGTTGCCGCGCACGGCAGCGGCATGCTCCAGAGCAAAATCCATCACCTGGTATGTGGCGGCGTATCCACGCCACAGTGGCGCAAAGTCATCGTCCGCATTAATGACGGCGACGCCCTCTCCCTTCAGCCCGGCAAATATCTCGCCCTTGGCGAGCGCCACTGCCTCGACGGTGCCCAGCCCGGCCAGATGCGCGCCAGATGCGTTATTCACGATGGCGACATCGGGGCAGGCGATGCGAGTGAGATAATCGATTTCACCGGGATGATTCATGCCCATTTCGATCACCGCATAGCGGTGCGCGGCGCGCAGCTTGAGCAAGGTGAGCGGCATGCCGATGTCATTATTGAGGTTGCCCTCCGTCGCCAATACCGCGTCGGGGTTCCCTGCCGCCACACGCAGGATGGACGCCAGCATCTCCTTCACCGTGGTCTTGCCATTGCTGCCGGTCAGCGCCACTACGGGAATGGGAAACTGCGCGCGCCAGTACGCGGCGAGCTGCCCCAGTGCGAGACGCGTATCGTCCACCAGCAGCAGGGGACAAGGCGATGTGCCGCCAGAATAACTCGCTGCATTCACCAGCGCCGCGACAGCACCATCGCTTGCAGCGCCCGCAACGAATGCACTGCCATCGAAATTCTCACCCTTCAGCGCGATGAACAGATCGCCCGCCGCGATCTTGCGGCTGTCGGTGGACACGGCAGAGAATTCCACGTCCGACCCGATGAGCTTGCCGCTCAACACTTGCGCGGCTTGCGACAGCAGCATCATGCTTTTGCCTCCCGCATATCCGGTGCCTGGCCAGGTGTCCACGCCACCAACGCGCGTTGCGCCATCTCGACATCGCTGAACGGATGTCTCACACCCTTGATCTCCTGATACGGCTCATGCCCCTTGCCCGCCAGCAGCACGGTATCCGCTGCCTGCGCATGGTGTATCGCCTGCGCTATGGCTTCGGCGCGATCTTCGATGATGCGATAGTTCCAGCCGCCCATGCCGGCAACGATGGCGGCGATGATGGCGTCCGGATCTTCGCTGCGCGGATTGTCGCTGGTGACGATGCATACATCAGCGAGTTTCGCCGCGACCGTGCCCATCATCGGGCGCTTGCCGCTATCGCGGTCGCCGCCGCAGCCGAATACGCATAGCAGTTTCCCGCCACCGGCATGCACCACTTCACGCAAGGCCTGCAACACCTTTTCCAGCGCATCTGGCGTATGCGCGTAATCCACCACCACGGCGGGACGCCCGTTGCCTCCAAAGGACTGCATGCGTCCGGGCACGGCTTGCACCTGCTGCAACTCGCGCACCGCAGCGTCCAGCCCCACATCGCTGACCAGCAGCACAGCCAGCACGCCGAGCAGATTCTCGGCATTGAAACGCCCGAGCAGCGGACTGTTCAGCACAGCGCCGCCCCAGCTCGAATGCACTTGCAACCTGATGCCCTGCGCGTCCATCTGCAGCGCGCCGCCGAACACCATGCGCACGCCGAGGCGCTCCGCCAGTTTCAATGCGCCATCGTTCAAACCATAGCCCACCACTTCGACTTCCGCATCCTGCAACTGCACCGCAAGTTCGGCACCGAATGCGTCATCGAGATTGAGTACGGCATACTTGAGCCGCTTCCAGCCGAACAGGCGGCGCTTGGCCGCGCCGTAACTTTGCATGTCGCCGTGATAATCGAGATGGTCGCGGCTGAGATTGGTGAACAGCGCCACATCGTATGCCACAGCGTTCACCCGCCCCTGTTTCAGCGCATGCGAGGACACTTCCATCGCCACCGCCTGCGCGCCCTGCGCCAGATAATCTGCCAGCAGGCCATGCAGGCAGATTGCGTCCGGCGTAGTGTTCAGTGCAGGCTGCAAATTGTCTGGAAATCCGTTGCCCAGCGTACCGACCAGCGCAGTCTTCCTGTCCAGTGCGGCCAATGATTGCGCGATCCAGTGACTGCAAGAAGTCTTGCCGTTGGTGCCGGTGACACCGACCATCCACAATTTCCGGGATGGCTCGCGATAGACATGACTGGCGATCTCGCCCGCGTGATGGCGCAGGTCTGCGACTGCCAGATTGGGCACCGACCATGCATTGTTCCAGTTAAAACCGTGCGCTTCGTAGATCACTGCATTCGCTCCATGCGCGATCGCCTGCGCGATGAATTGGCGCCCGTCCGCCTGTCCGCCAGGGTAAGCAACGAAGGTGTCGCCCGGCGTCACCATGCGGCTGTCCGTCACCAGGCGAGTGATGGACACACCGAGAGACAAGAGCAGCTCAGGCCGGAATGCAGAAGGACTCATGTCTCCTCCTTCGCATCATCTCCCGCAGGCGGCATCATCACATTGCCGAGCGGCGCATCATTGGGCACGTTGAGCAGACGCAACGCAGAGCCCATCACATTGCTGAACGACGGTGCAGCAATCAGGCCACCGTAATATTCTCCAGTCGGCTCATCCACCATCACCGCCACGATCAGGCGCGGATTGGATGCCGGGGCCATGCCGACGAAAGAGGCGACATAGCGGTCGACGTAGCGTCCGCCTTCCACCTTGTGCGCAGTGCCAGTCTTGCCTGCCACGCGGTAGCCCTTGATCTGCGCCTGCGGCGCCGTGCCGCCGGGTTGCACCACGAGCTCCAGCATGTCGCGCACTTCGCGCGCCGTGGTTTCGGAGAACACCCGCTTGCCGACGCCGGGCGCGTCCTGCCGGAGAAAACTCACCGGCTTCAACTCGCCGCCGTTGGCGAACACGGTATAAGCGCGCGCCAGTTGCAACAGGTTGACCGACATGCCGTTGCCAAATGACATATTGGCCTGCTCGATCGGCATCCACTTATGGTAATCGCGCAGCTTGCCCGACGCCTCGCCGGGAAATGCGCTGCCGGTCGCCGTGCCGAAGCCGGCTTCACTCAGGCTGCTCCCGAAAGTTTCCGGCGACAGCGACAGTCCCATCTTGGCTGCACCCACATTACTGGAGTGCTGAATCACCTGCGCCACAGTGAGCGAGGCATACGGATGTGTGTCGTGTATCTTGCGCCCACCAACGGTGAATACGCCATTCTCGGTATTGATGACACTATCCGGCGTGAACTTGCCCGCCTCCAGCGCGGTCGCCACGGTGAACGGTTTTATGGTGGAGCCCGGCTCGAACAAGTCGGTCACGGCGCGATTGCGCAACATCTTGGTGGCGGGCTTGTCGCGGTTGTTGGGGTTGTAGCTCGGCCAGTTGGCCAGCGCCAGCACCTCTCCGCTCTTCGCGTCCAATACAACGATCGAACCCGCCTTGGCGTGATGCTGCTCCACCGCCAGCTTGATCTCGCGGAAAGCCAGATACTGCATCTTGCTGTCCAAGCTCAATGCCAGATCGCTGCCAGGCTTCGGCGCGCGTATGCTGGCCACATCCTCGACGATATGGCCGCGCCTGTCCTTGATCACACGCTCGCTACCTGCCTTGCCGCTGAGCAACTCCTGCAACGCCAGCTCGATACCTTCCTGACCGTTATCATCCACATCGGTGAAGCCCAGCAATTGCGCCGTCATGTCTGCGCCGGGATAGTAGCGGCGATACTCACGGTGCAACGATACGCCCGGCACTTCCAGGCGCACCACTTTCTCCGCCTGCTCGGGCGGTATCTGACGCTTGAGATAAACGAAATCGCGCGAGTCATCGAACAAGCGATTTTTGACATCGCGCGCATCCATGCCCAGCGCTTGCGCCAGCTGCCTCACCTGCTCCGGGGTCGCAGCTTCATCCTGTTGCGAACTGGCCCAGACCGACTCCACTGGCGTACTGATAGCGAGCGGCTCACCGTAGCGGTCGGTGATCATGCCACGATGCGCGACGATGTCCACTGTGCGGCCATATCGCGCATCACCTTTCTGCTGCAGAAAATCGTTGTGTATGCCTTGCAGGTAAACCGCGCGCCCAACCAGCGCGCACAGGCCCAGCAATAACACAAGGAACAGCAGGCTGGAACGCCACGGCGGCAGCGCCACTACTCCTGTCGTCTTTAAGGCGCCGTTATAACTCATGGTTGTGCCGCCAACCCTTCCGTCTGGTCATCGCGAACAAACCGGAGTTGCCCGCCCTTGGGCAACTGCATCTGTAATTTTGTGGCGGCAATCTTTTCCACGCGCGCGGACATCGCCCAAGTGCTCTGTTCAAGCTGCAATTGCCCCCACTCCACTTCCATCTGTTGTGCCCGGTCTTTCTCTTTTTGCAGCTCCACAAACAATTTGCGCGTCTTGTGTTGCGAGGTCACAACACCCAACGCGCAAGCGATCACGGCCAGCAGCAGAAGTATTTGCACCCTAGCCACCCGCGCCTCCCGGATGTTCTGCCACGCGCATCACCGCGCTGCGCGCGCGCGGGTTTGCCGCGACTTCCCGCTCTGTCGCGCGCACCACTTTGCCAACCAGTCGCAGCCGGCCCATGGGTACTTCTGCGGCACGGATCGGCAGCTTGTGGGGCAGTTTGTCGCCTTCGGCCATGTCGCGCAAAAAATGCTTCACCATACGGTCTTCCAACGAGTGGAAACTGATGACCACGATGCGGCCTCCCGGCGCCAAGGCATCCACGCATTGCGGCAGCACCTGCGCGAGCTCTTCGAGTTCCTGGTTGAGATAAATCCGTATAGCCTGAAAGGTGCGCGTTGCCGGATTTTTCCCGGGTTCGCGCGTGCGTACAGCCTTGGCGACGATTTCAGTGAGTTGCTG
Organism: Nitrosomonadales bacterium; assembly: GCA_016199835.1. GTDB lineage: Bacteria > Pseudomonadota > Gammaproteobacteria > Burkholderiales > Gallionellaceae > JACQFX01. Next base: position 52,646 of record JACQFX010000019.1, on the reverse strand, counting down.
CGTAGTGGCGATGGGGCATTCCTGGCGCGCAATAACAAGCGCTCTTGCAATCTGTTTAGCAAACCGTTCCTCGCCATAATCGCGTATTACCTCTGCAAGTAAACTTTCATCCACCGTTTCCAGCCACTGTGCCGCAGTCTGTCCGCTGCTGGTATCCATGCGCATGTCCAGCGGCGCATTGAAGCGAAAACTGAAACCGCGCTGTTCGTCATCCAGTTGCGGCGACGACACGCCCAGATCGAGCAATACACCATCCACTTTTTCCACGGACAACTTGCGCAACACTTCAGCCAGATGCACAAAGCCGCTATGCACTATCTGAAAACGCACATCGGCAATCTCCCGCGCCGCTGCCAACGCCGCCGGATCCTTGTCCAGAGCAATCAAACGCCCCATCGCTCCCAACTGCTCCAGTATCAAACGGCTATGCCCGCCGCGTCCGAAGGTGCCATCCACATACACGCCACCCGGCTTGATCTGCAAGGCTACAACTGCTTCGTGCAACAACACCGTCGCGTGGGACAAGCCCCCGCTCACAGCGTGAACCCCTCCAGCTCCGGCGGCAGATCTCCAGCGGCGAAACCTGCCATCCTCTCGTGCTGCGCCTGCCAGTGCGCCTCGTCCCACAATTCAAATTTATTGCCCTGGCCGACCAGCATCACACGCTTGTCCAACGCGGCATAACTGCGCAAAGTAGCGGAGACCAATACGCGCCCCGCAGTATCCATCACCACATCTTCCGCATGACCAACCAGAAAACGCTGCAAAGCACGTATACGAGGATTGAAAGCGGAGAGCTGCATCAGCTTCTCGCGAATAGGCTGCCATTCCGGCTGAGGATAAAGCAGCAAGCAACCGTCCGCATCGGCGGTTAGCACCAACTGACCGGCGCAATGAGCGAGCAGCATGTCGCGATACCGTGCCGGTATCGCGAGCCTGCCCTTGCTGTCCAGACTGAGTTGTACTGCTCCTTGAAACATCCTTTTTCCCTGAGCTTATTTACCCACTCACACCCACTTTTTACCACTTCCTCCCACTATATTGAAAAAATCCGCCTTGGTCAAGCAAGAAAACGGCTTTTTTCTTTATGTGACAAGTAGTTAGCGCAGAAAGCTAATGCGGAATGATTTTCTTTAAAAATAAAGGATTGCACAAACAAGCTAAGGTTGTTTGTGAGGGGAGGATATACGCGGACAGTTAGAGTGAGAGATTGCTGATGGGGCGCTACGCACCAATCGAACGAGGTCTTGCCTTTTGTCTTACCCTGTCCGCTGATAATTCGGCTCACCCCGGAATGTCACAAAAGAGGTGAAGCCAGCCGGTAAGCCGGGTTCTGTCGTGGACAGTCATTCCTCTAGGCGTTTCGTTACCTGACGCTCAAGCAACCTACCCGCTGGCGACGCGAGCAACGTCATAGCCAGCTTATTTGGTCTTGCTCCAGATGGGGTTTACCCTGCCACTGATGTTGCCACCAGCGCGGTGAGCTCTTACCTCGCCATTTCAACCTTACCTGTACTACTTACGCAGCCATCGGCGGTATATTTTCTGTGGCACTTTCCATCGCCTCACGGCGTCCGGTCGTTAACCGGCATCCTGCTCTATGGAGCCCGGACTTTCCTCTCCGCATTTACATGCGCAGCGACTGTCTGGCTGGCTTCGGGGTGAAGTTTAGCATTTAGAGTGCGCAGGCATCATGGTTTATCATGGAGTAGCGACGATGGTATGCAGGATTAGCGCATGCGCATAACCCAACATGCCAACCTAGCCCTCTGCCACCTGCACGCTCACCCCCAGTTCCTTCCACTGCTTCGCTTCTTCCTGCAAGGCGGTATCGGTCAGCGGGTTCTGCGCTAGCCAGCCGGGAACGAGGATGAGATGAAACTTGGTGCCGCTGAAGCGGCCTTTCATCACGGGGAGCGCCGCATCGCTGCGGTTGCGGTAGAACAGCGCGGCGAGCCGCAGCGCCATGATGAGCGCGACTTCTTCCTGCGTGACCACGAGATCGCGCACCTTGTCCAGTTTGCCGCGATGCGCCAGTGCGAGCAAACTCAATCGGCTCTGCTCTTTTTTGGAGAAGCCGGGCATATCGGCATTGGCCAGAATATAGGCGGTGTGTTTGTGGTAGCCGCTATGCGCAACGCTGATGCCGATCTCGTGCAGGCGTGCAGCCCAAGCGAGCAGGCGCAATTGCTCCTCATGCGTTTGCCCGTCAAGAAATTGTTGCGCCAGTGCATCAGCCAGACTCGCCACGCGCTCGGCCTGACGCAAGTCCACATGGTAGCGGCGCATAAATTGTCGCGTGGTGACATCGCGCATGTCGTGATGATGGAAGCGTCCCAACAGGTCGTACAGCACCCCCTCGCGCAATGCACCCAGCGCGGGCTGCATCTGCTCGATACCGAGCTCGCAGAACGCGGCATACATGATGGCAAATCCACCGGGTAGCACCGGCACACGATCGGGACGCAATCCTTGCAGATCAAGGCGGCGCACGTCGCTTGCGCCCAATAGTTGCGCGCGCAACTGTTCCAGCCCGGCGCGCGTAATGCCGCTCTTGCTGTAGCCGTTCTGCTCCAGGATGTCGCACAGCACGCGTGCGCTGCCAGACGAACCCAGCGCCACATCCCAGTGGCCGCGCGAAAATTCCGCAGCTATCGTTTGCAATTCAGTGCGCGCAGCGAGCTCGGCCTGCTTGAGACCGGACTTGGTAACTTTGCCGTCATGAAAATAACGCAGGCTATAACTGACACAGCCCATATACAGGCTTTCCAGCCTGATCGGCTCAAGGCCTTTGCCGATGATGAATTCGGTGGAGCCGCCGCCGATGTCCATCACCATGCGCTTACCATCCGACTGCGGCAAACCCTGCGCAACACCAAGATAGATCAGTCGCGCTTCTTCGCGTCCGGCGATGACTTCGATGGGAAAGCCGAGCGCGGCTTCAGCTTGTTGCAGGAATTCGGCAGCGTTTTTAGCCACACGTAAGGAGTTGGTGCCCACCGCACGCACCGCCTCGCGCGGCAAACCACGCAGACGCTCACCAAAACGTTGCAGGCAGACCAGCGCGCGCTGCTGCGCGGCCTTGTCGAGACGCTTATCTTCGGTCAGCCCGGCAGCCAGACGCACCGGCTCGCGCAGGCTGTCCAGCATGTAAAGCTGGTCGTTTTCGACGCGGGCGACTTGCAGGCGGAAGCTGTTGGAACCAAGATCAACCGCCGCAAGTATGGATTGTTGTTGCACGGCAACCGTTACCGGGTCAACCCAGCACTTCGCGCTCAATTTCCTCTACTGTGACATGGCGCACGTCCCGGCCCTTGACCATATAGACCACATATTCGGACATGTTTTTGGCATGGTCGCCGATACGCTCGATGGCCTTGGCCACGAACAATATCTCCAGTGCCGTCGAGATCGTGCGCGGATCTTCCATCATGAAAGTGATGAGGTAACGCATGATGGTGCGGAATTCTTCGTCCACCTGCTCATCCTGGCGCACCACTTGCGCAGCGGTGGCAAGATCGAGACGGGCAAACGCATCCAGCGATTTGCGCAGCATGTCCAGTGCCAGTTCGGCCGCGTGTTTGACTTCGTTGTAACGCGGCAGGATCAACCGTTCCTTCTGCGACAGCAGCTTGGCCATGCGCGCGATCTTTTCCGCCTCATCGCCTATACGTTCGAGATCTGTGATGGTCTTGATGATCGCCATCACCATGCGCAGGTCGCCCGCAGCGGGCTGGCGGCGCGCGATAATGTGATTGCAGCTTTCATCTATCTCAACTTCCAGCGCGTTGACGCGATGGTCGTCGGCAATGACGCGATTCATCAACGCCACGTCGCCACCGATCAGGGCTTCAACAGCAAGTTTGATCTGGCTTTCCACCAGGCCCCCCATTTGCAGTACACGTGCACGCACCGCTTCGAGCTCGGCATCAAATTGTTTCGAGGTATGTTCTGTGTTGACCATCAAATACTCCTTCAGACTCTAAAAACGGGCAGTTTATGCTACCTGCGCGCCGTGACAATTTCGTTACGCTCAGACAACCAGCGTCTGCACCCCATCCGGGGATCCCAGCAACAGCACATCCGCCGCACGCCGGGCGAACAAACCATTGGTCACCACGCCGGCAATATTATTCAACATGGTCTCCAGTTCAACCGGATTCATGATGCTCAGCCCATGCACATCGAGAATGATGTTGCCGTTGTCAGTGGTGAAACCTTCGCGCAGCCTGGGTTGCCCGCCCAGCTTCACCAGCTCGCGCGCCACATAACTGCGCGCCATCGGGATCACTTCTACCGGCAGCGGGAATTTGCCCAGCACATCCACCAGCTTGCTGGCATCGCAGACGCAGACGAATTTTTTGCTGGCTGCCGCCACGATCTTCTCGCGCGTCAATGCACCGCCGCCGCCCTTGACCATGTGCAGGTGCCGCGTAATCTCATCGGCGCCATCCACATACACCGGCAGCGTGCCCGCATCATTCAGCGAGATCACCTCGATGCCGTGACCCTGCAAACGCCTGGCTGACGCCTCTGAACTCGCCACCGCACCCTGGAGCTTGTGCTTGATCCTGGCCAGCTCATCTATGAAGAAATTGGCCGTGGAACCCGTACCCACACCCACTATGCAGTCGTTCGGAACATGCGCGATAGCGGCCTGCGCCACCGCGCGTTTCATATCATCCTGTGTCATGCTCATGTTTAAGCTCGATTCGTAAAATTCGGTAATATTGTTTTTCGTGCCGGGATTATTGCAGGAATCCCGGGTTTTAGGAACTGAAAACCTTTCGGACGGGACGCAAATCCTGCTAATCTTGCGCCCAACATTTTCCCAAGACCCGCTCATGCAAAGCTATTTGAAACGCATCCTCACCGCCCGCGTCTACGACGTGGCCATCGAAAGCCCGCTGGAAGCTGCGCCCACGCTTTCCGCGCGCACCGGCAACAAGATTCTGTTCAAGCGCGAGGACATGCAACCGGTATTCTCGTTCAAGCTGCGCGGCGCTTACAACAAGATGGCGCAGCTCACCCCGGAACAACTGAAACGCGGTGTGATTGCCGCTTCGGCGGGCAACCATGCGCAGGGCGTGGCGCTATCTGCGCACCGTTTGGGCTGCAAGGCCACCATCGTGATGCCGACCACCACGCCACAGGTAAAAATAGACGCGGTGCGGCATTTCGGCCAGCGCGCGGTGGAGATCGTATTGCACGGCGACAGCTACAGCGATGCCTGCACCCACGCCCTCTCACTGGAGAAAAAACTCGGCCTCACATTTGTTCACCCGTTTGACGACCCCGACGTGATCGCCGGACAAGGCACCATCGCCATGGAAATTTTGCGCCAGCATCAGGGGCCGATCCACGCCATCTTCTGCGCCATCGGCGGCGGCGGGCTGATCGCGGGCGTGGCGGCTTACGTCAAACAGGTGCGTCCGGAAATCAAGGTGATCGGCGTGCAGACCACCGACTCCGACGCGATGTATCAGTCGCTCAAGAAGAAGAAGCGCGTCACGCTCAACGATGTCGGCCTGTTCTCCGACGGCACGGCGGTCAAGCTGGTCGGCGAGGAAACTTTCCGCATCTGCAAAAAATACGTCGACGAAGTCATACTGGTGGATACCGACGCGGTGTGCGCCGCGATCAAGGACGTATTCCAGGACACGCGCTCGATCCTGGAGCCGGCAGGCGCGCTCGCCGTCGCCGGAGCCAAGCTGTATGCGGCGCGCGAGAAGCTCAAAGGCGAGACGCTAATCCCCATCGCCTGCGGCGCGAACATGAATTTCGACCGCCTGCGCTTCGTTTCCGAACGCGCCGAAATCGGCGAAAAACGCGAAGCCATACTCGCCGTGACCATACCCGAAATCCCCGGCAGCTTCCGCAAATTCTGCGGGCTTATTGGAAATCGCAATATCACCGAATTCAACTACCGCTATTCCGATCCGAGCATAGCGCACGTGTTCGTCGGTGTGCAGGTGCGCGACCCGTCGGAGACCGCCAAACTGGTCGCCACGCTGGAAAAGAACAAGCTCCAGCCCCTGGATCTCACCGACAATGAAATGGCCAAGCTGCATGTGCGCCACCTGGTTGGCGGACGCGCGCCGGAAGCCAAAAATGAAATCATGTTCCGCTTCGAATTCCCGGAGCGCCCCGGCGCGCTGATGAACTTCCTCAACCGCATGAACCACAACTGGAACATCAGCCTGTTTCATTATCGCAACCACGGCGCGGACTACGGCCGCGTGCTGGTCGGCATGCAGGTGCCGCACCACGACAAAAAAGCGCTGAAGGATTTTCTCGACAAGCTCGGTTATCCTTATTGGGACGAGAGCAACAACCCGGCGTACCGCTTGTTTCTTGGATAATATCCAAGCTGATCGGTTTGCCGCCTCCGGCAAACCGATCAAGAGGACAATAATTCAAGGATGCAGGTAGGCTATTTGGCGAAGCAAAAGCAGGCTCAGTAACCAAAATAAATAACCATGCCATTAAGCTGGAACGAAATCCGCAACCGCGCCCACGAGCTCTCCAAGCGCTGGGAAGATGAAACCTCGGAAGATGCCGAGGCTAAAACATTTTGGACAGAGTTCTTTAACGTCTTCGGCATAGATCGCAAGCGCGTCGCCAGCTTCGAGGAGCCGGTCAAGAAACTCGGCGACAAGCAGGGCTACATCGACCTGTTCTGGAAAGGCATGCTGCTGGTCGAGCACAAGTCGCGCGGCAAGGATTTGGACAAGGCCTACACGCAGGCGCTCGATTACTTCCCCGGCATCAAGGAACGCGATCTGCCGAAGTATGTACTGGTATCCGATTTCGCGCGCTTCCGTTTATACGACCTGGAAGCAGGCACACAGGAAGAATTCAAACTCGCCGACCTGCACAAGCGCATCAAGCATTTCGCCTTCATCGCGGGTTACCGCACACAAACCATCGCGCCGCAGAATCCGGTCAATATCAAGGCCGCAGAGCGCATGGGCAAGCTGCACGACGCACTCAAGGCGGCGGGCTACGAAGGCCACCCGCTCGAAGTGCTGCTGGTGCGCCTGCTGTTCTGCCTGTTCGCCGAAGACACCGGCATCTTCCAGCCCGCCAGCGCGTTCCGCGCCTGGATAGAAGAGCGCACCGAAGCAGACGGCTCCGACCTTGGGCCACAGCTCGCGCAACTGTTCCAGGTGCTCAACACGCCGGATGAGAAACGCTCGAAAAATCTCGACGAACAGACTGCCGCATTCCCCTATGTCAATGGCAAGCTGTTCGAGGAAATGCTGCCCATCGCAGATTTCGACCTCGCCATGCGCGAAGCGTTGCTCGACTGCTGCGCGCTCGACTGGAGCGCCATCTCACCCGCCATCTTCGGCGCGTTGTTCCAGAGCATCATGGACGCCAAGGCGCGGCGCAACATCGGCGCGCACTACACCTCTGAGGAGAACATTCTCAAACTGATTCAGCCGTTGTTTCTCGACGCGCTGTGGGAAGAATTCAACCGCGTCAAAAGCAATAAGAACAAACTGTTCGAGTTCCACAAAAAACTGCGCACGTTGACCTTCTTCGACCCCGCCTGCGGCTGCGGCAACTTCCTCGTCATCGCCTACCGCGAACTGCGCAAGCTGGAACTCGACGTGCTGCGCACCGTGCATGAAGGCCCCGGCTCGCGCTTCCTCGACATCCACCAGCAAATCAGCGTGGACGTGGATCAGTTCTACGGCATCGAGATCGAAGAATTCCCGGCGCAGATCGCACAGGTCGCGCTGTGGCTGATCGACCACCAGATGAACGTGCGCGTGTCGGAAGAATTCGGCATGTACTTCGCGCGCATCCCGCTCAAGACATCGCCGCACATCGTTCACGGCAACGCGCTGACGCTGGACTGGAATGACGTGCTGCCTGCGGAGCGGGCAAGTTATGTAATGGGGAATCCGCCGTTTGTGGGCGCAAAATTCATGGACGATGCGCAGCGCGAGGATGCGCAGCGGGTGTTCGCGGACATCAAGAGCGGCGGCCTGCTCGATTTCGTCGCCGCGTGGTATGTGAAAGCGGCGCGGTACGTAAAGGCTCCTTCCCCCTTGCAGGGGGAAGGTTGGGAAGGGGGTAGACATGTTACGGGTAAAACTCACGTTTCTACCCCCACCCTAACCATCCCCCTGCAAGGGGGAGGGAATGACACTACTCGTTGCGCCTTCGTCTCCACCAACAGCATCACCCAAGGCGAACAGGCCGGTGTGCTGTGGGGCTGGCTGCTCGCACAAGGCATCCATATCCACTTCTCCCACCGCACCTTCCAGTGGAGCAACGAAGCTAAAGGCGTGGCGGCGGTGCATTGCGTCATCATCGGTTTTGGCGCATTCGATGTAGAGAAAAAGACCATCTACGAGTACGACGACATCCGTGGCGCAGCGCATGCTGTCGCAGTTAAGAACATCAACCCCTACCTAGTGGATGCGCCCGATGTGAATCTGATTAACCGCCGCCAACCTGTTTGCGCTGTGCCTGAAATCGTGTTCGGCAGCATGCCAAACGATGGCGGGCATTTGTTGCTGACCGACGCTGAAAAACACGAACTGCTCTCGAAGGAGCCAGACGCGCTAAAATTCATTCGCCCCTTCATGAGCGCGAAAGAATTTATCAATAACGAACCGCGCTGGTGTTTGTGGTTGGTAGGTATTGCTCCGCACGAACTGCGGCAACTGCCTGAAGTTTCGCGGCGTGTGCAGGCGGTAAAACAACTGCGCGAGGCAAGTGATCGCCCGACCACGCGCGAATTAGCTGCTTTTCCAACATTGTTTGGAGAGAATCGCCAGCCCACATCTAATTACATTCTCGTGCCGCGACACTCATCCGAGAACCGAGCTTACATTCCCTGTGGCTTTTTCGATGCAAATCACATTGCTGCCGATAGCTGTCTCGCCATTCCAAACGCCACGCTCTATCACTTCGGCATCCTGACCTCCCTAATGCACATGGCTTGGGTGCGCTACACTTGCGGACGAATCAAAAGCGATTACCGTTATTCAAACTCCATCGTGTACAACAACTACCCGTGGCCTGACGAACCAACCGACAAACAGCGCGCCGCCATCGAAACCGCCGCCCAAGCCGTACTGGATGCCCGCGCGCAATTCCCGCAAAGTTCGCTCGCCGATCTCTACGACCCACTCACCATGCCGCCCGCGCTGGTCAAAGCCCACCAGGCCCTCGACCGTGCCGTGGATACCTGCTACCGCAAAGCTGCCTTCACCAATGACGCGCAAAGGGTGGAGTTCCTGTTCCAGCGCTACCAGCAACTCACCAGCCTGTTGCCGGCAGAGAAAGCAGTCAAAGCCAGAAAAAAGCAGGTTTCGGCATGACCTCCAGCTACCGTGTTTACATAGACGAATCCGGCGATGAAGGCTTTACCTTCCTGGCCAATGACCAAGGTAGCTCGCGCTGGCTGGTGTTGTCCGCGCTGGTGCTGCGCCGCGAAAACGATTTATTGGCAGTGCAGCTTGCCAGGCAAGTCCGTGAGTTATTGAAAAAACCGCCCAAGCATCCGCTGCATTTTCGCGATTTGAAGCATGAGCAGCGTGTGCCGCTGGCACGGCTGATCGGTCAGGTTCAGGCACGCACGGTGAGTGTCTTGATCCACAAGCCATCCATCCCGGAGCCGGAAAATTTCCAACAGCAAAAATATTCGCTTTACCGATATGCCTGCCGCTTGTTGCTGGAGCGCGTTTCCTGGCTATGCCGCGACCACCATAAAGCTGAACACGGCAATGGCCGGGCCGAGTTGATTTTCTCCAACCGGAGTGCAATGTCCTATGATGACCTGCGCAATTATCTGCAACAGCTAAAGGATGATGCCGCCAAGGAAGTGCGTATTGACTGGAACGTGGTTGCCCCCATTCAAGTGAGTGCAGTGAACCATGACCAGTTGGCCGGCTTGCAGTTGGCGGATGCCGTGGCAACCAGCGTGTTTTATGCGGTGCATAAGAACCAATACGGTGAAGTCGAGGATCGCTATCTGAGATTGATCGCGCCGATTATTTACCGCCGCGAAGGGAAAATCGAAGGCTACGGCATGAAGTTCTGGTGCGAGGACAAGGCTGAAATTGCCAGAGTGTTGCAGGTGGTTGAGAAATGACAGGCAAAAAAATACAGGCCCTGAGTTCGAGGATCCCACCCGTTCGGGCTGCCACTGTTGCCAGCGACCTCTACAAACCTCACGCTTGCCTGCAGGGCAATTCTACATTGGACGGGGGGCGATTGGCAATTAGAAGCGCCTTCCTGCTTTTCCAATTGCTGCAAATAGTATTGTCGGGAGATGCTGCATGAGCAAACAACCCGACACGCCAGCCACCGTAACGCCCGCCCTGCCCGAGGGCTATGCCGTCTGGATGGCGGAACTGAAAACCCGCATCCGCTCATCGCAGACGCGGGCAATGCTGGCGGTGAATGCCGAACTGATCCGCCTGTATTGGGAGATCGGCCAGATGCTGGACGCCCGCCAGAAAGACGAGGGCTGGGGCGCGGCGGTGATCCCGCGCTTGGCGCGCGATATACGCAATGAGCTGCCGGAGGTAAAAGGGTTTTCCGAGCGCAACATCAAGCGCATGTTGGCGTTTTACCGCGAGTACCGCGACCTGGCATTTGTGCCGCAGGCTGTGGCACAAATTGAAACTTTCGCAAAAGTGCCACAGCCCGTGGCACTTTTTACTCCGGAGTTATTATCGGCGCTTCCCTGGGGGCATCACGCCTTGCTGATGGAGAAGGTCAAGGATGTTGCCGCGCGCCAGTGGTACATGCAGGCGACGCTGGGCAACGGCTGGAGCCGCAATGTTCTGGCAATGCAAATCGAGAGCGCCGCTCACCTGCGCCAGGGCAAGTCCACCAGCAACTTTGCTTCGCGCTTGCCCCCGCCGCAGTCCGATCTGGTGCAGCAGACGCTGAAAGACCCGTATTTATTCGACTTTCTGACGCTGGCAGAACCGTTTCACGAGCGCGAACTGGAAACCGGGCTGATCGGCCATCTGGAAAAAATTCTGCTGGAGTTGGGGCAGGGCTTCGCGTTTGTCGGTCGCCAATATCACCTTGAGGTGGGCGATCAGGATTTTTACATTGACCTGCTTTTCTATCATCTGAAGCTGCGCTGCTTCGTGGCCATCGAGTTGAAGCGCGGTGCTTTCAAGCCTGAATATGCGGGCAAGATGAATTTTTATTGCAGCGTGGTGGATGACGTGCTGAAACATGAGGCCGACACACCCACTATCGGGTTAATCCTCTGCCAGCAGCAAAACGAAGTGATCGCCGAATATGCTTTGCGCGGCGTGGATAAGCCGATAGGCGTTTCCACCTTTGAACTGACCCGCGCGCTTCCCTCCGAACTGGAATCCAGCCTACCGAGCATCGAACAGATTGAGCGCGAACTGGGAGAAGCTGGTTCAGAAAATGGCTAACGACTCCTTCCGCGACTTCGCCCTCGAACAACTCGCGACCCTCCCCGGCCTGCGCTGCAAGCGCATGTTCGGCGGCCACGGGCTGTACAGTGGCGAACAATTCTTCGGCATCGTGCATGACGGCAGGTTGTATTTCAAAACGCATCCGGAAACATTGCAGGATTATCTGCACCATCACGCCATGGTCTTTGCACCATCGGAAAAACAGGTTTTGCAGAACTACCGCGAAGTTCCGGTAGAGATTCTGGAAGATGCTGCGCAGTTAGCCGCATGGGCGAGAAAGGCCGGGCGACCATGACACGGCGTTGCGAAGCATCCGGGGCGGGAATGGTCGCCAAGTACCTCCTCCCGCAATCGGCTGGCTACGCCAGTAACGTGTCGGAGGTACATCCCTTATGACGCAAGGGCTGAAACAAATTATCAGGCAACGTATACTGACCCAGCGCGAGCAGTTGTCCGTAACATTGCGCAGGCAATACAGCGCAGAGATCGCACAGCGCATAGCGCAGTTGCCGCAATATAAATCAGCGCGCACAGTGCTGGCCTACATGAACTTCGGGGCAGAGTTCGCGAGTGAGATTCTGGTACGGCAGGCGCTGCTGGATGGCAAGAAATTGCTGTTGCCGAAAGTTGATACGGTAACGCGCGAACTGGATATATACCGCGTTGAAGATGTGGATGCGCAGCTTGCGCCGGGCGCATACGGGATACGTGAACCGCTGATGGCGCATTGCGCCAAAGTGGGGGTGTTGAGTGAAGTGGATTTCATTTTGCTGCCGGGTGTGGCATTCGGACGCGACGGTGCGCGACTGGGTTATGGCGGCGGGTTTTACGACAAGCTGTTGGCGGGAAGTGCGATAACGCACCGTCCGGCGCTGGTTGCGGGGGCATACTCCATGCAGATTGTCGAAGGCATTCCGCAGGAAGCCACCGACCGCAAGGTGGAATGGCTGGTGACGGAGAATGAAACGATAGATTGTGGTGAATGGGCGCGATGAGTCGCGCTCCTGCGCAACAAACAACGTAGGGCAGGTTTCACCCGCCATGTCGGGCGTAGCCCGACCTACATCCCGGTTCGTCTGTTTTGAAGCAATGGAGAGCAGAAGAATGGCAAACTTACCCGACAACAGCGCTTCTGATTCCGACCCGCAGGAAACGCAGGAGTGGCTGGACGCGCTTGCATCGGTGCTCGAACATGAAGGGCCGCAGCGCGCGCATTTCCTGATCGAACAGATGATAGCCCAGGCACGGCTGTCCGGCGAAGACATGCCGATCAGCGCGACCACGCCGTACATCAACACCATTTCGCTCGACCAGGAACAACGCTCGAACGGCAATCACGAACTGGAGCACCGCATCTGCGCGCTGATGCGCTGGAACGCAATGGCGCTCGTAATGAACGCCAACAGGGAATCCTCTGAACTCGGCGGGCATATCGCCACCTTCGCCTCGGCAGCCAAGCTGTACGATGTGGGTTTCAATCATTTCTTTCGCGGCAGAACGGACGCGCATGGCGGCGACCTGGTGTTCTTCCAGGGGCACTCCTCGCCCGGCATGTATGCGCGCGCCTTTCTGGAAGGCCGCATCAGCGAAGCGCAGATGTACAAGTTCCGGCAGGAGGTGGACGGCGGCGGCCTGTCGTCTTATCCGCACCCCTGGCTGATGCCGGACTTCTGGCAATTCCCCACCGTGTCCATGGGCCTCGGCCCCTTGATGGCGATCTACCAGGCGCGTTTCATGCGCTACCTGCAACACCGCAATCTCGCCGCCACCGAAGGGCGCAAAGTATGGGCCTTCCTCGGCGACGGTGAAACCGACGAGCCGGAATCGTTGGGCGCGATCTCGATGGCGGGACGCGAAAAACTCGACAACCTGATTTTCGTGATCAACTGCAATTTGCAGCGCCTCGATGGCCCGGTGCGCGGCAACGGCAAGATCATCCAGGAACTCGAAGGCGTATTTCGCGGGGCGGGATGGAACGTGATCAAAGTCATCTGGGGCGGCAAGTGGGATCGCCTGCTGGCCAAGGACAAGAGCGGCCTGCTGGTAAAACGCATGGAAGAAGCCGTGGATGGCGAATACCAGACTTACAAGGCGCGCGACGGCGCTTATGTGCGCCAGCATTTCTTCGGCAAATATCCCGAGTTGCTGGAACTGGTGGCCGACATGTCGGACGAGGAAATATGGCTGCTCAACCGTGGCGGCCACGATACGCACAAAGTGTTCGCAGCCTATGCAGCAGCGGCAAAACACAAAGGCCAGCCCACCGTCATCCTCGCCAAGACCGTGAAGGGTTACGGCATGGGCGCATCGGGCGAAGCACAGAACCCGACCCATCAGCAGAAGAAGATGGACGAAGATTCGCTGCGCCAATTCCGTGACCGTTTCAACATTCCGGTGACGGACGAGCAATTGCCCAATCTGCCGTTCGTGCGCCCGGCGGAAGACAGCATCGAAATGAAATACCTGCGCGGACGCATGCGCGAAATGGGCACATCGCCCGCGCGCGCACCCCTCGCCCTGTGCCTGCAAGTACCGGGGATGGAAGCATTCGAAGCATTGCTGAAAGGCACGGAGGAACGCGAAATTTCCACCACCATGGCCTTCGTGCGCATACTCGGCATCCTGGTGAAGGACAAAAATATCGGCCAGCAGATCGTGCCCATCGTGCCGGACGAATCGCGCACTTTCGGCATGGAGGGCATGTTTCGCCAGCTCGGCATCTTCTCGCAGGTGGGCCAGCTCTACACGCCGCAGGACGCCGACCAACTGATGTTCTACAAGGAAGATACGCACGGGCAGATTTTGCAGGAAGGCATCAACGAAGCGGGCGGCATGGCTGACTGGATGGCGGCCGCGACGTCCTACGCCAATCACGGCATCGCGATGGTGCCGTTCTACATCTACTATTCCATGTTCGGCTTCCAGCGCGTGGGCGACCTCGTCTGGGCGGCAGGCGACATGCGCTCGCGCGGCTTCCTCATGGGCGGCACCGCCGGACGCACCACGCTCAACGGTGAAGGCTTGCAGCACGAAGATGGCCACAGCCATATCCAGGCATCGCTGATTCCCAATTGTGTGAGCTACGACCCGGCCTTTGCCTACGAACTCGCCGTCATCATCCAGGACGGCATGCGCCGCATGTATATGGAAGAAGAAGACGTGTTCTATTACATCACGGTGATGAACGAAAATTACGCGCATCCGGCGATGCCCAAGGGCGCGGCGGCTGGGATCATCAAAGGAATGTACCTGCTCAATGAACAGGAAACAGAAAACAGAAAACAGAAAACTCCCGCCGTGCAACTCCTGGGCAGCGGCACGATATTGCGCGAAGTCATCGCTGCGTCCGAATTACTGGAAAAGGATTTCGGCGTGGTCGCCGACGTGTGGAGCGCAACCAGCTTCAACGAACTGCGCCGCGAGGGACTGGACTGCGAGCGCTGGAACATGCTGCATCCGGAAGCCCCGCGCCGCGTGAGTTACATCGAGCAATGCCTCGCGCCGCGCAGCGGCCCCGTGGTCGCCGCAACCGATTACATCAAGGCCTATGCCGACCAGATACGGCCTTACATTCCGAAACGCTACAAGGTGCTCGGCACCGATGGTTTCGGCCGCTCCGACACGCGCAAAAAACTGCGCCATTTCTTCGAAGTGGATCGCTACTATGTCGCGGTCGCCGCACTCAAGGCGCTGGCCGATGATGGCGCAATAGATGCGAAGCTGGTCAGCAAGGCAATCCGGCTATACCAGATCAACCCGGACAAACCCAACCCGGTCACGGTTTAGGGGAGATCATTTTGGCCACCATCAAACAAGTGCTTGTGCCGGACATCGGCAAATTCAAGAGCGTGGAAATCATCGAAGTGATGATCAAGGCGGGCGATAGCGTCAAAGCGGAAGACGCACTGATCACGCTGGAAACCGACAAAGCCACCATGGATGTGCCATCGCCATTTTCCGGCGTGGTGAAAGAACTCAAGGTCAAAGCCGGCGACAAGGTTTCCGAAGGCGTGCTGATCGCGCTGGTGGAAACAAATGAAGGGACGGCGGAAAAACCCATCGCGTCTACACCGGTTGCCGCTCCGACGCCCGCTCCCTCTGCCGCAACCTCCGTAGGGCGGGCTGCGCCCGCCATGGCGGGCATAGCCCGCCCTACGGAGGATGCCACTCCCGTTTCGGAAACACCCGTTACCGACACTCTCGCCCACGCCAGTCCTTCCATCCGCCGCTATGCGCGCGAACTCGGCGTCAATCTCGCGCAGGTGAAAGGCAGCGCACCCAAAGGCCGCGTTACTAAAGAAGATGTACATGGCTTTGTCAAAGCCGCACTGGCCCAGCCACGCGGTGCGGGCGGCCTGCAGGTGGCAGAGATGCCGGTGGTGGATTTCAGCGAGTTCGGCGAGATCGAAAGCAAGCCGCTGTCGCGCATCAAAAAACTTTCCGGCGCATATCTGCACCGCAACTGGGTCAGCATCCCGCATGTCACGCAGCACGACGAGGCCGACATCACCGAAATGGAAGCCTTCCGCAAGCAACTCAATGTCGAATACGCCGCGCAGGGCATCAAGATCACGCCGCTGGCGTTCATGCTCAAGGCCGTGGCGGAAACATTGCAGCAATATCCAGAATTCAACGCCTCGCTTGATGCCAGCGGCGAAACCCTGGTGCTGAAAAAATATTTCCACATCGGCGTGGCCGTGGATACGCCGGACGGATTGGTGGTACCCGTGCTGCGCGACGTGAAACAGAAAGGTCTGGTGCAACTGGCAAAAGAACTCGGCGAGATCAGCGCGCGCGCGCGCGACAAAAAACTCACTGCGGCCGAAATGCAGGGCGGCGGCTTCACCATCTCCAGCCTGGGCGGCATCGGCGGCTCATATTTCACGCCCATCATCAACGCGCCGGAAGTCGCCATCCTGGGTGTGTCGCGCTCGAATATAAAGCCGGCATGGAAGGACGATGCGTTCGAGCCGCGTTTGATGTTGCCGCTGTCGCTGTCGTATGACCATCGCGTTATTGATGGGGCGGCGGGGGCGCGGTTCATTGTTTATCTGAGCCAGACGCTGGCGGATGTAAGAAGGTTGGCGTTGTAGGTTTCTCCGTTCGCCCTGAGCGTATCGAAGGATCGCCGTCATTCCCGCGAAAGCGGGAATCCAGTCAAAAACAAAACCGCCGGTGGTAGACCGGCAGTTAGTCACTTTTTCTTGCTTCGCGAACGATGCGATTCGCAAGCTCACCACATCCTGCGAAAGAACTCCGCCGCACGAAACTTGTTGTCTCCCCCCAGCACCCATGGGAAAATCCGCCCCAGTCAATCATTCCCCTGTTTCCGGCATAAGTGAGCATCGCACCCATCGGCATTCTCGGCGGCACCTTCGACCCCATCCATAACGGGCATCTGCGTCTGGCGCAGGAAGCGCTGGAGCAGTGCGGGCTGTCCGCTGTGCGCTTCATCCCCGGCGGTACGCCGCCGCATCGCGATGCGCCGCATGCCGCCGCGCAACATCGCCTGGCCATGACGGAACTGGCATTGCAAGGCAATCCGGCCTTCGTGCTGGATGAGCGCGAGATACACCGCACCGATCCTTGTTATTCCGTGGATACGCTGGCCTCGCTGCGCGCCGAGTTCGGCGTGCAACAGCCGCTGTGCCTGTTGATGGGCTGCGATGCTTTCCTGCATTTGCATACCTGGCACGAATGGAAAAAACTTTTCGGGCTGGCGCACATCGTAGTCATACAGCGGGCAGGCGGGCGGCCGCTGGGCAATGCGATGAACGATTCCGATGCGGACTTGCGCGCCGAGTATCAGGCGCGTCTCGCTCCTGCTCCGCGCGCGCTGCACGAGGCGCCCGCCGGAGCCATCCTGGTGGTGGACATGCCCGCGCTGGAAATTTCCGCCACCAGCATCCGTCGCCGTTGCGCCGGGAACAGGAGCATCCGCTACTTGTTGCCCGATTCCGTTTTCAATTACATTCAATCAAACCAACTCTACACACATGCTGACTACTGAAGAAAAAACCAAAGCCGTCGTATCCGCACTGGAAGACATCAAGGCCACTGACATCGTCGTAATCGACACCAGCAAGCTCAGCCCGCTGTTCGAACGCATGGTGGTCGCCAGCGGAAATTCCAACCGGCAGACACGCGCGCTGGCCGATAACGTGGTGGTCAAGCTCAAGGAGCGCGGCGAGGAAGTGCTGGGACGCGAGGGCGAAGACAGCGGCGACTGGGTGCTGATCGACCTCGGCGAAGTGATCGTGCACATCATGCAGCCTGCGGTGCGCGCCTATTACAATCTCGAAGAGCTGTGGGGCATGCAGCATCTGCCACGCGCGGCAAGCAACGCAAAACGGTAAACCCAAAATCCTGATCCAGGGATTACAATGATCAATCCGTGCAATCTGTGGACCAGCCCGGGTTCTAACCCATGAAACTCTACATCGTCGCCGTCGGCCACAAAATGCCCGCGTGGATTACCACAGGTTTCAACGAATACGCCAAGCGCATGCCGCGCGAGGCCAGAATCGAACTGCTGGAGATCAAGCCGGAACCGCGCACGACGGGCAAGACCACCGCACAGATCATGGAAGCCGAAGCGCAACGCATACTCGGCGCGCTGCCTGAGAATTGCCTGCGCATCGCACTGGATGAACGCGGTGCGAGCTGGACCACACGTCTGGTTGCAGACAGGATGCAGGACTGGATGCGCGGCGGGCAGGACGTAGCCTTCATCATTGGCGGCGCAGATGGTTTGCACGAGCCAGTGAAGAAAAGCGCGCAGCAACTGCTGGCGCTATCCGCCATGACTCTGCCGCATGGAATAGTGCGCGTATTGCTCGCGGAGCAGTTGTACCGGGCACACAGTCTGTTGCACAATCATCCGTATCACAGGGAATGAGAACATCATGAGCATCGTACAACCGCGTATCTATCTTGCCTCGCAAAGCCCGCGTCGACGTGAATTGCTGAAACAGGTCGGGATCAATTTCGAAGTATTGCTGCTGCGCTCGGCCCCGCGCCGCCAGGTCGACGTGGACGAGGCCCCGCTGGCATCCGAATTGCCGGAAGATTATGTGAAACGCATCTGTGAGACCAAGGCCTATGCTGGATGGGACGCGCTACTGTCGCGCAACCGCCCGCAGTTTCCGGTGCTCGCTGCCGACACCACGGTGACGCTGGATGGCCACATCCTCAGCAAACCGCGTGACCGTGAAGACGCCGCAGCCATGCTGCGCAAACTTTCCGGGCAGCAGCACCAGGTGCTGAGTGCAGTGGCAGTCATTCTGGATGAGCGTATCGAGGTTCGCACAAGCATCACCCGCGTAACTTTTGCCACGCTCAGTGAAGAGCGCATCCACCGCTATGTGCTAACCAATGAGGGCCACGACAAGGCTGGCGCCTACGGTATTCAGGGCCATGCAGGCGCATTCGTGGAGTACATCGAAGGCAGCTATTCCGGCGTGATGGGACTGCCACTGTTCGAAACCGTCGAATTGTTGCGCGCCTTCGGATATCCCGCTCCATGAGCGACGAGATCCTGATCAACGTTACACCGCAGGAAACGCGCGTCGCGGTAATGCAACAGGGCGTGGTGCAGGAACTCCACATCGAGCGCGGCAGCCATCTCGGCATTGTCAGCAATGTATATGTGGGACGCGTAAAACGCGTGTTGCCCGGCATGCAGTCCGCCTTCATCGACATCGGCCTGGAGCGCTCCGCTTTTCTGCATGTCGCCGACATCTGGGAAAACCAGCACAACGGCAATACGGCCAAACCCATTGAGAAAGTGCTATCCGAAGGACAATCCCTGCTGGTGCAAGTCATCAAGGATCCCATCGGCAGCAAGGGCGCGCGCCTGTCCACCCAGATCAGCATCGCCGGACGCTTGCTGGTGTTCCTGCCGCAGGAATCACACGTCGGCGTCTCGCAGCGTATCGAAAGCGAGGCAGAACGCGAAGCGCTGCGCACCCGCTTGCAACAATTGCTGACCTCCGATCACGGCGGCGGCTACATCATCCGCACCATGGCGGAAACCGCGACGGACAAGGAGTTGCTGGCTGACATCGAGTACCTGGACCGGTTGTGGCGCAAGCTGCGCGAGCAATCACTGAGCGCGCCCGCCCCTTCCTTGCTGTATCAGGAGCTCAACATCAGCCTGCGCGTGCTGCGCGACTTCGTCAACGAGGACACTGCGCGCATCCTGGTGGACTCGCGCGAAACCCATCAACGCATGGCCGCATTCGCACAGGATTACATCTCGGGCGCGCTGGCGCACCTGGAACTATATGGCGGTACGCGCCCGCTGTTCGACCTGAACGGCGTGGAAGAAGAGATCGAAAAAGCATTGTCGCGCCGCGTAGATCTGAAATCCGGTGGCTATCTCATCATGGATCAGACCGAGGCGCTCACCACGGTAGACGTGAACACCGGCGGCTTCGTCGGCGTGCGCAACTTCGACGACACCATATTCAAGACCAACCTAGAAGCCGCTCAAGTCATTGCGCGCCAGCTGCGCTTGCGCAATCTCGGCGGGATCATCATCTGCGACTTCATAGACATGGATTCGGCGGAACATCGCGACGCCGTACTGGAAGAATTCCGAAAAGCGCTGGCACGCGATCGCACGCGCGTCACGGTGAATGGCTTCTCCGCTCTGGGGCTGGTGGAGATGACACGCAAGCGCACGCGCGAATCGCTGGCGCACGTGCTGTGCGAGCCCTGCCCCACCTGCCAGGGGCGCGGCGAGGTAAAAACCGCACAGACGGTGTGCTACGAGATACTGCGCGAGATCGTGCGCGAATCGCGCCAGTTCAGCGCACGCGAATACCGCATCCTGGCCTCGCAGCAGGTCATAGACCTGTTCCTCGACGAAGAATCGCAAAGCCTGGCGCAACTTTCCGATTTCATCGGGAAAGCCGTGTCGTTACAAGTGGAAACGCTCTATAGCCAGGAGCAATACGACGTTATCCTGATGTAAAGTCCCCGCTCCCGGCCTCGGCAAAATAAATCGGCATAAGCCCGTTATGCCCCGATGCCGGGTATATACTATGCCTTCGCCACACATGAGCAGTTCGATTCTGTCTGGATCGTCCGCGACAAGCATGGGGGGTCGTATGATCAAGCGCATCCGAAGCGAACAACTCAAGCCCGGAATGTTTATCCACGATCTCAATTGCGGCTGGATAGATCATCCCTTTTTGTTCAACTCATTCATGGTTGACAATGAAAAGACGGCAGCAAAAATAATCGCCAACGGCATCCGTGAACTCTACATAGACCCCGACAAGGGGCTGGATGCAACAGACGCGCAGACACGCGATGAATTCCATGCGGAAATAAATGACCAGATCACCACGCTGGCCGCAAGCCACGTCATCAAGCATCCACCGCCACCGCCGTTGCACCAGGAAATCTCCCAGGCGAGAAACGTACACCGTGAAGCCCACAAAATCGTTCATCACCTGATGTCCGATGTCCGGATGGGCAAGCAGATCGAACTGGAAAAAGTATCGCCGACGGTTGAACGCATCACGGACTCCATCTTCCGCAACAAGGATGCCTTCATCAGCCTGTCGCGCATCAAGATAAAGGATGAATACACTTTCCAGCACTCGGTAAGTGTCTGCGCCTTGATGGTTGCATTCAGCCGGGAACTCGAATTCGAGAAGGGTGCCATCCTGGATGCCGGGATTGGCGGCCTGCTGCACGATGTTGGCAAGATGCACATCCCCAGCCTCATACTCAACAAGCCATCTACCCTGACCACAGCCGAACTCGGAATCATGCGGTCTCACGCCACCATCGGCTGCGAGTTACTCAAACAGACACCGAGCATGCCGGAATCGGCAATCATCATCACCAGGCAGCACCATGAACGCTATGACGGCACCGGCTATCCGGACAAACTCAAGAATGGCGAGATTTCACAGTTGGGGCAAATTGCAGCCATCGCAGATGTTTATGACGCGTTGACTTCCAACCGCATTTACCACAAAGGTATGGAGCCCACAGACGCGCTAAGGAAACTGTTCGAATGGAGCAGATTCCATTTCAATGCAACGCTGGTGCAACGCTTCATCTGCCTTATTGGCATCTATCCGGTCGGTTCGCTGGTAAAACTGGAAAGCGGCAAGCTGGCCATCGTTGTCAATCCTGGCAATGAGAATCTGCTGCGCCCCACTGTGCGGGCGGTATTCGATCTAAGACGCGAACACGCCATCACGCCGCGTGACATCGACCTCTCCACCCAGCTTGGCGATCGCATAATTCAACACGAATCCCCCCGCCATTGGGGCATCAACACATTCAATTACCTCTGACTAAGCAGGTCGGGCCTGACGCCGCAAGAAGCAGCCGTCTGATGGATCGGGAATATGCCACCAGCTTTCCCGGGCCTGGATCAAGGGCCGCCCATTAGCGAACCGGCAGAAACTCAGAGTCCGAGAGAAGCCAGCAGGTCATCCACCTCGTCCTGCCCATTTACACTGTCGTCGGCCTTGAGGGCGGGGCCTGCGGTCAGGCCTTCCGAATGGATCAGCGAATCTTTCGAATCCGGCGCATATTCCTTGAGTATGTCGAGCAGTATGTTCTCGATCTCGACCGCAGCCAGCACGATCTTGTTGACCATCTGCCCCGCCACATCGCGGAATTCCTGCGCCTCCATGATCTGCATCAGGTTGTGGTGAACCACTTCCTCTGCGGCGGCAATCTCGCCCAGCCGCGAGACAGTTTCTGCGATCAGGCTGCCATGCTCCTTGAAGCACACATCGGACAAACGCCTGGAAAAGTCAGCGCAGATCGCAAGATTGCTGTTGGTCAGGGGGATCGCGGTCTCCACCGCACTGATGGTTTTTTCCGAGGCCTCGTGCATGGATTTATCGATAAAGGAAAGGCGATCGCGCGCATCGGGCATGGTGGCAGCCGACTGTTCCAGGCTGCGAGTGTGGCCCAATTCCTTGAGCAGCGAATGCAAGCGTACGGTCGCGCGACCGATTTTCTCCACCTTGGGGTCGGGCAGCATGGAGTGTTCTTTGCGTGGTTTAGCGGTAACCATAGCCGCCTCGATGATGTTCTCGCGCTTGGCCTCGGCGGTCACCATCAGCACCGGCAGGTGCTTGAGCGACGGGTCGGAACGTATCGCGCGCAGCATGTCTATGCCCGTCATGTTGGGCATATTCCAGTCGGACACCACGAAGTTGAAATCGCCGCCGCGCAGCTTGTTCAACCCGTCCACGCCATCCTCCGCCTCGGTCACATTGGTGAAACCCAGTTCCTTGAGCAAATTGCGCACGATGCGCCGCATGGTGGAGAAATCGTCCACCACCAGAAATTTCATGTTTGGATCTGCCACAATAAATCTCCCCTATTTTTCCATCCCGGGCAGGCTCTCCGGCTCTATCCCGCTGCCCGTTACTTTCACCATTTTGTGGCGCGACTGCGCGCCGCGCAGCAATTCTACATCGCGCAATGCCACCTTGAACAATTCCGCGATGAACCGCAGCAGCGCCTCATTGGCCCGTCCCTCGATGGGCGGGGCGGCGAGCCGTATTTTCAGGGCCTCGCCATGCAGTCCGGCCAGTTCGCTGCGCCTGGCTCCCGGCTGGATATGCAGCATCAGTGTGATGCTGCCGCCCTCGCGGCGATACCACGTCGCCATCTCAAAGCAACCTGATGGCCATGCTCTCCAGCCAGCCCAGCGGCACGATGAGTATGAGCTGACACACGATGAGCAATACCAGCACGGTAAGGTCTATGTTGCCCAGCGGTGGGATCAAGCGCCGCAAGGGCGCGAGGAAACGATGTGTCACGGTGTTCAGCAGGCCGGCCACAGGCGTGTACGGATTGACCCATGACAGGATCGCCTGGACAAACAACGCCCCCATCAGCAGATACAGGCTGAGCCGGAGCAGCTTGACCGCTGTCCATGCCAGCAGCGCGAACAAGTGGAAGCCTGCAAACGGAAAACCCTGCGCCCATAACACGGCGAGGAGATAAACCATCTCTACCGCAAATGCCAGCAACAGCGAAGCACTGTCAAATCCGCGCACGGCAGGAATGAAGCGGCGCACGCGCAGCACCGCAAAGTCGGTAAGCGTCATGATGAATTCGCCCAGCGGATTGCGCAGCGGCGCGCGCAACCATTGCAGATGGAAGCGTAGCAGCAACAGCGCAGCGAACGGCTGCACCAATACATCAAGCAGGAACAGCAGGGCTTCGTTCAGCATCAATCGCCGCCCAGTTCGTCGCCCATCTCTTTGGCGCGCCCAGCAGCGGCATGCACCGCCGCAATGACATGCTGTTTTACGCAATGCGTCTCCATCGACAACAGCGCGCGTTCCGTGGTGCCATTTTTCGAGGTGACTCGCGCGCGCAGCACGCTTGCATCATCGGCACTGGAATCGGCCAGCTTGGTCGCCCCCAGAAACGTATCCAGCGTCAGCCGCCGCGCATCTTCCTCGTTGAAGCCCAGTTCACGCGCGGCCTGCTGCAAAGCTTCGATGAAATAGAACACATAGGCCGGCCCGGTGCCCGATACAGCGGTGACCGCATCCAGCATCGCCTCTTCTTCCAGCCACAGCGTGCTGCCCACGGCCATCAATATCTGCTGCGCCATCCTGCGCTGTTCTTCCCCGACTTCCTCCATGGCATACAGGCCGCTGACGCCGCTGCGGATCAGCGCGGGCGTGTTCGGCATGGCACGCACCACATTGCGCGTTCCCGTCCAGCGCGCAATGTCCCCGGCGCGTATGCCTGCCGCAATCGAGATAAGGAGCTGCCCGGACAGCAACGGCGCAAGTTGCAGCGCCACTTCGCGCAATTGCTGCGGCTTGACCGCCAGCACGACAACTTCGCTGTGCGCCAATGCAGGCTCCAGCTCGTCCGTGGCACGTATGCCGAAATCGAGATGCAGGCGCTTGCGGTTATCCGCATTGATCTCCACCGCGCGCAAATGCGTCATGGCATGGCCGCGCTTGAGCAGGCCGCCGATCAGCGCTGTCGCCATATTCCCGCCACCGATGAAACAGATGTTCATTGTTTCCCTCCGTAATCTCTTGCCCCGAAAATCGCCGTGCCGATGCGCACCAAAGTCGCACCTTCCAGCACCGCTGCTTCAAGATCGTATGACATGCCCATGGACAATGTATCCAGTTCCAGGCCATGAGCGTTCAACTGTTGCATGAGCTCGCGCAATTGCGCAAACGGTTTACGCTGCGCCGCCAGCCCTGCGCCCGGCGCAGGCACCGCCATCAGCCCGCGCAACCTGAGGTGCGGCAATCCGGCGACAGCATGCGCCAGTTCCTCCGCTTCCTCGGGCGCGACACCGCTCTTGCTGGCCTCGCCGCTCACGTTCACCTGCAAGCACACATTCAACGGCGGCAGATGCGCGGGACGCTGTGCGGATAGACGCTCGGCAATATGAAAACGTTCCACGCCATGCACCCAGGAAAAATTCTCCGCGATGGCGCGCGTCTTGTTGCTCTGGATCGGGCCGATGAAATGCCACTCCAGTGGCAGGTCGCGCAACGCGTCGATCTTGCGCAAGGCTTCCTGCACATAATTCTCGCCAAAAGCGTGTTGCCCGGCCTGGTATGCTGCGCGCACTGCGGCGGCAGGAAAAGTCTTGCTCACCGCGAGCAACGCGACATCTCCGCTGCGCCGCTGCGCGGCTTGCGCGGCCTGCGCAATGGTCTGGTGAACGGCTTGCAAGTTGTAAGCGATTGCAGTCATAATCGGCGAGAAGTTAACCGTGCTTGGCAGCCGCGCAACAGCGCGGTCTGTGAACCAGCGAGGATTATAATGGATATTACTGAACTGCTTGCCTTCGGCGTCAAGAACAAGGCTTCCGACCTGCATCTTTCTGCCGGCATGCCGCCGATGATCCGCGTACACGGCGACGTGCGCAAGATCAACCTGCCGCCCATGGATCACAAGGAAGTGCACGCCATGGTGTACGACATCATGAACGACGGGCAGCGCAAGCATTACGAAGAAAACAAGGAAGTGGACTTTTCCTTCGAGGTGCCCAATCTCGCGCGCTTTCGCGTCAACGCTTTCAACCACCAGCGCGGCGCGGGCGCGGTGATGCGTACCATTCCCTCCAAGATACTTTCTCTCGACGACCTCAAGGCCCCGAAAATTTTCGAGGCAATTTCAGAATATCCGCGCGGCATGGTGCTGGTGACCGGCCCCACCGGCTCCGGCAAATCCACCACACTGGCAGCGATGGTCAATCACATCAATGAAAACGACATGGGCCACATTCTCACCGTGGAAGACCCGATCGAATTCGTGCACGAATCGAAGAAATGCCTGATCAACCAGCGCGAGGTCGGCCCGCACACGCTGTCTTTCAACAACGCGCTGCGCAGCGCGTTGCGCGAAGACCCGGACGTGATCCTGGTGGGCGAGATGCGCGATCTGGAAACCATACGCCTGGCGATGACGGCGGCCGAGACCGGCCACCTGGTGTTTGGCACGCTGCACACCAGCTCGGCGGCCAAGACCATAGATCGTATCATCGACGTGTTCCCCGCCGACGAAAAGGAAATGGTGCGCGCCATGCTGTCGGAATCGCTGCGCGCGGTGATCTCGCAGACCCTGCTCAAGACCAAGGACGGCTCGGGTCGCGTGGCCGCGCACGAGATCATGATCTGCACGCCGGCGATCCGCAACCTGATCCGCGAAGCCAAGGTGCCGCAGATGTATTCCGCCATCCAGACCGGCCAGGCACTGGGCATGCAAACACTGGATCAATGCCTGCAGAACCTGGTCAAGAGCAACGTCATAGCCTCTGCAGAAGCGCGCAGCAAGGCAGCGAACAAGGACTTGTTCCCTGCCTGATCAGGAAAGCACACCATGGAACGATCACAAGCCACCGAGCTGATCCACAACCTGCTGCGCGGCATGCTCAGCAAGAGGGCATCCGACCTGTTCATCACCGCCGGGTTCCCGCCCGCATTCAAGGTGGATGGCAAGATGACGCCGGTATCGCCGCAAACACTGACCTCGCAGCATACGCAGGAACTCGCGCGCAGCATCATGAACGACCGGCAGGCTGCCGAATTCGAAGCCTCGCACGAATGCAACTTCGCCATCAACCCGCCCGGTATCGGACGCTTCCGCGTCAACGTGTTCATGCAACAGCAGCGCGTCGGCATCGTGCTGCGCACTATCACCACCAGGATCCCCGAGTTCGATGAACTGGGATTGCCGCCGGTATTGAAAGACGTGGTGATGTCCAAGCGCGGCCTGGCCATTCTGGTCGGCGGCACCGGCTCCGGCAAATCCACCACGCTGGCCGCAATGATCGGCCACCGTAACAAGAACAGCTACGGCCACATCATCACCATCGAAGACCCGGTGGAATACGTGCATGAGCACATCAACTGCATCGTCACCCACCGCGAGGTCGGCGTGGATACCGACTCGTGGGAAGCCGCGCTGAAGAACACGTTGCGCCAGGCACCTGACGTAATCCTCATCGGCGAAATCCGCGACCGCGAAACCATGGAGCATGCGATAGCGTTCTCCGAAACCGGCCACCTGTGCCTCGCCACGCTGCACGCCAACAGCGCGAACCAGGCGCTGGATCGCATCATCAACTTCTTCCCGGAAGAACGGCGCGCGCAATTATTGATGGACCTCTCGCTGAATACGCGCGCGCTCATTTCACAACGCCTGATCCCGAAGAAAAATGGCCCGGGGCGCACCGCCGCCTTCGAGGTCATGCTCAACTCGCCGCTGATCTCCGACCTTATCTTCAAGGGTGACGTGCATGAGATCAAGGAAACCATGTCCAAGTCGCGCGAGATCGGCATGCAGACATTCGACCAATCCCTGTTCGACCTGTTCGAGAACGAAGCCATCAGCTACGAAGAAGCGCTGAAGAATGCCGACTCCCTCAATGACCTGCGCCTGAAGATCAAACTGGAAAGCCAAATCGCCAGAGACGGCGACGTCATGTCAGGTATCGGGCACCTCAAGATCACCTGAGAGGCCAGCGCAGGACATGCTCGGCAACCGTGGTGCGAAGAACGACGGAGTGATGCCGCGCAAGATCACGGAGACCGACCCGCTGGGTAAATTCTTGAATTTCGAATACGACGCCAACAACAATCTCGTCAAAACTACCGACGCAAAAGGCCAGGTCACCACATACACCTGGGGCTACGGCCACCAGATGCTGACGCGCACCGACAACGACGGCCAGGTCACCCGCTACCAGCGCAACGCGCTGGGGCAGACCACCACGGCGCAGACGCCGGACGTGACCTACAGCTACGCCTACGACGACGCCCATCGCATCAAAAACATCGCCGACGGGCGCGGCGGCAAGGAGCTGAATTATTTCTGGAGCCCCGGCGGCCTGCTCAACGCCACGGTGGACAGCGACGGCAATGCCGACATCAACCAGTACGACCCCGTGGGCCGCCTCAACGGCATCTGGGCGCCGAACGGGGATTACGTCAGCTACGCCTACGACGCCGGCGGGCGTCGCACGGAAAAATGGCTCCCCAACGGCGTCAACACCCAATACGCCTGGAACCCCGACAACACCCTGGCCCAGGTCAAGAACCGCACCGGTTACAGCGACACCGCCCTGGTCAGCCGTCACGATTATAGCTACGACGGCGTGGGTCAGCGTATTACTTCAAGCAATACCGTCGGCGCCTACCGCATCCCCGCGTTGAACGAAGCCTACGCCTACGACCCGCTCGGCAACCGCACGGCAAGGAACGATGGGGTGACGCCGCTCTACTACGGTTACGACGCGGCCAACCAGCTCACGGAAATCCACCAGACCAGCGCATCCGGCCCCCTGCTGGCGGCGATGATCTACGACGCCAACGGCAGCCTCGTGAAAAAATGCGAAGGCGGCACGGTCACCACCAACGGCACGGACACCTGCAATGGCGCAACGGTCACCACGCTGACCTACAACGCCCTGAACCAACTTACCCAAGTAGCCAAAACCGGACAGGCAACCCAGACTTACGCCTACGACGACCAGAACCGCCGCATCAAAAAGTCCGTCGGCGGTGCAACGACAAACTACCTCTACAACGGCGCCGACATCCACGGCGAATACACGAGCTGGAGCAACGCCAACGCGATCTACACCCACGGCCCCAACACCGACGAACCGCTGATCCGCATCGCGGCGAACGATACGCGGTATTACCACCAGGATGGGATCGGCAGCGTGGTTGCGACGACCGATGCGAACGGGTATCTCAATGCGGCGCAACTGTACGATGCCTGGGGGAATCCGTATCAGACGGCGCAGCTCAATAGCATTGCGCAATACGGCTATACGGGTAGGGAGCCGGATGGGACGGGGTTGGTTTATTACAGGGCGAGGTATTATGACCCGGCGGTTGGGAGGTTTGCGCAGAGGGATCCGATTGGGTTGAGGGGTGGGTTGAATCGGTATGGGTATGTGGGGAATAGTCCGGTGAATTTTACGGATCCGAGTGGGAAGTGTTATGGGCCGCTAATTGAGCTTTGCGTTGCTGCGGCTGAAACATTGGCCGACACCGCCGCAGGGACTGCCATTCGATCAGGGTTGTCGGCTGCAGGGACTGCCATTCGATCAGGGTTGTCGGCTGCAGGAACTGCAATTCGGGGGGCAGCATCCACTGTGGTGGACTGGGTTGAAAGCGAGATCGGTAGTGCAACGGTAACTTCCAGCGCACTAGGCGGTGCTGGCGCTGTGGCAAGTACTTATGCTACCAATCCTAACCCCAGCGCCAAGGATGTACTTGTCAATGGTGGCCTCGGGGCTGTTGGTGGTGCTGCAACGATTCTGATTCCTGGTAGCGGAACGATTAAACAAGGGGCAATTATTAGTGGCGCTGTGGATACGGCTATACAGGTTGTCGGCGTGTGGTCAGACCCCAATAAATCATTCAACCCATGGGAGGCTGGCGGTGCCTTGCTGAGCGGTGGAGTGGCCTCTGGGCTGACAAAAAATTTCAATCCAAGTAGCCTCGCAGAATCACTTTCAGCGTTTACGGTAACTTGGCCAATAACCACTTCAGGGACGGTACTTGGACAAAAGTTGGGCGAGGATTCTTGCGGTGACATTTGTGTTAATCCGCAAACAATGGGCGGAGTTTCACCCAGATACTAAATTGAGATGTGACTATTCTAATGATGACAATAGAAAATAATAGCGTGCTGGAAGGCACAAAAAGCAACAGAGGCAAAACTGAGCAATGCTGGCGTGATCCACGGTTTGTAACATTTATGTTTTTGCCACTCGGTGCATTACTGTGGGCGATCTGCGCTATTGTTTTTCCAATATTCGCCTTGAATTATGTTCTGAAGAATAACGCCAGCGATGCCAATAAGATGGCCACGGCCATAATACTCATGTTCTTTTTTTTGGTGTGTGTCTATTACTGTATCGGCTTCTATCAAGCGTTCTTCGTCGAATTGCGCAAGAAATTTATTGCGCGCAACGTTGCATATCATGAGGGTGAATTTATCTTGTGTGGTTATTATTTCAAACAAGACCGTTTCAAGGCATCGGACGTGGTAACGGTTGAACCACATGTGATAAGCGAACGCTGGTTTGGAAAGGAAATGGGCACGTTGCTGAGCCGCAGCACTCGATTCACGATCCCATCTGGAAAAAATATCAATTGGAAAATCAGCCTGCGGGACGGGCGTGTCATTTATCTGGCAGGAGAGATGACTCGAGTAATAGAGCTAAAGGCACTGCTGGAAAAGTGTGCCCATGAGGAGTGGGAAAAGGGGCTAGGCTCAATTAAACAACACAACGAATGATGAATTGAATAATCAATGACGCAAGCAACGACAACCAACACGAACACCGCACGGCGCACCCATCCCGCTGCCGTTCGTGCTGCGTTGCGTTCCCCCGTGCTGAACGAAGCCTACGCCTACGACGACCAGAATCGCCGCATCAAAAAGTCCGTCGGCAGTGCAACGACAAACTACCTCTACCGTTCTCCCGAACGCGGGGTCAGTTCTAACATTCCAACATTTCCAGCAATTTGTTGGAATGTTAGAACTGACCCCAACGCAACCGCAACCGCAACCGCGCAACCGCAAATTCACCCCTAGTCGAACACCAGCTCACCCTTGTGTCCGAGCTTGAACACGCCGCCTTCGCGGTCTTGTTCGGCCTCGTAATGTCTCTGGCCGATGCGTATCTCGGCACCGGCAAAAACCCGCTTCTCCGCTACCACCTGTGCCTGCTGGGCGAGGTCGATCTCTTTCTTGATCTGCAGGGTTTCCGCAGTGATCTCCGCGATCTCGGCGAGGAAGGCGACCCGGTCCGTTTCTGCTTTTGCCATCGTTTCAGGGGAGAACTTGCCCGGAGTTTTTTTCGCCGAGCCCAGGAACATCAGCACGTCCGCGAACTTGTTGTCGGCGATGGTGTGCATTCTGTTGCATTCATGCAGACGCTCGTAGAGATCCTTGTCGTTCCCCACGATCACGACAGTCCTCGGGTGGTCGTCGGAGCCGATGTCGCGCGCCTGAACCAGCATCGTCGCGCGGGCTATCCCGCCGATGAGTTCACCCTTGCTGCTGCCTTTGCTGCCCACGATGATCTGGTGGGCGGCGCTGAGTTCACACTGCATGGCTGCCTCGTGGATGAAGATGCCGTTCCCCGCAAAGATATGCGCGTCCTGCGCGAACTTCACCGTGCATGACCCGCCGCATTTGATGGTGGCATGCATCTTGTTGCCCGTGGCGTCCTCATCTCCCTCGCTGCCCATGATGCCGTACTTGACCGTCACATCGCCGCCGGCCTCCAGCAGGGCATCCTCCACCGTGCCCTCGACCACGATGTCGCCCGTGGCCTTCACCGTCATGCCGGAATGCACGTCGCCCGCCACATGCACGCCGCCGTCGTAGGTGATGTTTCCCGTATGCAGGTCTACGTTATTCACGTGACAGATCGCCTCCACCATCACCCCGTTCTTCGTCACGACAGGGCAGCCGGCAATAGCGGCCACGAGCAGATGCGGGTCGGCGGGAGCTACCGTCACGCCTTCGAGTTCGGGCGGGAATGAGACACTTTTCCCCGGCTTCACGGGGATCTCTTTTCCCGTAACGGTCAGACCGGGCACTCCCGCTGCCGGCTCCACGATGCGCATGAGCGGATCTCCCGGCTTGACCGTCACGATCGCGCCCAGGTCGCGGAAATCGGCAAGCCCGTGTTCGTCCAGATGCGGGCTGCGTTTCTTCATGTTGTCGATCAGTATCTCGAAGCGCCCGTCCGCTCCCGGCACGGGCGCGCGCCCATAGCCCACGCGGACATTGGTGCCGCCTTCCAGCAGCGTCTTGTTGATGGCCGCCACATCCAGCTCGACGGTGACGCCGTGGGATTTGGCTGCGCCTATTACAGTTTCGGGGAGTACCGGCGAGCCGCCGCCGGTCGGCAAGGTGTAGCTCAGGTAAAGTGCGGACAGATCGGTTGCGGGATGCAGGGAGAATTTTCCGTCGGAACGGACAGTGGTGGGGGGGGCGGGATTTCCCATTGCGACATTCCTTTTTGTCAGGTTTTTTTCATCATACGTCAGTGCGGGGAGGGTTGCATATTCTGATTGGCTTGTCAGCCAGAAATCGCACGACGGGGTCACCCATTAGCCTCCCCCGTCAATAGGGGCGAGTAAATTTCCACGACGGGGTCAGGGGTCTTGCCTTTTGCCTCCGGCGCAAGGCTAAAGGCAAGACCCCAGCCCTTCTCCTACGCCTACGATCCTTGGAAGACGAAAAACCGAGGGAAGGTTGTTATTCCTTGCGGTTGCTCCCCGCCACGATCCTGTACTCGAACAATCGGCACTCGATCGCGCCGTTGAACAGCGGCGTGCGGCGCGAGACCGAGAGGCGGATGAACTTGGGCATGCGCAAATCGGCAGTGAACAGGTAAGCATTCCAGCCGCCAAATTTTCTCTTCAGCACATCGCCCAATTGCGGATATAACACTTCCAGCTCCGCCAACTCACCCATGCGTTCGCCGTAAGGCAGGTTCGCCACCAGCACGCCATGGTCGGCGGGCGCGGAGACTTCCAGCACGTTGCACTGCTTCAGATCCACCGCCTGGCGGATGCCCGCTTCTTCCAGATTGCTGTGCGCGGCGCGGAGTTCGTCGCCGTACAGATCGCTGCCATAGATCGGCAGTTCACTCACCGGCAGTTGCGCGGCGATTGCCGCCGCACGTATTTTTTCCCAGGCGCCCGCATCGAAATTTTTCAGCTTCTCGAACGCGAAGTTGCGGACCATGCCGGGCGCGATGTTGAGCGACATCAGCGCGGCTTCGATCAGAAACGTGCCGCTGCCGCACATCGGGTCGAGCAACGGTATGCCGGGCTTCCAGCCGGCCAGCTTCAATATCCCTGCCGCAAGATTCTCGCGCAGCGGTGCGATGTTGGTGTACTGGCGCACGCCGCGCTTGAACAGCGCATCGCCGGAAGTATCCACATACAGCGTCATGCGACTCTGTTCGAGGAAGGCATGGATGCGGATGTCCGGCGCGTGCGTGTCCACGCTGGGGCGCGCACCCGCAAGCTTGCGGAATTTGTCGCACACCGCATCCTTGATCTTGAGCGTGATGAAATCCAGACTCTTCAGCGGACACTTGATCGCCGTGACCTTGACG
The DNA here is from genome assembly GCA_016199835.1 of Nitrosomonadales bacterium. GTDB lineage: Bacteria > Pseudomonadota > Gammaproteobacteria > Burkholderiales > Gallionellaceae > JACQFX01. The sequence goes on along the minus strand of JACQFX010000019.1, from coordinate 19,580 downwards.
CGGATGGTGCGCGATACGTCGAACCAGTCGCCCCAGGGCAGCGCGAGCACCGTGTCGTAAATATTTTGCTCGTCGCGATAATGTGCCGTTGCCACCTGCCACAGCACGCGGCTGGCAATGCGGCTGTGCAGATTGACGTGATAGCTTAGCAGCCACTCGCCGGAGAAATGTACGCCGCCATCGGTGGCACGCACGTCCTGCGCACCGAGCTCGACCAGCTCATCGTTCAATACTGCTTCGAGTCCGCGCGGACAGGGGGCGAAAAAATTTTGCATAGAGTTTATTGTTCAGACACGTTAATCAAATCGTGCCATGGAATCACCACAGCACTTTCAACCCGCACTTCCCATACTCCGGGAAATCGCTGTCTTTAGAGATCAGCACGAGCGGCTGCTGGATAGCTTGCCAGATGATCATCCGGCCAAACGGATCCTTATGTGCGAATTTGGGCAAGCGGTGGGACGAAGCGCTTTCCTGCGCAGTTGGGTGAATGATTTCGATGTGCATTTGCGCTGCGATGGCGGGCATGTCGTCGGGCTGGCAGTTTTCCAGCTCGATCTTGCCCAAGGCATATTTGAGCGAAATTTCCCAGAACGAAATGCTACTCAGGCATATCCGGTTTTCGGCAGAGCGGATTTCTTTCTTCGCCCGCGCACTCAACTTGTTCGGCGCAAAGGCCGCCCACAGAAACGCATGGGTATCGAGCAGATAATTCATGCGACGAGGAATTCCTCGTCGCTCAAAGCGGAGTCGTCGTGAATGACGCAGCGCGCGCGCTCCTTCATCAGGCCCAGCGTACGCACGGTTTTCGGCTTGATCTGGCTATAGGGAACGATCGCGGCAATTTTTTCCTTTTTCTTGCCATAACTGATCGCGACCGGTTCGCCGCTCTTGAGCATTTGCCCCAGCACCTCGGAAAAGTGCGCTTTCAATTCACCCACGGTCATGGTCTTCATGGTTTTCCTCCATCGGGTTGTGGAGAGTGCCGCTTTCTTGTCAAGTTGTCAAGAAAACGGCACCATTATTGTAAGGGCTCAACCGGCTGACAATTCTTCGCGCCTACAACGGCTTGACCACAACGAGGATGACGACCGCCATCAGCAGCAGCACGGGAATTTCGTTGAACCAGCGATACCAGACGTGACTGTGCGTGTTGATGTTCTGCTTGAACAGCTTGAGCAGATGGCCGCAATAAAAATGATAGGCCACGAGAAATAACACCAGCAGCAGCTTGATGTGCAGCCACACGCCGGAGAAGCCGTAACCCATCCACAGCCACATGCCGAATATCAGCGCCAGTCCGGCGATCGGTGTCACGAAGCGATACAGCTTGTGCGCCATCAACAGCAGGCGTGCGCGCTCCGCATCCTGCGTGACCATCGCCAGATTCACATAGATGCGCGGCAGGTAGAACAGTCCCGCGAACCAGCTGGTGACGAAAATGATATGAAACGCCTTGATCCACAACATGATGATTTTTCCTTTGAGTGCTCCAAAAAATTACCGAGTCCAGCCGCTGCAAGGGATGCAGACCTGCGGGGGCGTTAATCACCTGGCTGCCCGCTGTAGCGTAGCTATCAGGGTCTCGTTCTTGCCTTTGCTGGCAATGGAAAGCGCGGTGCTGCCATCCTGATGCCGCAGATTGGGGTCGGCTCCCATGGCCAGCAGCAACATGACCATGCGGACGTGGCCATTGGCCGTAGCCTTGAGCAGAGCCGTCCAGCCCTCCGTGTTGCTCAGGTTCACATCGGCGCCGCCCTTGATCAGCAGTTCTGCTGCCGCGCAATGCCCGCGTGTGGCGGCCTGCATGAGCGACGACCAGCCGAAATTGCTGAGTGCATTCGGATCAGAACCCTGCTCGATCAACAGCTTCACCACTTTGTCATGGCCATTGAAAGCCGCCCAATGCAGCGGAGTATAGCCCGCGTTATCCGTGGCACGCACATCCGCTCCGCTGCGCAATAACAGGGCGGCGATTTCTTCGTTGCCATTGGCCGCAGCGATCATCAGCGGCGACCAGCCGCGCTCGTCGCGCACCTCCAGATTCGTGCCGCGACTCAGGAACCTGCCTATCGTGGCGCTATTCCCCATTTCCACCGCCTTGAGAAATTCGAGCGGCGTGTACGCATATTGCGGCGCGCTTTCCATCAACTCCCTGACAGCCATTTTCGTCCACGGGTCCTGACTGACAGGTTTCAACGTACCATGGGTGCGCTCATGTATCTGGCTCAGGCGAAAAATATCGGCGACCACTTTCGGCGGGAAACCCTGGCGATCGCCACGCTTGTCCACCATCAGGTCAAGGAAATACTCCTCTATCCGATGCGTGCCCCACAGTTCGATTATTTTATTCATGACACGGGCATAGTGCGCCTCCAGCTCATGTGGATACGCACTTTCCTCGCCCTGTATCATTTCCAGTATTTTTTCATTCATATCATGGTCGCTCTCGACTGCTGACTGAACACACGGCCCGATAAAGCAGGCAGACCAAACTTTCCCCCTGCCCCCTACTGCGAGAGCCGCCGCCGGAACAATACCAGCGACACATAAAACCCGAATAGCGTATAGCCCAGCAGCACCGCGACATGCAGCAGCATGTCCGGCGGCAGGGCGCCGCTCATCAAAGGCCGCGCGATGTCCACCGCATGGGTCAGCGGCAGCGCCGAGGCCACGTTTTGCCACAGTGGCGGCAGTTGCGCAACCGGAAAAAACACGCCGCACAATAACATCATGGGCGTGATCACCAGCGTAAAGTAGTACATAAAAAAATCGTAGCTGGGCGCAAGCGCAGTCATGACCAGGCCGAGCGCGGCAAAGCACAGCCCGATCAGCAGCGACAGCGGGATCAGCCATAACGACAGCGGCGAGCCCGACAAACCCAGCAGCCAGATCACCCCCAGCACGGCCATGCCGGACAGCAGGCTCTTGCTCGCCGCCCACAGGATTTCGGACAATACGATGTCGTCCAGAGTCACTGGCGTATTCATGATCGCCTCCCAGGTGCGCTGCTCGTGCATGCGCGCGAAGCCGGAATACAGCGCCTCGAAACTCGCGCTGTTCATGGTGCTGTAGCACACGGTACCGGCAGCGAGGAACACCATATAAGACGTGCCGCCCATCTGCGGCAGCAGGCTGCCGAGGCCGTAGCCCAGGCCGAGCAGGTAGATCATCGGATCGGCGATATGACCGATGATGGAGGTGGCCGCGACCTTGCGCCACACCAGGAAGTGGCGGCGCCAGATCGGGATGAAGCGCAGGCTCAGGCGCGGCGGGGAGAAATGATGGGATGCCATCTCTAAACTCCAGTTATTCCCGCGCAGGCGGGAACTCGTTTTTGCCGGGCGGGCTGCGCCCGCCGGACTGTTTTGTCGGGCATAGCCCGACCTGCGCCGCCTGGAGATGCCGGAATCATTCGCGCATCTCCCGTCCGGTTAGTTTCAAAAATACATCTTCCAGGTTCGCCGGACGATACAGATAGCGCAAGCCGCCCTGTTCCTTCAGATGCGCAAGCAAGGGCTGCGTATCTTCCACATAACAGAATGCGGTTTCGCCGCTCACTTCAAAACGGTGCGCATAGTGCGCCGCATGTCCCTGCGCCCATGCCTCCACCTGCTCGCCGAACACTTCCACCACCATGGGTTCGATGTGCTGCGCGATCAGTTTGCGCGGTGTGTCTTCAGCCACCATGCGCCCCTGATCGAGGATGGCGAGACGGTGGCACAGACGCTCGGCCTCGTCCATGAAATGCGTGGTGAGCAGCAGCGTCTTGCCCTGTTGCGTCAATTCGCGCAAACGTTGCCAGATCAGATGGCGCGCCTGCGGATCGAGGCCGGTAGTCGGCTCGTCGAGGAAGATGATGTCGGGATCGTTCACCAGCGCGCGCGCCAGCGTGAGGCGGCGCTTCATGCCGCCGGACAACGTGGGGATTTTTACATCGCGTTTGTGCGCAAGATTGGCGAACTCCAGCAGCGCGGGAATGCGCGCCTCAATCTCGCCATCCGGCATACCGAAATAGCGCCCGTACACCAGCAGGTTTTCGGCCACCGTGAAATCCGGATCAAGGTTGTCCATCTGCGGCACCACGCCGATGCGCAACCGTGCCTCGCGCGCATGGCGTGGCACGGCAAGATTGAGGATGCTGAGGTGGCCATCCTCCGGCTCGATCAGCCCTAGCAACAAACGCAGCGTAGTGGTCTTGCCCGCGCCGTTAGGGCCGAGCAGGCCATAGCACTCGCCCTTGTTAAGCGTGATGCTCACACCGTCCACCACCTTTTGTCCGGCGTAGGATTTGTGCAGGTTCTGCGCGGAAAGCACGATGCTCATGGCCCGCATCCAATGAAATGATTACGCACGATGTCCTTGATCTGGCCCAGGCGCCCATGAAAAAAATGATCCGCCTGCGGCAACACCACGATGGGCAGATGCTGTGGCCGCGCCCAATCCAGCACGTCGCGCAGCGGGATCACCTCGTCCCGCTCGCCGTGGACCAGCAGCGTACCCTGCGGCACGGGCGGCATGGCATAGCGCCCTACGGCCGGCGCGACCAACACGAGTTTGTATGCATGCAGTTGCAGCGCGGCGCGCGCCTGCACGTAGCCGCCAAAGGAAAAGCCGGACAAAATCAGCGGCAGCTCGCCGTATTCGCGATGCGCATGGCGCACCACTGCCAGCACATCTTCCACTTCGCCATCGCCCTCATCGAACTCGCCCGTGCTTGCGCCCACGCCGCGAAAATTGAAACGCAGCGCGGCAAAGCCGAGTTCGGCGAAAGTCTTCGCCAGCGTGGTGACCACCTTGTTATCCATCGTGCCGCCCATGGTGGGCAATGGGTGCGCCACCACGGCGATGGCGCGCGGCGACTCATGCGGCAGATGCATACAGCCTTCGATGTCGCCGTTAGCAGCTTCGATGAGGAATCTTTGCTGCGCGTGCATCAGAGCTTGAGGCGCTCCACCACGCGCCCATTCTTCAAATGTTGTTCGATGATTTCGTCGAGGTCGCTCTCGTCCACATAGGTGTACCAGACACCCTCCGGATACACCACCAGCACCGGGCCTTCATCGCAACGCCCGAGGCAGCCCGCGTTATTGATACGGATACGCTGCGCGTCGCTAGACAGCCCCAGCGCCTTAACCTTGTTCTTCACATAATCGCGCACCCTGCTCGCGCCGTGATCGTTGCAGCAGCCCTCGCCCGGCGCACGCTGGTTGGTACAGAAAAAAACATGCTTGTCATAGTAGCTCATGGCCGCCTTTCAGAAATATTGGAACCTTATAACCGCGGATGACACGGAAAAAACCCGCAGCGTTTTTGACTCGTCCGTGTCATCCGTGCTTTCCGTGGTTAATGGTTTTGTATTCCATGGTTCATCGCAATTATACCGCCGCGCCTCAGCGGCTACGTGCCCGCCACAGATAGCCCAGCAGCAGGAACGGGAACACCAGCGTGATGGTCTGCGACAGGCCGTTGTAGTTCAGCAGGTGACCGTAATGCCAATACAGGATGGCGCGCGCCGAAGCCGGGTCATTGCCATCCAGCACGAAAAAGCCGATGAACAGATGGCCCAATGCGACCAGCGCCGCGAGCAGCAGTGTGCCTCTGCGCGGCAGCCACAATGCAGCGGAAAGCAGCGACAGGCCAACGGCTATGCCCAGCATCGCTTCGCTGTTCATCCACAGCAGCAGCGCCCAGGATTTAAGCAGCGCGGCGGCGGCGATGAATTTGACCAGCGCTACTGCGCACAGGATCGTCATCAGCGTGATCAGCGCGGCGCGGCGCTGACGCATCAGGGTCAGCAGCAGCGTGCCCAGCATCAACAGGTTGAGCGCCACCGCCAGACATTCCAGCCACTGGAACGGCTCTGCGGGCAAAGCCACAAACGGCTGGCGCGCCGCCTCGCTGATGAACACATTGCCCAGCATCGGCAGCGAAGGATTGATCTGCGCGAACATCCATAGCGCGGCCAGCGCCAGGCCGAAATCCACTTCACCGCCGCGATGGAACAGCCACTTGCGCCATTGCATCAGATAGACGAACCACGCGCGCTGTGCGATGCCCACGGCCAGCAACGCTCCCGCCAGCGCGCCGGCACCGTTGGTGAGCAGATCGAGATTGGAACTGGTGCGCATCGGCAGATACATCTGCGCGTATTCCATCGCGGCAGAGAGTGCCGTCCCGCACAACGCGGCCAGCAGCACGCTCCAGCCCGCGCCGAAACGCGCGCCCAGCGCCAGCCCCAGCAACAGGCCCAAGGGCAGATATGCCAGCAGATTGACCACGGTATCGAACGTGGTGTAGGTCTGCGCCAGCGGCGCGCTGAGCACCGCAAAGAATTCCAGTCCCTGTTCCTGCCAGCCGCTGAGCGGCGACAGGCTGGCATAAACGATGAACAGCGCATAGCCTGCGGCGAGGTAAGAGCGCAGGCGGGGTCGGGCGGAAGTAACGATGATTTCTCTCATGACTGGACTGAGTTTATCCGATTCCCGCTTATCCGGCGCGATGCAAAACCAGTCAGTCCGGGCGGCGCTTGGGTATAATGCCGGAACTTATGGAAGAAACCACCGCAGCAGACAAAATCCTGTTCTCCTCCCTCAACCTCGATTCGCAGATCCTGCGCGCCGTCGAGGAGCAGGGCTACAACGAGCCGACGCCCATCCAGGTGCAGGCCATCCCGCACGTGCTCGCGGGCCGCGACCTGATGGCGATGGCGCAGACCGGCACCGGCAAGACGGCGGCGTTCACGCTGCCGCTGTTGCAGCGCCTGTTGCCGCACGCGAGCAGCAGCGCGTCACCCGCGCGCCACCCGATACGCGCGCTGATCCTGGCACCGACGCGCGAACTCGCGATACAGGTCGAGGAAAGCGTGAAGGCTTATTCGAAGAATGTGCAACTGCGCTCCACCGTGGTTTATGGCGGCACCGACATCAAGGCACAGAAACCCGCGCTGATGAAGGGCGTGGAGATACTGGTCGCAACTCCGGGACGTTTGCTGGATCACGTCGAGAGCAGGAACCTGATGCTCAACCAGGTGCAGGTGCTGATCCTCGACGAGGCGGATCGCATGCTGGACATGGGCTTCATGCCAGACCTCAAGCGCATACTCACGCTATTGCCGAAGCAGCGCCAGACCCTGCTGTTCTCGGCCACGTTCTCCGACGACATCAAGAAACTCGCGCAGGATTTCCTGTCCGACCCGGTCACGGTCGAAGTCGCGCGGCGCAATGCGGCTGCGGATAACGTCAAGCAGTCGGTAGTGCTGGTGGATCATGACAGGAAGTTCAGCGTGCTCGCGGACATGATACGCACGCGCGGCGACAAGCAGGTGCTGATCTTTACCCGCACCAAACTGGCGGCGGCGCAGGTAGCCAAGTTGCTGCATCGCGAAGGCATCTCTGCCGATGCCATCCACGGCGACAAGACGCAGCAGGAACGCATCAAGGCGCTGGATGCATTCAAGGACGGCAAAATCATCGCGCTGGTGGCGACCGACGTGGCCGCGCGCGGGCTGGACATAGACCAGTTGCCGCTCGTGGTGAATTACGAGTTGCCGCCCAACGCCGAGGACTACGTGCATCGCATCGGTCGCACCGGCCGCGCAGGCGCCAGCGGCGAAGCCATCTCACTGGTGGACGACAGGGATCACCGGGAAGAGCGCTTGCTCAAGGACATCGAGAAACTGCTCAAGCGCGAATTTCCACGCGAACGCGTAGTTGTCGCACCGACTCCGCATGCGGCTTCCAGCCCGCGCGCAGCAAGATATTCCGCGCCGACTCACAGCAAGAAGGCTGCGCCCGAAGACGACTGGTTCATGCGTCCCTATGAACCCTCACCAGCCGGGGAAAAAGTCGCGGAGCAGGCTCCCGCCCAGGCAGACAATAAGCCCAGGAAACAGATCGCGGCGCTGCTCTCGCTCAAACGCTGAGCCTGCGCCGCACACGGCCTCACTTCATTTCGACTTCAGCTTGTGGTCTCTCACCGCGACGGTGAACGCGCCTTTGCCGCGATGATGCAAGGTGTGGAGAAGTAACCGGTGCGCAAGCGCACCCTGCTACAACAGCGAACCTTGTGCAGGCGGGATGATGGAGGGCAGCCGCCGGGGCGCGGTGATGCGCAATTGCTTGTTGACGTTGTACACGCCGAACACCACGGTGATCGCGCTTCTGGGAACCTGAAATTCCTCCGCCAGGAAATCCACCAGATGCGCCGTCGCTTTGCCGCGCACCGGATACTCGGCGACATGCACTTCCAGTTGTTTGCCGATGACTTTGCCGATCTTCGTTTTCTTCGCGCGCGGGCGGCCGAGGATGTTCAACACCAGCGTGTCGCCTTCCCAGCTACAGAACGGTGACACGCTTATCCCGCCAGCCCCACATAGACATTCTGCACGTCGTCGTCCGCATCGATGGCTTCCAGAAATTCTTCCACTTCGGCGCGTTCGGCATCGTTGCCGAGCGTGACGGGATTCTTCGGGCGATAGCCCAGTTGCGCCGAGATGACGGTGAAGCCTTGTGCCGGCAGGGCTTTGCACACAGCATCCATATCGGTGACTTCGGTGATGAACAGCGTCGCGCCCTCTTCGGACGGCTCCAGATCCTGTGCGCCCGCTTCGATGGCCGCGACCTCCGGATCTGCATCTTTGGCATTCGGCGTCGCCTCTATCATGCCCACATAGCTGAAGTCCCACGACACCGAGCCTTCTGCGCCGAGCTGCCCCTTGCGGAACAGCACATTCATGCTGGCTTTCGTACGGTTCACATTATCCGACAGGCACTCGACGATCACGGGCACGCGATGCGGCGCGAAACCTTCATACACCAGACGCTCCAGACTGGCTCCACCGTCGAGCAGTCCAGCGCCCTTCTTGATTGCACGCTCCAGCGTATCGCGCGGCATGGAGGCTTTCTTGGCTTGCTCGACGACGAGGCGCAAACGTGAATTGGTGCCTGGATCAGCACCGCCTTTGGCGGCGACCATGATCTCTTTGGCTAACTTGCCGAAGATCTGGCCCTTGGCATTCGCTGCGATCTCTTTGTGTCTGGCTTTCCACTGTGCGCCCATGTCTGCTCTCTTCTGTTCCGGTTATATAAAATCCCAAGCGCGCATTTTACGCAGGGAGAACAACTTTGCCCACCGCTTGATTCTAGAAGCGTTCGTACGGCAACACATAACGCCAGCAGCCCGGCGGCAATTTCGCCATGGCCATGCGCCCGATGCGCAGCCTTTTCATGGACAGCACATGCAGCCCGACGCTCTGGCACATATGCGCGATCTGGCCGGGCTGTATGCCCTTGAGGGCGAAGCGCAACCGGGTCTCGTTCTGCCAGCTCACCTTGGCCGCAGGCGCAGCGCGGCCATTGAAGCCCGCTCCGTGATTGAGCAACTTGAGTCCATCGGGAAGCAACTCGCCCGCGACCTCCACCACATATTCCTGCTCGATGGTCGCCGCCTCCTCGGTCAACTTGCGCGTCACGCGCCCGTCCTGCGTGAACACCGCCAACCCGCCGGCATTCTGCTCCAATGGCAAACACTGCGTCAGTCGCAGTAAATGCTGTTTGAGCATAACCATGCCGGAATGATCATCTGCGGCCCGCGTCTCGGCGCGTATCAGTTGCCGGACATCAGGCTCAACGCCAGACGGCTGATGCAACAAGATGCTCACCGGCTCGACCCGAATGAGCGTCGCCTCGGGATGCAGCTCGACTTGCTGCCCATCCACCATGAACTGCGGCGTCTCCACCACCTGTCCATCCACCGTCACCCAGCCGCCCGCGATATACAGCTCGGCCTCGCGGCGCGAACAGGAAACCAGCTCGGCGAGGCGTTTTGCGAGGCGGATGGAATTGGGCATGGCGAGGCGCATCCGGGAAATAGGGATAGCCATTGTAAACGTTAGCCGCATAATCTCGATGTTCATACCGGTCGCAACATTTATGTGCCTGACACGGGCGATCTGCACAGCGATGACGGCCATCCCGGGATTGGTTCCGCGCGTTGCATGTCTCTTTTGCCCAGGAACTGGTAGCATAAAGTTTGTTTTACCCAACCTGGTTAGCCCGATCTAAAAATGATAAGCAATCTCGGACGCTACGAAATTATTGAAGAACTGGCGCGCGGAGCCATGGGCATCGTTTACAAGGCCCGCGATCCGCTGATTGACCGGCTGGTCGCGGTCAAGACGATCAACCTGCAAATCCTGCCACCCGCAGAGAAAGCCGAATATGCTGCACGCTTCTATCAGGAAGCCAAGGCGGCAGGTCACCTGAATCACCGCAACATCGTCACCATCCACGACCTGGGCGAGAGCGAGGACGTAGCTTATATCGCCATGGAGCTGATGGAAGGCCGGGAATTGAAAGTCGCGATGGACGGGATGCGCCGCCTTTCAACCGAAGAAGTGCTCAACATCGCGATTCAAGTGGCCGACGGTTTGTTCCATGCGCACCAGCGCGGGATCGTGCACCGCGACATCAAGCCTTCGAACATCATGCTGGTGGGCGACGAGCACGTGAAGATCGCCGACTTCGGCATCGCCCAGATGAGCACGTCTTTGTCCATCACCCAGAACGGCAAGATCACGGGATCACCGCTGTACATGTCGCCCGAACAGGTATTGGGCAAGAAGGTCGATGCGCGCTCGGACATATTCTCGCTGGGGATCGTGCTGTACCAGATGCTGACCGGACAACTCCCATTTTCCGGGACGGATGCGAATTCTGTCATGTACCAGATCGTCAGCGAACAGCCGCCCCAACCCGGCTCATTCAACCCGGACGTCACCGAAATGCTGGATGCGCTGGTCATGAAATGCCTGGCAAAAAAACCGGAAGACCGCTATGCGAACGCACGCAAATTAGCTGATGACCTGCGCTCATGCCACCAGAAACTGTTGCGCGCCAAAGCGGTTATCGACCATCCCCTGATAAGCACCACGCGTTTTAACCATTTGCAACAACTGGCAACGCCGGGGGCGATCTCGCCTATTTTCGTCGCGGCCGCCAGCTATGCCGCGATGGGGCTGATCTGCGCGATAGATGTGATCTCCCACACCCGGATACAGATGCACATGCTCTATATCTTCCCGCTGATCCTGGTCAGTTTCCATTGCGAGCAGATCAGATGGGTCAATATGGCCATCATACTGTCGCTCAGCCTGCAGGCCATCCTGCTTGCGACTGACATCGACCTTTCGATGTCGGCAACATTCGTCCTCGGCACGGTGGTTCTGCTGTCCAATATCATGGTGGCCTATGTGGCCCGTATCGCGCGCGCGAATTTTCTGGAAGTCGGCAACCTGGTCTCCCACGACAAACTGACCGGGCTGCGCAATCGTCTGAGTTTTGAAAACATGGTCGATATGGAGATCGAGAGGCAGAAAGAGTATGGCGGCATGTTCTCGTTTGCGCACATCGACATCGACAAGCTGAAGGATCTCAACGCCACCAAGGGTTTTGCTGCCGGCGATGAGGCTGTAAAGCTGGTGGCCAACGCCATACGCGAGCATGTCCGCTCGTTCGACATCGCCGCCCGACTCGGCGGCGATGAGTTCGCCATCCTGATGCCCAATACCGGGGAGAACGACTGCATCTCCCTTTGCAACGAGCTCTCCATGCGCATCCTGGACCGGATGAAAAATGCCGATCTTCCTGTCTCCGCAACCATCGGATATGTGACGTTCGAACAGGCCCCGACCTCCATGTCCGAAGTGCTGCATAAAGCCGAAACCGCCATGCTCGAAGCCCAGGTATGCGCAGTCAATTTCAATCCTTATCGCGGCGGAATGGGCAGCCCCACGATGCCGGGATAGATTCGCCATGACGCCGAAGCGGCCATGGCAGATTGCCACGCCGTTATGCAATATTTTGTTAAAATTGCGCCTGCGTTTCGGTACGCCAGATAAAACTACCAACCAACCGTTACTCGGGAGAAAATAATGTTCAAGAAACAACTTACAGCCCTGCTGGCTGCCCTCGCTCTTGCCGCGCCCGCATTCGCCGACGAGCATGCACACGGCGATGCCGCCGCCGCGCAGAAATTCATCCAGGAAATAATGGCCACGAACAGCCATTACGACAAGGTGAAAGGCCCTAAATTCTTCCAGGAACTGGCCAAGGGCCAGCATCCGCGCGCCACGGTGGTGACCTGCTCCGACTCGCGCGTGCACACCAACATGCTGGACAAGACCCCGGAAGGCGACCTGTTCATGGTGCGTGACATCGGCAACCAGATCGCTACCGCCAAGGGCTCTGTCGAATACGGCGTGAATCACCTCGCCTCGTCCCTGCTGCTGATTATCGGCCACTCCAAATGCGGCGCCATCGCTGCCGCCAGCGGTGACTACTCCAAACTGGAACCCGCTATCCAGAAAGAACTGGACACCATCAAGATCGACAAGGGCGTGGAAAACATCGAGGGCGTGAAGACCAACGTGAACAACCAGGTCGCTGCCGCGATGGAAGAGTTCGGCGACAAAGTCAAGGAAGGCCACCTGTTGGTGATAGGCGCGGTGTATGACTTCGCCGACGACATGAAGCAGGGCGCAGGCAAACTGAATGCCATCAACGTCAACGGCGAAACCGACCCGGCCAAAATAAAAGAAGCGCTGGCAAGCAAGGCAGCCGGAGAACATCAACACGAACACCACGAATAAATCGTGTCGGCTCCAAATAAAAAAGCTGCGCAAGCCGCTTTTTTATTTTTCAGAGAGGCCTGGAACCGTAGATACAAGGCTGGGGTGAGCATGCGAACCCCGGCATGTGGAAACCTTGAAACGCTGGGGTGCGTGCCTTACCCCAGCCTACCATGCGTTGTAATTCTAATGCGCCTCATCCCAATTCCCACCCTCGCCCAGCCCGACTTCCAGCGGCACTTTCAATTCGGCGACATGGCACATCAGTTCGCGCAGCTTCTCTTTCACCAAGGCTAATTCGCCTTCCGGCACTTCGAGCACCAGTTCGTCATGCACCTGCATGATGAGTTTGGTCGCCAGCATTTCTTTCTCCAGCCACCCCTGCACCGCAATCATCGCGAGCTTGATCAGGTCGGCAGCCGTGCCTTGCATGGGTGCATTGATCGCGGCGCGTTCCGCACCCTGCCGCCTCATGCCATTCGCGCCGTTGATCTCGGGCAACCATAGCCTGCGCCCGAACACGGTCTCGACATAACCTTGCTCGCGTGCCTGCGATCGCGTGCTGTCCATGTATTGCTTCACGCCGGGATAGCGCGCGAAATAGAGGTCGATGTATTGCTTGGCCGCGCTGTTCTCGATGCCTAGTTGCGAAGCGAGGCCGTAGGCGGACATGCCATAAATCAGGCCGAAGTTGATGACCTTGGCATAGCGCCTTTGCTCGTTGCTTACAGTATCCAATGTCACGCCGAATACTTCGGCAGCAGTGGCGCGGTGGATGTCTTCGCCATTGGCAAACGCGCGCAGCAGACCGGCATCGCCGGACAGGTGCGCCATGATGCGCAACTCGATCTGCGAATAATCCGCCGACACGATGCACGACCCCGGCGGCGCGATGAAGGCTTCGCGGATGCGGCGGCCTTCAGGTGTGCGCACCGGGATATTCTGCAAATTGGGATCGCTCGATGCAAGGCGGCCCGTGACCGCCACCGCCTGCGAATAGCTGGTATGCACGCGGCCGGTTCTGGCATTCACCATCTGCGGCAGTTTGTCGGTGTAGGTGGATTTGAGTTTCGCCATGCCGCGATATTCCAGCAGGATTTTCGGCAGCGGGTAATCGAGTGCGAGTTCCTGCAACACTTCTTCGTCGGTGGACGGCGTGCCGCTCGGCGTTTTTTTCTTCACCGGCAGTTGCAGTTTGTCGAACAGAATTTCCTGTATCTGCTTGGGCGAGTTCAGGTTGAACGGTTGCCCTGCCGCCTCGAATGCCTGTTTCTCGATCGCATTCATTTTCAGGCCAAGCTCGTGGCTCTGCCGACCCAGCATGGCGCTGTCTATGAGCACACCGTTGCGCTCCATCTTGAACAGCACTTCGCGCGTCGGCAGTTCGATGTTGCGATAAACCTCGTTCAAGCGCCCCTGCAACTGCGGCGCGAAAAACTGATGCAACTGGAGCGTGATGTCGGCATCTTCCGCTGCATATTTCGTCGCGGTGTCGAGGTCCACCTGATCGAAGCTGATCTGCTTCGCGCCCTTGCCCACCACATCGGCATAGGGAATGGTCTTCAGCCCCAGATGCCGCATCACGAGATTTTCCAGATCGTGCGGTTTGTGCGATTCCAGCACATAGGATTGCAGCAGCGTGTCCTCGGCGATGCCCGCGAACGCGATGCCGTGATTGGCGAAAATGTGCTGGTCGTACTTAAGGTTCTGGCCGAGCTTTTTGTGCGCGGCGCTTTCCAGCCAGGGCTTGAGTTTTTGCAGCGCATGTTCGCGCTTGAGGTGATCCGGTGCGCCGGGATAATTATGCGCGAGCGGCAGATACACCGCTGCATGCGGCACGATGGCAAAGGAAATGCCGACGAGTTGCGCGGTCATGCTGTCGAGGCCGGTGGTCTCGGTGTCTATGCTGGTGAGGTCGGCGCAAGTGATTTTTCCCAGCCAGGCGTCGAGCTGGGTGTCGGTGAGGATGGAGTCGTAATGGCCAGAGGAAACTACTGCTTCCTGACTCCCTCCCCCATGAAGGGGGAGGGTTGGGGAGGGGGTAGAAGTCGCAAAGTTTCTACCCCCATCCCAACCTTCCCCCTTGGGGGAAGGGGTGCGTTGCGGGTTGTCCAGCTCGCGCAGCCAACTCTTGAACCCGAACCGCGTCAGCAGCTCGCGCATCTTTTCCGTATCCTGCGGCGGCGCGATCAATTCATCGTAGCGTTTATCCAGAGGCACATCGCATTTCACCGTGACCAGCTTGCGCCCTTGCGGCAACCAGTCGAGGGCTGCGCGCAGATTGTCGCCGACCACGCCCTTGATCTCTGCGGCATGCGCGATGAGATTGTCCAGCGTGCCGTATTCGGCGAGCCATTTGACGGCGGTCTTCGGGCCGCACTTGACCACGCCGGGCACGTTGTCCACGGTGTCGCCGACCAGCGTCAGATAATCCACGATGCGCTCAGGCTTCACGCCGAACTTGGCTTCCACGCCCGCCTCGCCGAGTTTCTCCTCGCTCATGGTGTTGACCCACAGCACATGCTCGTTCACGAGTTGCGTGAGGTCCTTGTCGCCGGTGGAGATGATGCAGCGCACGCCTTGCTGCGAGGCTTGTTGCGTCAGCGTGCCGATCACGTCGTCGGCTTCCACGCCGTCTATCATCAGGATATTCCAACCGGCGGCGCTGACGATCTCGTGCAGCGGTTCGATCTGTGCGCGCAGGTCGTCCGGCATGGGCGGGCGATTCGCCTTGTACTCGGGATACCAATCGTCGCGGAAGGTTTTGCCCTTCGCATCGAACACGCACGCGCTATAATCCGCCGGAAAGTCGGCCCGCAGTTTGCGCAGCATGTTGAGCACGCCGTAGATCGCACCCGTCGGCTCGCCCTGCGGGCTGCGCAAATCGGATTGCGCCATGGCGTGGAACGCGCGATAGAGATAGGATGATCCGTCAACCAGCAGCAGTGTCTTCATTTTGTAAGGGCTAAAACATGAATGAGCAATCCAAGCTGCCCCCTTCGCAATTGCCGGAACAGTGGAATTCGAAAGAGGCATGGCGCGTGTTCGGCATTATGTCAGAATTCGTGTCCGCCACTGACCGCCTCAACGTCATCAAGCCTGCGGTCAGCATCTTCGGCAGCGCGCGCACACCCACCAACCATGCTTATTACAAACTGACCGAAGAGATCGCGCGGCTGCTGTCGGACGCCGGATTTTCGGTCATCTCGGGCGGCGGCCCCGGCATCATGGAAGCGGCGAACAAAGGCGCGTTCTACGGCAAATCGCCGAGCGTGGGTTTGAACATCCAGTTGCCGCACGAGCAACGCAACAACCCCTACCAGAACATCAGCCAGACCTTCCAGCATTTCTTCGCGCGCAAGGTGATGTTCGTGAAATTCGCCAGCGCTTATGTGGTGATGCCCGGCGGCTTCGGCACGCTGGACGAGTTGATGGAAGCGTTGACGCTGGTGCAGACCGGCAAGACGCGCAAGATACCCATCATTCTGGTGGGCAGTTCATTCTGGGGCGGCATGATAGCCTGGTTCCGCCAGACCCTGCTGCTCGAAGGCATGATACACGCCGAGGACATGGACCTGATCCAGGTGATAGATGAACCGGAAGCCGTGGTGGGCGCCATCTTCAAGCATTACGAGACACGCGGCTTCGAGCTTTCCGAGGCCGAGCAGGAGATGCAGTTGAATCTGTGATAAGGCCGGGGGACAGCATGGCAACGGTGTTAGCTGCACCGTTGCAACGCCCTATCTCTGATAAAATACCCACATGCAAAATCACCGGGGAAATGCGATGCGCCTGATCACTACCTTGTTCCTGAGCGGCTTGTGCAGCGCCGCCTTTGCCGCAGATGCGCCCGGCCCCGCATCCGTGCCGCCGCCTCCGCCCATGGATGCGAACGAGGCAGTGGATGAACCGCAGGTGACCATCACCAAAGAGGTCGAGCAGACGGTGGAAGAATTCCGCGTCGGCGGCCGCTTGTACATGATCAAGATCACGCCCAAAATCGGCAAACCCTACTACCTCGTGGATGACCGGGGCGACGGCAAATTCGCGCGTCAGGAAAGCCTGGACTCCGGCTTCCGCCCGCCGCGCTGGGTGTTGCATAGTTTCTGATGGCAGTCTTTACCAGCCTCTCCGAAGCGGAACTCTCCGCCTGGCTGAGCGATTATTCGCTGGGCCAGTTGCTCGAATTGCAGGGCATAGCCTCGGGCATAGAGAACACCAATTATTTCGTCACCACCAGCAACGGGCGTTTCGTGCTGACGCTGTTCGAGAAGCTCACGCCTGACGAACTGCCGTTCTACCTGAACCTGATGTCGCATCTCGCGCGCCACGGCATTCCTTGTCCCGCACCCGTGGCGAACCACCACAACCGTTTTCTCGGCGAACTGAAGAGCAAGCCCGCCTGCATCGTGAGCCGCCTTTCCGGCAAGTCGCTGATGCAGCCGGAAGCCGCGCACTGTGCCGCTGTCGGTGCGATGCTGGGACAAATGCACATCGCCGGGCAGAGCTTCAACGAACACATGGACAACCCGCGTGGCACGGCTTGGCGCGCAAGTGCCGCGCAACAGGTGCGGCGCTTTCTGTCGCCGCAGGATGCGGCGTTGCTGGACAGCGAAGTCGTTTTCCACGAGCAGCACACGCTGGCTGCACTGCCGCAGGGCGCGATCCACGCCGACTTGTTCCGCGACAATGTGCTGCTCGACGGCGAACGCGTCGGCGGCCTGATCGATTTCTATTTCGCCTGTAGCGACTGCCTGCTGTATGACGTGGCGATCACCGTGAACGACTGGTGCATGGGCGCGGATGGCGTGCTCGACACCGCGCGCACGCAGGCCTTCCTGCGCGCCTATCACGCGGTGCGCCCGCTGTCGCCAGAAGAACACGCTGCGTGGCCGCTGGCGCTGCGTGCAGCGGCGCTGCGTTTCTGGATCTCGCGCCTGTACGACCTGCACCTGCCGCGCGACGGCGAGATGGTGCACGCGCACGATCCGGAACAATTCAAACGCATACTGCAACGGCATATCGCCGCTGACGGCGCTGCGGTCTGGTTATAACGAGGTAAGCATGGAAGCTCGCAAGGTAGAAGCCGCCAACGGCTGGGAATGGATCAAGCAGGGTTACGCCCTGTTCAAGAAAAGCCCGGTGCTGTGGATCGTGCTGGTGATGATAGGCACGGCAGGATTGATCGCCATCGCCTCCATTCCGGTGGTCGGCGACCCGCTGGCCACCCTGCTGTTCCCGGTGATACTCGGCGGCCTGATGCTCGGCTGCCAGGCGCTGGAGCGCGGCGAAGAACTGGAGCTGATGCATTTGTTCGCATTCTTCCGCCACAATTCACAGCCGCTCGTCACGCTGGGCGGCATCAATCTGGTCAGCCAGTTGTTGATACTCGGCATCATGGGTCTCACCGGCGGCGCAGCTCTGGTCAGCATCATGATGAGCGGCCAGCCGGAAAACGATCCGGCCGTGTTGATGGAAGCCGTGACTGGAGCAGGCCTCGCGCTGCTGATAGGTGCAGTACTGTTCTGCGTGCTGCTGCTGGCGATGCAGTTCGCGCCCATGCTGGTGCTGTTCAACAAGATGCATCCCATCCCCGCGCTGAAAGCCAGCCTGCGCGCCTGTTTGCGCAACGTCGGCGCGCTGTCCATCTACGGCATCGCCATCATCCTGTTCGGCCTGGTGGCCAGCATGCCGATGATGCTGGGCTGGCTGATCCTGCTGCCGGTAATGCTGACCTCGATGTATGCCGGCTACCGCGACCTGTTCCCGATGCAGGAAGAAGCAGCGCCTGCGGTCGAAGGCGAAGTCATCCCGCGCGACGACCAGGCGCATTTCTGATCTATCTTGCACATCGCACAGGCAGGCCCCCGAATTTCGGCGCGCATGCGGTCGAGTAGCTTGGGCGAATCCTGAGAAACAGCTTGAACATTCATCCGCGAAATTTTAGGTCGCCCTAAAAAGGGATGGCAAACCAGCAGAACTGCTAAGGTGATGAAAAAATGCATAGACCTTCAGCGGCGTTGACAGTGCGAACTGAAATAGGCAGCATGCCCGCACTATGAAAACGTTTTCTATTTCACGTTGGGCATCTCAAAGCACGTGCCGTGCTGAAACTAAAAAACTGCTATGAGCCGCGATACTGACAATCAGACCATACTGCAACAGCAACTTGCTCACGACACTCGCATGCGAGTCATTGATCGGATGCACGACCTGATTTCAAATGGCGCGAAAGGTTTGGCTGTACTAAATGGCGGTGCTGTTGTTGCAATGCTTGCCTTCGTTCAGGCTTTGGTTGAAAAGCCCGTGTATCGGTGCTTCAAGCCATACGCAGTTGGTGGGCTTGCGTGCTTTCTCGTGGGTGCGTTTGTTGCGACCATTGCGTTCTTTGCCCAGCATACCTATGTTAATCACGCATTCAAGGACACCGGAAAGCAAATGTTATGGCGGCGAATTGTTTGGGGGGCATTGATTGCATCGGCCACAGCGGCTGCGATTGGAGGAACTCTCGTGACCGTTGGAATTGGGCTGGAGGTTTGAGATGCCCAACCCGACATTCAACCCGGACTCCGCAAAAGCGCGGAGCCGGTTAATTTTACGTTGGGCATTATTAAGAGGAGCGCATAGCTTATGAACACTGCGATTATTAACGCTTTAATTGAACACCCTTTTGTATTCTTCTTGAAATTTCTTGTTGAACCTCTTGCGGGTGCTGCATTAGCCTACTTTCTCGTTTGGTTAGCAATGCGTCCGAAGGCTGCAAAAGTGCAGCGTCTTTTTCTATGCCGCAAGTCGGGGTCATGCCGCAAGTCGGGGTCACCCATTAGCCTCCCCCGTCAATAGGGGCGAGTAAATTTCTGCGGTCGCCCCCGCCTTTTCTTTTGCTGCAATCCCTTGCCCGCAATGCCAAGCGTACTTGGTTCTCGAAATCTGGTTGCGACACAGCGCACCA
>JACQFX010000018.1 GCA_016199835.1 Nitrosomonadales bacterium | reverse complement strand
TATCCAACTGTCCAAGTCCTCCAGCACACGCTTTACCTCGATCAAGCGAAAGTACGACGTCCAGCCACGCAGCACCGGGGTGAGCGCTTCAATCACATCGGCGAGCTTGCGCGAGGCATTCCCGACGACGATTTCGCGCACTTTGTCCTTCAACCGCTTCAAACTGCTGCCGGCGATTTTAAGACGTACCTGTTTGTGCCACGTGACGCTGTAGCCGAGAAACTTTCGATCCCAAGGCCGCGCGACGGCGCTCTTGTCACGGTTTACCCGAAGTTTCAGTTTCTTCTCCAGATAGGCCGTGACCGCATCCATCGCGTGCTGTCCCGCCACTTTGCTGCTGACGTAAATATTACAGTCATCGGCATAGCGACAGAATCGGTGTCCCCGCCGCTCCAGTTCACGGTCCAGATCCGTCAGCAGGATATTCGACAACAACGGCGACAGCGGACCGCCTTGCGGTGTCCCTTCCGTCCTCGAACTGACGATCCCATCTGACATCGTGCCCGCTTCCAGGTAGCGTCGGATCAGTTTCAATACCCGGTCATCTTTGATTTTCCGGGCTATCCGCGACATCAAAATGTCGTGATTGACCCTGTCAAAGAATTTCTCCAAGTCAAGGTCGACCACCCAGCGGCGGCCTCCATTGATATAACCTTGTGCTCGTTGCACCGCTTGCCATGCATTGCGGCCCGGTCGGAACCCATAGCTATGTTCGGAGAATGCAGGTTCGAACTCTGGTTGAAGAACTTGTAGCAGCGCCTGCTGGATCAGGCGATCCAACACCGTCGGGATGCCCAGTGTCCTTACTCCGCCATTTGGCTTGGGTATGTCCACTTTGCGGATTGCCGTCGGCATGTAATCGCCCTTCAACAAGGCCGCCTTGACGCTCGGCCAGTGCTGTTGCAGCCATGCCTTGAACTCGAACACGGTGAGTCCATCGACTCCCGCCGCGCCCTTGTTCCGCATGACCCGCTCATACGCTTGCCAGAGATTGCTACGTTCAACTACGGCGTCCATCTGCCGCAGCCCTTCCGCTTTCGTTTGCCCATCCGCCGCCGTGCCAACCTCGGCTCCCGGCCCGGCCATCGACGAAATCCGTTCGTCTCTGTCCGTGTCGGGCGCAGTTGCCTGCCTTGTCGCGTCATCGACTTGCATCGAGGTCGAATGTCCTAATCGCGTTGTTCAATGTTCAGGCCTTCAGTCATGGCTCTCTCCGGCTCGCCGCCTCGTCCT
>JACQFX010000011.1 GCA_016199835.1 Nitrosomonadales bacterium | reverse complement strand
GCGTGTCGATCCGCATGCCCAAGTTCTTGGGCAAGGTGCGTCAGATAGTGCTCGAATTCCTCGGATGCGTCCATCAGCCCCCCCAACCAGTGAATAGCGACCACCGCATTATGCCTCAAGTTTTGTGACACAGTAAGATTATGAAGGCATGACGGAGCCCGATGATATAGACATTGATTGCGATGGGATCAATATGAAGTCCATCTGGGCCAATGCAAGAAGCAAAAATGAGGCGATTGGCTATGGTGGGAGCGTGGAAGCTGTCAAAGCCAATTTAAGTCAGACCGGCTATCCTGAGTCGCAAATGCATTTCATTGCAGGTGACGTGATGCAAACCATTCCGGCGCAAGTACCTTCTAAAATTTCTTTGTTGAGACTGGATACAGACTGGTATAAATCTACATTGCATGAACTGGAGCATCTATACGATCTAATCGTTCCTCGTGGCGTTTTGGTTATCGATGATTATGGATGGTGCCGGGGATCTCGGCAGGCCACAGATGAGTTTTTCCAAGATCAGCCATTTAAGCCAATGATGCATCGCGTAGCGCAGCATGTGCGCGTCATTATCAAGCCGGCACTATAGAGATTTGCTTCTCACAAGGGATGGATTTGTTCTTGGGCTACGTGGGGGAGCTTATTCGTTGATGCCGCATGTCGGAGAGGCGCGCGGATGATCAGTTCGATAACGCACATCACATTGGGAAGAGCGGGATATGGGACGCGTCCTGTGTTCACTGTTTACCTGACGACAGCGTTGCCGCGCTTCGCCGTCATTGTTCGCAGTCGCAACACCCCCTATAATTCAGCCGCCTTGAATTTAATCGTTCCACAATAGAGCCACATATCCAGCATGCGCATCCTGCTTAGCAATGACGATGGTTATTTCGCACCCGGACTGGCGTGTCTCGCGCAGACTCTTGCGGCTCTCGCCGAGGTGGTCGTGGTGGCGCCCGAGCGCGACCGTAGCGGTGCTTCCAATTCGTTGACGCTGGATCGCCCGCTCAACCTGCGCCGCGCGGCCAGCGGCTTTTATTATGTGAACGGCACGCCGACCGATTGCGTGCACCTCGCCGTCACCGGCATGCTGGATACGCAGCCCGATATGGTGATTTCCGGCATCAACTCCGGCGCGAACATGGGCGACGACACGATCTATTCGGGTACGGTGGCGGCGGCGACCGAAGGATTCCTGCTCGGCATTCCGGCCATTGCCGTGTCGCTGGCGGGCAAGGAACTCGCGCATTACGCGACGGCGGCGCGCGTGGTAGCAGACCTGGTGCGGCGCTTCGAAAAGAATATACATACCCATCCCTGGTTGCTCAACGTCAACGTGCCGGATATTCCCTATGATCAATTGCAGGGCACGGCCGTGACCCGTTTGGGCAAGCGCCACAAGGCCGAGCCCGTGGTGAAGGCGTCCAATCCGCACGGCGAGCCGGTGTACTGGGTGGGCGCAGCGGGCAAGGCGCAGGATGCGGGCGAGGGCACGGATTTCCATGCGATAGCCAGCAAGCGCGTGTCGATCACACCTTTGCAAATAGACCTCACGCAATACAGCCAGCTCGATGCGGTGCGTAACTGGATGGCTGCGGGAGACGCGGCATGAGCGTGCGTCACAGCGGCATAGGCATGACTTCGCAGCGCACGCGCAACCGTTTGATCGAGCGCCTGCGCGCCGAAGGCATACAGGACGAAGTGGTGCTGGCCGCGATGAATGCGGTGCCGCGCCACATTTTCGTGGACGAGGCGCTGGCCAGCCGCGCTTATGACGACGTAGCGCTGCCGCTGGGATTCGGCCAGACCATCTCGCAGCCCTACATCGTGGCGCGCATGATAGAGATATTGCGCAACGGCAAACAACTCAAGCGCGTACTGGAAGTCGGCACGGGCTGCGGCTACCAGGCGGCAGTGCTGGCGCAGGTGGCGCAAGAGGTGTATTCGGTGGAGCGCATACAACCGCTGTACGAACGCGCGCAGCAACACATGAAGGAATTGAATGCGCACAACGTCACCCTGCGTTATGCGGACGGCGGCATGGGGCTGCCCGAGGTCGCGCCATTCGACGGCATCATCATGGCGGCTGCGGCCACGCACGTAGCGCCGGCCTTGCTAAGCCAGCTCGCGCCAGGCGGGAGGATGGTGCTGCCGCTGGGGGCGCAGGAACAATACCTGTGCCTGATCGAGCGCGATGAAAAAGGCTACCGCGAGACCCGCCTCGAAGCTGTGAAGTTCGTGCCCTTGTTGATGGGGAAGGCATGATGAAACATAGATGGAATATGCCGTGCATCGCACTGGCCGCAGTCCTGCTTGCGGGTTGCGCATCCAGCGAATACAGCGCGCCGGTGAGCGAGCGTGGCGCGGTCGAGAAAAAATCCGCCATACCCATAGCCACGGAAAACAACAAGCTTGCGCAACATGAGGAAGTGGATTGGCGCCCGCAGGTGTATGTGGTGCAGAAGGGCGATACGCTGTATGGCATCGCGTTCAATCACGGCCTGGATTATCGCGAGATCGCCAGCCTCAATAACCTCCAGAATCCGGATGTGATCCATGTGGGGCAGGAGTTGCGCCTGTTCGCATCGGGCTCGGTCGTCGCGGCCCGGCCCGGGCCCGAGGTGAAGGTCGAGGCGCTCAAGCCCGGAGAAATCAAAACAGTCGCGGAGGTCAAGCCGGCGGAGATACTGCTCAAGAGCCAGCCCATCGCGCTCAAGCTGCCTTATTCGGAACAGGCCGTGGCGCAGATCGAAAAGTTGCAGGGTGCACCGCATAAAGCAGAGATGGTCGCGCCGGCAAAGATGGAGCCCAAGCCCGTGGAGATCAAGGCGGAAGCTGTGGCCGTGCCTGTCGTCAGCGCGCCCGCAGGCAATGACGAAGCCGTGGACTGGGGGCTGCCGAGCAATGGCAAAGTGCTGGCGGATTTCTCCGAAAAAGATAACCGCAAGGGCGTAGACCTCGCAGGCAAGATGGGCCAACCCGTGCTGGCCAGCGCGGCGGGCAAGGTGGTGTATAGCGGCAGCGGTTTGCGCGGCTACGGCAAGCTGGTCATCATCAAACATAACAGCACCTACCTCAGCGCCTATGCGCACAACGACAAGATACTCGTGAAAGAGGGAGATGCCGTGAGCAAGGGGCAGAAGATCGCCGAGATGGGCAACAGCGATGCCGACCAGATCAAGCTGCACTTCGAGATCCGCAAATTCGGCAAGCCGGTGGACCCGGCGAAATACCTGTCATTCAACAAATCTTGAACACGCTGGATACACGCGATCACAGCCGCGACAGCGCAGGACTGCGCTATGTCTATCCGGTGGTGTCGCGCCGCGCGGGCGGCGTCTCGGTCGGCATCAATCTCAATACCAACAATGCCTGCAACTGGCGCTGCATCTATTGCCAGGTGCCCGATCTTGCGCGCGGCGCGCCACCACCACTCGACCTCGCGCTGCTGGAACAGGAGTTGCGCGGCTTCATGCATGAACTGCTGCACGGCGATTTCATGCAGCGCAACGTGCCGGAGGGCGCGCAGCGCATCAACGACATCGCGCTCTCCGGCAATGGCGAGCCGACCAGCGCCGAAGAATTTGCCGCAGTCATCGAACTCGTCGCGCGTCTGCGCGAGGAACTGCAACTCGATCCCGCGCTCAAGACCGTGCTCATCACCAACGGCAGTTTGATACAGCGCGAGTCCGTGCAGCAAGGCCTGCGCCGCTTGGTGCAGCTTAACGGCGAGATATGGTTCAAGCTGGATCGCGCGAGCGAGGCGGGCATGCAGCGCATCAACGACACGCGCAGCGGCATGGGCAAGGTGCGCGAGCAGCTCGCCACCGCCATCGCGCTGTGTCCGACCTGGTTGCAAACCTGCTGGTTTGCGCTGGACGGCGCAGCGCCCGGCACACAGGACGAAGATGAATATCTGGATTTTGTTGCGGGCCTGCTACGCGATGGGATCAGGCCGCAAGGCGTCCTGCTCTACACGCTGGCGCGCCCATCGCTGCAAGCGGAAGCGCCGCGCCTGCGCGCATTGAGCGAGCAGCAAATGGAAGCGTTCGCCGCACGCATACGCGCATTGGGCATGGAAGTGCGCGTGTCGGCCTAGTGTCTCGGAGGTGCTGCCAGGGAATGGGAGCGTGGCTCATCGCCACCAGCACGATGTAGGCGAATGCGGCCTGTGCAGCCAACCAGCAGATGATGCGTATGCTTTTATGCATGCCTGCCCGCAGTGCGATAAAACCCAAGCCGACATAGAGCAGCAGACCGGCGATCTTGGCAGTCAGCCATGCGTCCACGAAAGGATATTGGCCTATGGTGTAAGCCAGTGCCAGCGCGCTGATGAGCAATAGTGTGTCGACGAAATGCGGCACGATCCTGACCCAGCGTTGCCGCATGATGGCCGAGCCGTTCAGGCTCCAGATGCCGCGCAGAAAGAACAGCGCGTAGCTGCTGGCTACAAAAAATACGTGCAGATTTTTGAGCAGCAGGAAACTCATGGTCTTCTTAAATCCATCGTTGTCCACTTCATCGGTGTGGTCAGTGTGCCGTTTATGGCGTGGCATAATGCGCGGTGCAATGATTCCGGCGCGACATGCAGCGCAAAACATCCACGTTAACATGGAACGATACCTTCGATGAATACTGTTTACCCCGCAAAGACCTGTGATATTACCCGCCTCGTGACGCACGCAAAATTGGTTGCTGCGGTCATCGCCGGCACCAAAACGCAACAGCGGCGCGATGGCCTGTACGCTTATCCGAATGAGACGTTTGAACTGGAAGGCATCACTTTTGTGGTTATCTCGGTGGAGCGCAAACGCCTGGGCGACATGACGGACGCCGATGCGCGGGCGGAAGGTTACCCCAATCTCGAGATGTACAAGCAGATCATCCTGAAGATGCACGCCAACATGACGTGGAACGAAGATGACCTGGTATGGGTGCATACGTTCAAGCGCAAGGACTAAGCCAGTCGTCTTTCTGTAACCTTATTGATGCGGCACGCTTTATTCAGGAATCGGTTCGCATTGTTCCTTTAAGGTCTGGCAGGTCGCCAGTTCAGGCCACGTCATAACCCGCATCTTCGACAGCGGCCTTGAACTGTGCCATGCCGGTTTGTGCGGGATCGTAAGTCAGCGTGGCGCGGTTGTGTTCCAGCGAGACTTCCACGCCGGATACGCCGGGAAGCGCTTGCAGCACTTTCTTGACGCTGCCCACGCAGCCGTTGCAGGTCATGCCCTGGATGCTGAGTTGTATGGTTTCCATCTATGTCCTTCGCCAGTAAGATCGCATGACGCCAAAGTATACGCATTTCATTTGCCTGATGGCCGGAAATGTCGCGGCTGAAAATCCGGGCAAGAGACGGCATCGAACCGATATAATCCGGTCGTAACAACAATAAAGCGGAAGGGAGCGGGAAGTGCGTTTCTTTGCGATATTCCGACAGCGCAGCTTGTTGCCGTTATTGCTGGCCTTGAGCGCCGGCGATGGTCTGGCTGCGTCCGATGCGCCATCGGAGCAGGATTATATGCAGGAGCTCCCGGTGGTGTTGAGCGCATCGCGCCTGAGCCAGCCGTTGCCGGAGGCGCCCAATGCCGTGACGGTCATAGATCGCACCATGATCAAGGCGTCCGGTTTCCGCATGATCGCCGACCTGTTCAGGCTGGTGCCGGGCATGTATGTCAGCTATGTGGATGGGCATACTCCGATAGTCGCCTATCATGGCGCAACCGACCAGTATTCGCGCCGGATGCAGGTGCTGGTGGATGGACGCAGTGTGTACCTTCCGCCGACCAGCAGCGTGGACTGGGAAGACATCCCGCTGCAGATCGATGATATCGAACGTATCGAAGTGGTGCGCGGGCCTGCTGCTGCTTCCCATGGCGCGAACTCGTTTCAGGGCGTGATCAACATCATCACGCGCGATGCGTCCAGCTTGAGTGGCGCCGAGGTTTCGATCAGCAAGGGCGGTGGCGGTGTTTCCGATCTGTCGGCGCATTTGGGCAGGCTTGGCACCGATCTGGATTTTCGCCTCACCGCAGGTTATCGCGCCGATAATGGTTTCCCCACGAGCGTGCTGAACGATAGCTATAACACCCGGTTAGCCAGCCTGCGGGCCAATTATCATCCGAATACGTCGGACAATTTCGATTTCCAGTTGGGCTACAGCGAGGGCGTGCGTGGCATGGGTATCGCGGGAAGGGGCGCCGAGCCTTTCAGGGATGCCAAGGCAGTATCCAGTTTTCAGCAGCTCACCTGGTTGCGGGCATTGCCTCAGCTAGGCGAATTCAGATTGAATTACTATCACACATACCGGTGCGCGACTGATGACTCGTCGCTTTTGCCGTCGCCGAATGATACGCATGTCGATCGTCATGAACTGGAGTTGCAGCACACTGCAAAATTGGGCGCGGACAACCGTCTGGTCTGGGGTGGCGGCATACGTGCCGACGCCGTGGATAATCCGGTGAGTTTGCCGGTTGCGCAGTCCGTGCATCAGTCGCGATTATTTGCCCACGACGAGTGGGGAATTTCCCGGTCTGCGTTGCTGAATGTGGGCGCCATGCTGGAAAACGACGGGATGGGCCACAGCAACCTCTCTCCCCGCATCTCGCTTAATTACCATTTCACGCCACGCCATACATTGCGCGTTGGTGCTTCTGTTGCCTACCGCAATCCGGCCACCCTGGAAGAGAAGATCAGCCAGCCGGGAGTTCTGGTCTCCCTTGGGGGATTGAGGCCCGAGAAAATCGTTTCAAAAGAGATAGGTTATTTCGGGGAACTGGATTCGATAGGGGTCGAGGTCGATGCCAGGCTATATGTCGATCGGGTGAGCGATGTCATTTTTTATGATCCGACGCCGCTGTTCCAGCCGCCGCTTTTTTCCGTTGATGGCAAGCCCTACAGTTTCCGGAATCTGATGTCCACGGATTTCAAGGGGGCTGAGACGACGATCAAGTATCATTGGAGCGAGGATGGTAAACTGGTTTTTAATTATGCGCGCCAGATGGCCAGTTGCTCGGTGACGGGCACGCTCCGGGAGCCGCTCTTTTTGCCTTTGCTGCAAAAGCTCGCCACGGACTGTTCCTTGATGGTTCCATGGAACAGCGGAAGTATCTTGTTGAGCCAGAAACTGCGGCATGACATCTGGCTCAGTGCCGGATATTATCAACAGGAAGGATTGAAGATAATCAATACCTATATGCAGCCAACGCTGCGCAGGGTGGATTTTAGAATAGCAAAAACGTTGTCGAAATCGGAGGTACACGCAGGAGGAGAGGTGGCATTGGTGGTGCAGAATGCATTCCGGGATAACTATACGGAATACTCATATGCGCCACAGACTGATAGCAAGGTAAACTTGAGCAGGCGTGCGTATCTTACTGCGACATTTAATTTCTAGCCGGATAATATTTTTTCTTACTCCGGTTCAGCTTTCCGC
Source organism: Nitrosomonadales bacterium (assembly GCA_016199835.1). Classification (GTDB taxonomy): domain Bacteria; phylum Pseudomonadota; class Gammaproteobacteria; order Burkholderiales; family Gallionellaceae; genus JACQFX01. The sequence goes on along the minus strand of JACQFX010000011.1, from coordinate 5,740 downwards.
CAGCCGCTTATTCACCGGTTGGGTGGCGGCTATTCTTTTGCTGTTTCAATTGGCTGGCCTGGCGGTTGCCGAGCCGATGGCCGTCACCATCGTGCAAAGCGAAAGCAGCGGACCGTATGAGGAGTTCACCAGTGCGTTGCGCGAGATACTTCTCGGGCGCGGCATTTCCGCCACGGTCATCGATGCGACCCAGGTTGTTCCGGGTTCCGGGCTGGTCATCAGCGTCGGGATGAAAGCGGCAACCGCAGTTGCGGGCAGTGGTGTTTCATCTATCCTTAATGTGCTGGTGCCCAAGGCCGGATATGAAAAGTTGCTGCATGACTTTCCGCAACGTGCTACGGGACAGGCTTATTCGGCTGTATTCCTGGATCAGCCGCTTGAACGCCAGGTGCGCCTGCTGGCTGCTGCCTTGCCTGACCGACACCGTGTTGGCTTGCTGTATTCTTCCCGGAGAGAGGGGAGCGGGCAGCTCAGACGCGAACTGGATGAGCGGGGATTCAGTTTGCACATGAAGGAGGTCGGCGAGCTGCCCTTGCCCGAGGCGTTGCAGGATTTGCTGAAGGAAAGCGATGTGTTGCTCGCTTTGCCGGATGCCGCTATTTATAACGGCTCAACCATACGCAATATCCTGTTGGCGACCTACCGTAGCGGCATTCCCTTGGTCGGTTTTTCATCTGCTTACGTCAAGGCGGGCGCATTGTGTGCGGTGTCCAGCACTCCGGCACAGATCGCCAGGCAGGCCGCTGCGCTGATACGGGAATTCAAGGAGACGAACCTGCTGCCTGCGGCCCAGTATCCGCAGGAATTCGAGGTGGTGGTCAATGAACAGGTCGCCCGTTCGCTTGGCATGCACCTCAAGAGCACATCCCAACTACACGGAGAAATCGAGGCAGCCGAAGGGGGCGAGCCATGAAGCGTTACGGCATCGAACGACAAACCTTGCTGGTCGCCTTGATTCCAATCGTGGTGATGGCGGTACTGCTGGTGAATTACTTTATCTACTCGCGTTTTGCTGATCTGGACAGGGGGATGATGGAGCGTTCGCAATTGATGGCAAACCAGCTTGCCTCTTCCAGCGAATATGCCGTTTTTTCCGGTAACGAGACTTTGCTGAAACAGAATGTCGATGCGCTGTTGACGCAACAGGATGTGGAGGCGGTGGAGGTGTTTGGTGCTGCCGCCAAACCCTTGATGGCATCGAGTGCGCATCCGCGCGGTTATGAAGATATGGCTGCAAAGGTCAGTGCATCTGTACCTGTTTACCAGGATGTTGATGTTCTGCTGTTGTATGAACCCATCGCTCCAACCCAGATCAAGCTGGATGAACTGAATAACGAAACTGAGGCGGCAAGCAAGCCACTCGGTGCGATCATTATCAAGGTAAGCAAGCTTCGCCTGAACCGGCAAAAACGCGAAATATTGCTGTTCAATTTACTGGTTACCTTATCGATATTGATGATGACCTTGGCGCTAGGCTTGTGGGCGGCGCGCAGGATCACACGGCCAATCATGGGTATGAGTCAGGCCGTACGCCGTATCGGGGAGGGGGCGCTGGACACACGTATTTCGGAACAATCCGATGTGCATGAATTGAGCGAACTGGCGGTAGGCTTTAACCGAATGGTGCAGCAATTGCAACTGGACAGGGACACGCTGGAAGAAAGTATTGCGGAGGCGACCAGGGAGTTGCGTGAAAAGAAAGATGAGGCGGAGCAGGCTGCCGAGGCTCTGGGGAGGGAAAGCTACACAAACAAGATGCTGCTGCGTACAGCCAGCGATGGGATTTACATTTTTAATGTGGATGGAGATGTTGTCCAGGTGAGCGACGCATTTTGCCGGATGCTGGGCTACACGCGCGAGGAAATGATGGGCATGAACGTGGCGCAGTGGAACGCGCAATGGTCGGTGGCGGAGCTCAGGTCAAGGATCGACGCGCTGGGCAATATCAATCCGATGTTTGAAACGATGCATCGCCGCCGTGATGGCAGGCTTATTTATGTTGAAATCAGCTCGGCGCGGGTGGAGATCGGGGGGCGGCAACTGGTATTCAACTCGGCGCGTGATGTGACCGAGCGCAAGCGGGTCGAAGATGAGTTGCGCATGAGCGAGGAGCGTTACCGTACGCTTTACAGAAATACGCCGGTGATGCTGCATTCCATCAATCATGATGGCGTGCTGATCAGCGTGAGCAATTATTGGCTGTCGCAAATGGGCTACGAGCTTGATGAAGTGCTCGGCAGGAAATCAACCGAGTTTATGACCGAAGCTTCATGCCGTTATGCGAATGAGGTAGTGCTGCCCGCTTTCATGCAAACCGGCATGTGTTCGGATGTGCCTTATCAAATGATCAGGCGAGATGGCACGATCATGGATGTACTCTTGTCGGCCATAGCGGAAAAGGATGATACCGGGCGCGTCGTCCGTTCGCTGGCGGTGGTTGTGGATATCACCGAGCGCAAGCAGATACAGGCGGAGTTGCAGCTAGCCAAAGAGCGCGCCGAATTGGCCAGTCATGACAAGAGCCGCTTCCTCGCCGCCGCGAGCCATGACTTGCGCCAGCCCATGCATGCGCTCGGCCTGTTTGTCGGGCAGTTGCGAGGCAAGCTCACAACGGCCGAACAGGTCAGGATCGTGGATCAGATTGAAGGCTCTGTGGACGCGATGTCGAACCTGCTGAATGGCTTGCTGGATATTTCCAAACTGGACGCGGGCATGGTGGTGCCCACGGTGCAGGCATTCTCGCTTGATCCATTATTGAAGCGTTTGGCGCAGGATTACGCCCCTGTGGCGGCGAACAAGGACATCACGTTACGGGTGAAGTTAATTTCAAGTGAAGTGATGAGCGACCCGCTCCTGCTCGAACGCATACTGCTCAACCTGCTCAACAATGCGTTGCGTTATACGCCGCGACATGGGCGAGTGCTCGTGGCTTGCCGCAAGCGCGGCGATTTCCTGAACATCGAGATACGCGATAATGGCATAGGTATCTCCGAGGCTGACCAGAAAAATATTTTCCGCGAATTCTTTCAGGTGGAGAATGCGGCTCGCGACCGTGATCAAGGATTGGGACTGGGGCTGGCTATAGTCGAGCGGCTGTCAAGATTGCTGGGACACTCCGTTTGGTTGCGCTCTGCTTCGGGCAAGGGGGCTATGTTTGTAATAGAGGTCCCGCTGACAACGGTCGCCGCAGCCTCAGCCGGGGACGCTGCGGTAACAGAACGATTACCAGTCCAGAGCGTGGTATCGGAAACCCTGCTGGACGGAGCCAGGCTATTGCTGGTTGACGACGATGCCTTGGTGCGCGCAAGCACCGAGGGGATACTGTCTGCATGGGGCTGCGCAGTGTCTGTCGCTGCCACGCTGCACGAGGCGAGCATGCTATGTGCTGAAAAGGAATTCGACGTGCTGGTTTGCGATTATCGTTTGCCCGATGGCACCGGGCTGGAAGTGCTTGTCCAGGCCGAGCATCATTGTGGCAAGCGCGTTCCGGCCATCCTGATCAGCGGGGATGGCGCGCCGGAAATACTGCAACAGGTGGCGGCGGCTGGATGTTATCTCTTGCATAAACCAGTGCGTCCAGCCAAGCTGCGTTCGCTGATATTGTTCCTGTTGGCTGAGGGTGATGGATAGCGAGGTTACCCGAACAACGCCTTTACTGCGGCAGTGAGTAACAAGCTGCTGGATCGTCCCTGGTCAAAATTCAACGAGCAAGGGTGGTCAGAATTCAATGCGCGCCAACAGCATCATGCTGCCGGAGGAAGATTAATTTTGCAGAAACGGGAGGAATGCCAATGGCGACTTACCCAAAGTTACTTTGCGGTTCTTGCCATGCGCTACCTAGATGATTCTAGCAAGCGCATTGCGGCGATAGATGGGGGGTCGGGCTGGAACGGCAACCATCTTGGATTAACGTCAACCGTGGCCCGTACGCAGTACATGTTCGATTTGCCTTATTCGCTTTCGAATCCGAGCTACTTCAAGGGGATGCTCGTTGACTTCCCGGGCGTGAGGTCGCGCAGCATTGACCTGAGCACGGCTAATCTGGTGTGGAAGACTTTCAAGTTGGCCACGTACGCCGGTTCCGCGCTGGAATCCTTTGTCTGGCAGGAAAACGGGCGGACGGATGCGGTGAGTACCGTGCGGGGCATCCAGTTTGCCAAGGAACAGAGCATCGAAATTTTAACGATCAATAGCACCAATCAGGCAACTCAACTCGCCAAGTTGACCAGCAATGCGGATGCTTCGCTCGACTATACATCCGGCCTCGTTTCCCAGATTCAAGCCGCTACAAATGTGCTAGTCACAGACCAGAACGGGACCCCGGTTTCGGGCGGCTATACAGTAACCGTTCCACGCAGCCTGATCCGTTATGACAACTGGACAGGTGCTGTGTGGATACAGGAACGCAACCTCCCCAATAATGTGTCTGCGGGCTTCACTATCAGCGGCGGTTATTCGGGGGGGCTTCCTTTGTATCCCATAATTAACATATATGCCACAGATACAAATACGGGGATCGTTTGCACGAACCCAACCAATGCGCTGTCCTTTTTTGACGTTACGCCTGACACGATCAGCAGTATTGTCGGACTGGGTAATGCGCCTTCCAATACCCTTTCAAATGATCCGGTCAACATGGTCACCGGAAACATGTACCACACCGAGCGAGATATTGCGCTTAAGGGGCGGGGTGGTTTGCCCATTGTGTTTGAACGCTCCTACAACAGCCGCGACGATAAGGATGGGCCACTGGGTTATGGTTGGACCCATAGCTTTAACCAGTACCTGACTTTTGATGACGACAACCAGAATTCAGTGCAGGAAATTTCCCCGCAGACAGGGGCGCCTAATAATTTCGATAACGATGGCCTGACTTCTTCCGTTACTTGGGTTGACGGTACCGGTGCCCGCAAATTTATTCAGGTCAACGGTACCTCGGGTGGGGTTCTAAACGGAAGCGTTTTTACCGCACCGAAAGGTTTCTATTTCACAACTACTCGCAATGGTGCCAGTGGCAGCTACGATGGCACCTTCACCATACGTGAAAAGAACGGCATGACCTACACGTTTGAGGGGCTCGTGGCGGGAATCCAGGTTCCGTCAGGGCTGGCGCCGCAAAAAGCCCGCCTGAAAAGTATTACGGATCGCAACAACAACACGCTCACGCTTTCCTATACGGCCACGGCAACCTGTGATGGCACTTATGTTTGTTCCGTGACCGATGGCGTCGTGACTAATGGCAAATCCCATACACTCACGTTCAGCTATGACGCTGCCACCAACCACATCACGGAAATCAAGGAATGGACAGGACGGTCGTTCCAGTACGGCTACACGGACGGCAAAGGCAACCTGAACAGCTTCAAGAATCCACTTGCGGCTTCCGGCGCGCAGCCGCAAGTGACCTATGTTTACTACACCACGGATACAAAAACAAAGCTCGTTCATTCGATGAAGAGCTACAACCTGCCGCGCGGCAACGGCATGACGTTCGAATACTATACCAACGGCAAGGTATTCCGGCACACCACCACGGCGGGCGAGGCGACCACCTTCACCTACAATGATTTCCGTCGCGAATCCGTGTCCACCAATGCGCAGAAGTGGCCCCAGCAATTCGGACGGTCTGTTAAGTGGTAGCCTTGCTCAACCCAAGCCGCACGGAGTGCGGCCAACAGAGGAGCAAGCGCATGAGAAGGACGAGAAGGAATCACGCACCGGGATTCAAAGCCAAAGTGGC
>JACQFX010000010.1 GCA_016199835.1 Nitrosomonadales bacterium | reverse complement strand
TATATTACTCACCCGTTCGCCACTCGCCACCAGGGTTGCCCCCGTGCTGCCGTTCGACTTGCATGTGTAAAGCATGCCGCCAGCGTTCAATCTGAGCCAGGATCAAACTCTTCAGTTCAATCTTCTAGCAATTTTAAGTTCAGGCTCTAACACCCAAACTGATCTCACTCAAAGCGAATTAATATTTCTATTTCTCCAACTTCGTGTGAGTTACTTCTTTATGTCTTGAGTCGCTAAATGCTCGGCCTAAACCGCATCATCCAGCACCCAGTCACACATACCCACACTCGTCGGTTGTCTGTAAAATTTTAAAGAACGGCTGACATTCTTACGAATCCTAAGCTTCTTACGTCGCCAGGAATTTCGTGGTTGCGGGGGCAGGATTTGAACCTACGACCTTCGGGTTATGAGCCCGACGAGCTGCCAGACTGCTCCACCCCGCGTCAGGAGGAGAGAGACTATAGCAAAGCTCCATAAGTCAGTCAAATACTATTCACGCTTTTTATAAAATAGTGCCGTCCGAGCGCCCACCCCACATGTTCGCGCACTAACGGAAAAGTATCTTGCGTGCGGGATTGCAATGCAATTAGCACAGCATCACTTCTGGGCGCATTACCCAATGCTATCGCGATGTTGCGCAACCATTGCTCGTAACCAATACGATAGATCGCACTGCCGGAAAAATTCTTCTTGAAAGCAATCTCATCCCATGCAAACAATTCGATAAGCCCAGCATTATCCAGGCCATGCCGCACCATAAAATCTGCTTCCATGCTTTTTTGTGCAAAACGGTTCCACGGGCATATCAACTGGCAGTCATCGCAACCATAGATGCGATTGCCTATAAGCGGGCGCAATTCCAATGGAATGCTCCCCTTAAACTCTATGGTGAGGTAAGAGATGCAACGCTGCGCATCCAATTGATATGGGGCAACGATGGCTTGCGTGGGACATATATCGATACAATGCGCGCAAGTACCGCAGTGGTTTTCTTCCAGTGCATCATCAATGGGTAGCGGCAGGTCTATATAGAGCTCGCCAAGAAAGAACCACGAACCATGCTCACGCGACAATAACAATGTATGCTTGCCGCGCCAGCCAAGACGGGCCTTGCGCGCCAGTTCCACTTCCAGTACCGGTGCACTATCCACGAACACACGACAATTACAGCCCCCCACTTCGGCGCGGATTTTCTCCGCCAGCTTTCCCAAACGATGGCGTAGCACCTTGTGGTAATCGCGCCCTAACGCATAGCGAGAAATATAAGCACGGCTATCATCACGCAATACTTCCCACGCATCCTTCGCATTAGGCGGGTAATAATCCATGCGCAACGAAATCACGCGCAATGTGCCCGGAATCAATTCCGCCGGGCGACTGCGCTTAATGCCATGCTTTACCATATAATCCATCTCGCCGTGGTGTCCGCGCGCAAGCCATTCCAGCAGGCGCATTTCAGCGCCCCCCAAGTCGGTGTCACTGATGCCCACCGCCTGAAAGCCGAGCGCCCTGCCCCATTCCTTGATGCGTGCGGCTAGCGCCACATAATCCGTTTGAAAGGTTTTACTTTGCATAAGCCGGATGATAGCCGAAGTGAGGCAAGCAGGCATTCCGCCACAAGGCGAAAGCTCGCAATATTCCTGCCCGATGAGGCGGCCACAACAGCCCTCGCCGTGCGGCTGGCAGATAAGCTCAAGCCTGGCATGAATATCTATTTGCGTGGCGACTTGGGCGCGGGCAAGACCACATTGGTGCGCGCGCTGCTTCAGGCGCTAGGGCACACTGGGCGCGTAAAAAGCCCAACCTATACGCTGCTTGAGCAGTATGAAGCAGGCGGGTTACACTTGCGCCATTTTGATCTATACCGCTTTCGTGACACAGAGGAATGGGAAGCTGCCGGTTTTCGCGACGAGTTCGACGGATGCAATGTGTGCTTCGTAGAATGGCCGGAGAAAGCACAGGGGCTGGTGCCCCAGGCCGATGTGGAGATCGTATTGGAAATACTACCCAATGGCCGCAATCTCACGCTCCTCGCCAATACAGAGGCAGGCCGGGAATGTTTAAGCTTGCTGTGAAATTAATCACGCTTCTGTTGTTGCTGTGGCTACCCCAGGCACAAGCTGCCATCGCCATCAGTTCCGCACGTGTATGGCCAGCACAGGACTATACCCGCCTGACGCTGGAGTCAAAGCAGCCTATCCGCTACAACCTGTTTACCATAAAAAACCCTGATCGACTGGTAATCGACCTGGAAGAAATCGAACTTCACGGTGCACTTGATGAACTTGCAAACAAGATAGGCAGTGACAACCCTCACATCAAAAGTGCGCGCATTGGCCGTTTCAAGCCGGGCGTTGTACGCCTGGTGCTCGACCTGAAGACTGAAGTCAACCCTCAGCTATTTAATCTCAAACCCATCGCGGAATATGGTTATCGCCTGGTTCTGGATATCTACCCTGCCATACCGGCCGACCCTCTGATGGCACTGATACATTCCGAAAGCAAGCCATCGGAAACACCATCTGCATCCACAATGCCGATTGCTCCCGAACCTAAAAAAATCGTGGATGTAATTCCCAAAGCCGTATCCGCCGTAGCAGAGAACCATATAAAAACAGACAAATCTCTCACGGAAATCAGCGCGCGTACTCTGGTCATCGCCATAGATGCCGGGCATGGCGGTGAGGATCCTGGCGCTCACGGTCGCGGCGGCACTTATGAGAAAAACGTCACGCTGGCGATTGCCAGAAAATTGAAAGAGTTGATGGACGACATGCCGGGAATGCGCGGAGTGCTTATACGCAATGGTGATTATTTCATCCCGCTGGGAGGGCGCGTAGTCAAGGCACGGCAGGTTCATGCCGACCTGTTTGTTTCCATCCACGCCGACGCCTTCATCAAACCCGATGCCAGCGGTTCCTCGGTGTTCGCCCTGTCCGAACACGGTGCCACCAGCGCCGCAGCGCGCTGGCTGGCAAAGAATGAAAACGAAGCCGACCTGATAGGCGGGGTAAACATCGCGGTGAAAGATCCTTACCTCGCGCGCACCCTGCTCGACCTTTCACAAACCGCCACCATCAACGACAGCTTGAAGCTGGGTAAATATGTTCTGGGCGAACTGGGCGGCATGAATAACCTGCATCGCGGCTTCGTCGAGCAAGCCGGGTTTGCCGTATTGAAGTCGCCCGACATTCCTTCCATCCTGGTAGAAACTGCCTTCATCAGCAACCCGGCCGAGGAACAGCGCCTGAACGATGCGGAGTATCAGGAAAAACTTGCGCGTGCAATCCTGGGCGGAATCAAACACTACTTCGCGCAAAACCCCGCCCTCTCCAAACCAAGGCTGGCACGGAACGATTAAGCCTGAACCTGATACCTGCGACAATATGTGGCTCCGACATCACGCCGCAGCACATGACATGAGTCTACGCCGCAGTGCCTTACCCGTTCCGGGTGCGGCAATATGTCGCATTCCACACACATCTTTACCTCACTACAATGCGGCATCCAGGGAGGAAGCATGAACAAAAAATATCTTGCAATCAGTTTCGGGCTAATCAGTCTGCTCGGTTACGCCACAGCGCAAGCCAGTTGCGGCAGCGCTGCCTGCTCAATCAACACCAACTGGGACGAACATAGCGCAAGCCATCCCGGCTGGACTGCGGACTTGCGTTACAGCTATAGCCGCGCCGACACCTTACGCTCGGGTAGCAATAAGATTTCCGTCAATCCTGCCGACCCCGCTCTTGTAGGCACGGGCGAAGTGGAAAACCTGCGTACCATCAACCAGATTACGACTGCCGTGCTGGACTACACGCACGATGACCATTGGGGTGTAATGCTGCACATTCCTTATGTGACACGCGACCATAACCATTCGCTTGCTCCAGATACTCTCGGCGACCCCATCGGTTATGAAAGCTTCCATGCTGCCGCACTGGGTGACATCAAAGTCGCGGGCCGCTACCGCTGGGCGCTTGATGAGTCCGGCCATTCCGGCATGGGCGTAAAGTTCGGACTAAAACTCAATACCGGCAAGAAGGACTTCGTAATCGCCCAGACAGGTACTCCGCCCGGCGAAGTCACGCTGCAACCCGGCAACGGCAGCACCGACCTGATACTCGGTTTATTCTGGAATCAGTCCCCCCCGGACAGCGACTGGAGCTGGTTTGCGCAAAGCACTGTGCAAAGCTCGATCAGTTCAGATGCGGCATTCCATCCCGGCAACCAGATTAATCTCGATGGCGGAACACGCTATGCAATCAGCCACAATCTGAGCGCCCTGCTGCAACTCAACGCACAATGGAGCAACGCAGACTCCGGCGCAGCGGCGGCATTAACGCCAGCCGGCGCAACGAGCAGCGGCGGCAAAATTTACTCGCTAACACCCGGATTGAGTTATGCGGTCGCGCCCGACACACAGCTGTATGGTCTGGCGCAATTGCCGCTATATCAATATGTAAATGGCGAACAACTCACTGCAAATTCTTCTATCACAGTCGGGGTCAGTCACCGCTTCTAGTTTTTGCGCAAGCACGAGCGGGGCGCCCCATCCAGGGCGCCCTGTTCATTTGCCATCAGAAAATCACGCCGGGAATACGCCGGTAGACAGATAGCGATCTCCCCGATCGCATACGATGAACACGATAGTGGCATTCTCCACGCGCTGCGAAATGCGCAGTGCCACGGCCAACGCTCCGCCTGATGAGATGCCGCAGAAGATACCCTCCTCGCGCGCCAATCTTCGTGTCATTTCTTCCGCATCAGTCTGGCTCACATACTCCAACGCATCCACGTTTTTCGCGTTGTAAATCTTCGGCAGATATTCTTCCGGCCATTTACGGATGCCGGGAATCTGCGCCCCTTCTTCCGGTTGCGCACCAACAATCTGGATCACAGGATTTTTTTCCTTGAAGTAACGCGAACAACCCATGATGGTGCCAGTGGTGCCCATGCTGCTGACAAAATGTGTGATGCGCCCTTCGGTGTCACGCCAGATTTCCGGGCCGGTGCCCTCATAATGCGCCAGCGGATTATCCGGATTGGCAAATTGATCGAGGATGATGCCGCGTCCTTCGTCGCGCAATTTCTCGGCCGTGTCTCGCGCCAGCTCCATGCTGCCCTGTTTCGGCGTCAGCACCAGTTCCGCGCCAAACGCCCGCATGGTCTGGCGGCGCTCCACACTCTGGTTTTCCGGCATCACCAGAATCATCTGGTAACCGCGCATCGCCGCCGCCATCGCCAGCGCGATACCGGTATTGCCGCTGGTCGCCTCGATCAACGTATCGCCTGGCTTAATGTCACCACGCGCCTCGGCGTGAACGATCATCGAAAGCGCAGGACGGTCTTTCACCGATCCCGCAGGATTGTTGCCTTCCAGCTTGGCCAGTAACACATTACTGGTGTTGCCCGGTATGCGCTTGAGTTTGACTAATGGAGTATTGCCAACAGAGTCTTCTATGGTCTTGTACATCGCCTTGCTTTCATGATTACCCAATATCGCCGTGACAACTGCGGCGGCACAAACAGTTTTTCCTCGAAATAAATCAGGCTATCGACAATCTAGCCGCCATCTTTATTGCCTGACGCTGCAAGCGGTACGCCAACACGAATCCTGCCAGCGTCATGCCCAGCAATACAACCCCCATCAGACCGAACAACAAATAATGTCGGCCATTTATCTGCATCGCGCCCAGAGCCCCCAACCGCGCCAACTGCTGTTTGGTCTGGCGTTCAATATTGTCTTTTAACCTGGAGATGTGTTGCTGCAAGTTGCGATCCACCCCAAGCACTTGCCTGTCCACTTCACGAAAAGACTGCGGATGGCGCGAATCCAGCATAGTCTGTGCAAGCTGGTAATACGAAAGCAGAGCCTGATGCTCAACGCGCAAGAGCGCGACATCGCCGGTATTGATACCAAGATGCTGCATCGACGCCTCCGCACGCAACAATTCGCGTTGCACCTCAACGCTCGCGTCTATGAACGCTTTCTGGTGCTTGTTATAGAGCACCGCATCATCGACGCGCAACAGCATATCTTTCCACTCCTGCGTTTGATGCCCCAACGCAATGGCTGCGCCATCAATCCCTTCATCCATCTCCAATAATTGATCTGCCTGCTGCTGCGAAGCCAATCCCAACTCATCCACAAACTGAGTCAGCCAGTACCCTCCGCTTAGCGCCATCAGCAGCACCGTTGCGGCAACTATCCCCAGCATCGCCAATACGCGGCTGGAGTTTTGTATAAGTTCTTTCACTTGACGCTGCGCTCCTGTAATCAGGTGTAATGCCATAGGCTACCACAATAGCGTTATTTTTCGCCTGCGCTGCGGGTAAAATACTCCCATGCTACGACTTACTGAAATCAAACTTCCGCTCGGCCATTCCGAAGATGCCCTTACCTCTGCGATCCTCGCGCGACTGGGCATAGATGCAGCAGAACTTGTTAGCCACACCATTTTCCGGCGCGGCTACGATGCACGCAAACCGTCCGCGATCCAATTCGTTTATACACTGGAGGTGGAAGTCAAAGACGAGGCAGCATTGTTCAAACGTTTAAAGAATGCGCCGCACATTGCAGTCGCACCGGATACCCGCTACCGCTTCGTCGCACAGGCGCCGAAAGATTTGGCCGAGCGTCCCATCGTAATCGGCACCGGGCCATGCGGAATTTTTGCGGGGCTGATTCTGGCACAAATGGGTTTCAAGCCCATCATTCTGGAACGCGGCAAGGCGGTGCGCGAGCGCACAAAAGACACGTGGGGATTGTGGCGGCAAGGCAAACTCGACCCGGAATCGAATGTGCAATTCGGTGAAGGTGGCGCGGGAACGTTTTCCGACGGCAAGCTGCACAGCCAGATCAAAGACCCCAAACACTATGGGCGCAAAGTGCTCACCGAGTTCATCAAGGCGGGCGCGCCACCGGAAATCCTCTACGTAAGCAAGCCGCATGTCGGCACATTCCGGCTGGTGGGCGTGGTGGAAACGCTGCGCCACAGCATAGAAGCCCTGGGCGGTGAGTTCCGTTTTCAGAGCAAGGTAACGGACATCGAGATCGATGAAGGACAAGTGAGCGGCATAGTGCTGGCGAACGGCGAGCGCATCGCCAGCACTCATGTCGTACTCGCCGTCGGCCATAGCGCGCGCGACACCTTCGAGATGCTGCATCGGCGCGGCGTATACATGGAGGCCAAGCCATTCTCCATCGGCTTCCGCATCGAGCATCCGCAGTCGCTCATCGACCGTGCACGCCTCGGCAAGAATGCGGGCAATGAATTGCTGGGTGCCGCAGATTACAAACTGGTGCACCACGCCGCCAATGGCCGCTCGGTGTATAGCTTCTGCATGTGCCCCGGCGGCACGGTGGTGGCAGCCACATCCGAAGAAGGCCGCGTGGTCACCAACGGCATGAGCCAGTATTCGCGCAACGAGCGCAACGCCAATAGCGGCATAGTCGTTGGCATCACACCCGATGACTACCCGGGTGACGTGCTGGCGGGCGTCGAGTTCCAGCGCAAGTGGGAAGCGCGCGCATTCGAACTGGGCGGAAGAAATTACTGTGCGCCAGGACAACTGGTCGGCGACTTTCTTGCGGGTCGTCCCTCCAGTGCACTTGGGGCAGTGCAGCCGTCCTACACGCCTGGCGTGCACCTGACCGACCTCGCCACCGCCCTGCCGGATTACGCCATCGCCGCAATGCGCGAAGCCCTGCCGGCATTCGAGAAACAGATCAAGGGATTCGCCATGCACGATGCGATACTCACCGGCGTGGAAACACGTACCTCATCCCCTGTGCGCATCAAGCGCCGAGAAGACTTCCAGAGCATGAACACCTTGGGGCTGTACCCGGCCGGAGAAGGTGCGGGCTATGCGGGCGGAATCCTGTCGGCGGCAGTAGATGGTATAGAAGTCGCAGAAGCCGTGGCGTTGAGCATGGCACGATGCGCGAAATGAAAATAATCCAAGGGGCTCCGCCAGGCTGGCGGTTCACTCCCCGTTTTGCTACATTCCAGCCTCACTTAGACACGAGCACATCATGACCAACGCCGACCCGCTTGAACTGGAAAAATTCAGCCAGCTTGCACACCGCTGGTGGGACCCGAACAGCGAATTCAAACCGCTGCACGAAATCAATCCGCTGCGTCTGGATTACATCAATCGCATCGTTCCCTTGTCCGCTAAAACTGTGCTGGACGTGGGCTGCGGTGGCGGCATCCTGGCGGAAAGCATGGCGGGGTTGGGCGCACAAGTCACCGGCATAGACCTCGGCGACAAACCCTTGCAGGTCGCAAAACTGCACTTGCTGGAAAGTGGCAGGCAAGTGGAGTATCGCAAGATTTCCGTGGAAGACCTGGCGCAAGAAAAGCCCGGCCACTACGATGTGGTCACCTGCATGGAAATGCTGGAGCATGTACCCGATCCGGCCAGCATCGTGCGCGCCTGCGCAAAACTGGTGAAGCCGGGCGGTCACGTGTTCTTCTCCACATTGAATCGCAACGCCAAGTCTTACCTGTTTGCGGTCATAGGCGCGGAATACGTGCTGAACATGCTGCCGCGCGGCACGCACGATTACGCGAAATTCATCAAACCCTCCGAACTCGCGCAATTCTGCCGCAATGCAGGCCTGAGCGTTGCCGATCTCTGCGGCATGAGCTACAACCCTATCGGCAAGACCTATTCGCTCGGCCGAGACACCGACGTCAATTATCTGGTGCATTGCCAGCGTGACTGAAGCCGTCTTCTTCGATCTTGACGGCACGTTCGCAGACACCGCGCCCGATCTTGGCGCCGCACTCAATCATGTGCGCCGCCTGCACGAACTGCCGCCCTTACCACTGGAGATCATCCGCCCACAGGCTTCACATGGCTCAGCCGGATTGCTCAGGCTGGGCTTTGGCATAGAACCCGACGCGCCTGATTTCCCGACATTGCGCGAAGAATTCCTGGCGCATTACACCGCACACATCTGCGACCACACCGTGCTGTTTGCGGGCATGGCCGAACTCGTGGATGAACTGGAGCGGCGCGAGCTGCCCTGGGGCATCGTCACCAACAAGCCGCACCGTTTCACCGTGCCGCTCATGCAGGCGCTGGGGTATGCGCAACGCGCCATATGCCTGATCAGCGGCGACACCTGCGCACATGCCAAGCCGCACCCCGCACCGCTGCTCAAGGCTGCCGAACAGGCAGGCGTCTCACCGCAGCGTTGCCTGTATCTCGGCGACGACCTGCGCGACATGCAGGCAGCACAAGCCGCCGGGATGCGCGGCATCATCGCATGCTATGGCTACATTGATGCGCAGGCCGATCTGGATGGCTGGGGCGCACAAGGTTCTGTCGATACGCCCGCAGAATTACTCGCCTATATTTAGACGCACCAACGGCTGCTGACCCGGTGTATCATGGCCGCCAAAACCATAGCCTGAAATGCCTGAACCGATGAACGACGTGCTTGACCCCGATGGATCGCATAAGCCGGAAGGCATAGACGACTCACAGCAGGACTCCATCCAGACCATCCTGCAAAAAGTCATCGTCGCCCACCAGCAGGCTATCTCGCTGCTGCAACAGACCGAGATGGCCTACGGCCGCCTGATCCCGCGCCAACTGCTTACCCTGCTGGAACGCAAGAGCATCGTTGACGTCAAGCTGGGCGACCAGGTCGAGCGCAAACTGACCATCATGTTTTCCGACATACGCAATTTCACCCCCTTGTCGGAATCCATGACGCCCGCCGAAAATTTCGAGTTCATCAACTCCTATCTCAGCCAGATGGAACCGGTCATCAGCAAGCACCGTGGCATCATAGACAAATACATGGGCGATGCCATCATGGCGCTGTTCACACACGGTGCGGACGATGCACTGTCCGGCGCAATCGCCATGCTGGAAAAACTCGGCCACTACAATGCCGGACGCGACCGCGCAGGTTATCTCCCGACCCAGATCGGCATCGGCTTGAATACCGGCCTGGTCATGATAGGCACAGTAGGTGGCGCAAACCGCATGGACAGCACCGTGATCGGCGACGCCGTCAACCTGACCTCGCGCATAGAGGAAGCAACCAAGATTTACCATGTCCCGCTACTGATCAGCCAGAACACCCTGAACGACCTGAACGACCCCGCAAAATACGACATCCGTTTCCTGGATCGCATCCGCGTGAAAGGCAAAACACAGCCGTTGTCCGTCTACGAAATATTCAACAGCGACCCTGCCGAACTTAAGAACAGCAAACGCGCCTCCTTCCTTCAGTTCGAACAGGCGATAGCCTGTTACCACATGGAGGAGATACAACGCGCAAAAGAATTGCTCGGCCACTGTGTCGAAATCGCCCCCAAAGACATCCCTGCCCACATCTACCTGGATCGTTGCGAAGAATACCTTGCCACAGGCCAGCACTACGGCACGGGCGAACTGAACAATCCATTGGAGTGGCGCGGCGAATTCCATATCGGCATCGGAAAAATAGATCTGGCGAACAAACGTCTGTTTGAAGAGATCAACCTGTTCATCACTACCGTTGGCAAAGGCGATGCACGTGCCTTCCTCGACATCTTCGCCTTCCTTGCCGACCACACGCAGCAGTCTTTCAAGGACGAAGCAGCCTTGATGCGGCAATATAACTACCCCTTCTTCGACAGCCACCAGCAAGAACACCGTCGCCTCATCGAAAACTTCACGGCGCTCAAGGACGAAGCTGAAACCCGGAGCAGCGATCCGCTCTACCTCTCGTTCCGTACCCAGCTCCTGCTGTTAAATTGGTTCTCCGGCCACATCGCCAAGAGCGACCGCCACATGGGACGCTATCTGCTCAGCCGACATGTCGAATAAAACTATCGCTTTGCCGCCCCCCCAAGAAAAGAAACAAAGAAATTCAGTAAGGCTTTAACACATGGCGGAACTTACCCGCCGCCTGCCGCTCTGAACCTGCTACAATCTGCCACGCTTTGATAGCAGATGAAACGAACCGGGGGCGACCTGGCTTCGACGTGGGTTGCAAAGCAGTGTAGGGCATACCGAGGACCCGCCACCTCGTAAATCAGCTGGAAAACCAATAGTCGCAAACGACGAAAAGTACGCTTTAGCAGCTTAAGCTGTTAGACCTCACACCCTGCTGTCCGTGGAGGGGCTTGATACCGCAAGGTTGAGATGAGTGAGGTCATTTACACGGAATCGTGTCATGCAGGGTTACTTTGTATGGCATTAAATTTAGGTGACTCGTCCAGTAGCAGCCTGTCGGTTGGCGTCTGCCGGATAAAATTAAACAACCAGACTAAGTATGTAGAACTGCCTGTAGAGTGCTTGCGGACGGGGGTTCAATTCCCCCCGCCTCCACCAATAACATAAGGTCAACGCTTCTCCGTTGGCCTTTTTTCTTGTGTGCTCCCGCGTGCTCGTGGGGGTTCATGGGGATAATCGTGAAAAGATGCGGACTTCCACTTTTGCTATTCACTCACGTTTGGGGCGCATTCTTCTCTCTCTTAGCCAGCGACAGATCGGCGCATCCGGCGACACATCGCGTTCGAAACCGCGCAGCGTGAACTGCTCTTCCAGCGCGTGATAGCTGTGCAACGCAGCCACCTGCGCGATCAGGTGTCGGCAGGATTCACAGTCGTTCCTCGAACAGGCGCTGTGCCAGCGTACGCTCGCGCGCGTTTCCAGCACGGAGCGCATCAAACAGCGCCAAAAGTTCATACAGCGCAGGGCTACGTAGCGCAGCCGCAGGCGCGGACGGATACAGCGGAATCAGCGCCATACCGCGCGCACGTCCCTCAATAGCAGGCCACACCGGCACAGGATCGGCTGAAGGCGCGATATGTGCGTTCAAGGGCGCTGCTGCATGCGCGGTCGGCACCCCGGCCACCAGCGCGCCGCGCACGACCGGAAATGCATACTTGGCACCATGAAACAGAAATTCCTTGAATGCGGGAGTCAGCAGTCTTGGCCGCCGCTCCTCGAACACCAGCAGGCGTGCCGCCTCGGCTCGCTTTAACGCACCATGCACCTCGGACATGGACAGCCCCGCAAAAGCCGCCAGCTTGATGCCGCCTTGTAATCCAATCGGATCCCTCTGCGCAAACCTCCCAACCATCGGGTCATAATACCGCGCCCTGTAATAAACCTTGGCGTTGCTCCAGCTCGTGTATTCGCCGTGGATGTCGGCGCCGTTGTAGAGGTAGTTTGTCGTTGCACTGCCGACGGCCTTTTTGATGCGGCGGTTCTGGTCGTCGTAGGCGTAGCTGTAGGTGACTTCCGGTGACTGCGTTATGCGCGAACGCAACGCAGCACGAACAACGGCAGGTTTGGTGCGCCGTGCGGTGTTCGTGTGGGTTGTCGTTGCTTGCATCATTTTTTTTCAGTTCGTCATTCGTTGTGTTGATTTAATTGAGCCTGGCCCTATTGATTTTCCGTGTATTTATCCCAGTAATAAAATACTCGATCTCCTGCTTCTCTTTTGAACCACGCAGAATTGGTGTTACCCATACCTCCCCTCGACCAATCATGAGTCCACGCCAATTTTTAAATAATTCATCTGGCATCTGTGAGGCAATAATTGCCTTAACCTCAGCGGGAAACATCTCACTATATTTAGAATGGCAGGCTTTCGATGTTTTTATTTTGAAGGCCTTTCCCTTCAATTTAATTGTTAGCGGATAACTAATACGGTCGCAAATCCACTTCACATCGTTCTTCTTCACTGCCTCCCGAAGCTTAAGAAAAAATCCCGTATCTTCTTTTGTTAGTGCTTGCCCCTTACGTATAGCATCAAACGCATATACGTTTGCGCAGCTTATTGATAATAAAATTAACAACATTAACCCAAGCATGCGAAGCATCAACAACCTCCTATAAACATACATCTTTCAGTATTTCGTCGACTTGAAAGACCCGGACTAATCACGTGCTCTCCGTTCACAGTAACTTTATTCCACCTATTAAACTGATCAGCAGCTCCCGTGACATCACCCTCATTAAGCTTTTTAAGGAGTGTGGAGTTGGAAAAATTTCCTGATCCCACGTTGTAGGTAAAAGATACCAAGGAGTCAAACTGATTTTGTTGCAGCGGTATGGTAACAAGGTTGTTTACCGATTGTTCAGCAACGGAAACATCTTGCTGAAGTAGCGTGAGTGCTTGTGGTTCTGTTACTCCTTGCTGATACGTCTGCAATTCACCTGACCTAAGCTTGTGTCCATATCCGATGGTAGGATATCCAGCTTGATCCAGATATGTTGTTGCACTAAACGCTTCAAGTTGAGCAATACTTTGTAGTCCATCAGCACTAATTGAGAGATCGTTTGATGCGGAGCTATATGTCGCAGAAAGCGACTGCGACCCCGGCGTAATCGTAACCTCCTGCCCGCTGGCATCATAATAAGTAACCGCAGCCGTCGACTGAGACGAAATAAATTTTGCCACAAACCCCGTCGGGTCAGTCGCGTTTATCGGGTTGTTATCCACATACGCATACCGATTGATGCCGCCTTGTAATCCAATCGGATCCCTCTGCGCAAACCTCCCAACCGCCGGGTCATAATACCTAGCCCTGTAATAAACCAACCCCGTCCCATCCGGCTCCCTCCCCGTATAGCCGTACTGCGCAATGCTATTGAGCTGCGCCGTCTGATACGGATTCCCCCAGGCATCGTACAGTTGCGCCGCATTGAGATACCCGCTCGCATCGGTCGTGGCAACCACGCTGCCGATCCCATCCTGATGGTAATACCGGGTATCGTTCGCCGCGATGCGGATCAGCGGTTCGTCGGTGTTGGGGCCGTGGGTGTAGATGGCGTTGGCGTTGCTCCAGCTCGTGTATTCGCCGTGGATGTCGGCGCCGTTGTAGAGGTAGTTTGTCGTTGCACTGCCGACGGACTTTTTGATGCGGCGGTTCTGGTCGTCGTAGGCGTAGGTCTCGTTCAGCGCGGGCGAACGCAACGCAGCACAAACGGCAGCGGGATGGGTGCGCCGTGCGGTGTTCGTGTGGGTTGTCGTTGCTTGCATCATTATTTTTCAGTTCGTCATTCGCTGTGTTTCATTTGGTAAAGCCATTGGCTTCATTTGCATTTTCGCGCGTGCGCGGGACGAAACACTGCACACTGTGTCGCATCCGTTTCCAGGTAATCCCCTTCAATAAGGTCGATGCAATAAGGTACGGCAGGAAAAACCGCATTCAGGCAATCGTCGATGGCGGAAGGCTTTCCGGGCAAATTGATGATGAGGCTCCTGCCGCGTATGCCTGCGGTCTGGCGCGACAGGATCGCGGTAGGCACAACCTTGAGCGAGGCGCTGCGCATCAGCTCGCCGAATCCCGGCATCATTTTTCCGCACACCGCTTCCGTCGCCTCCGGCGTGACATCGCGCAACGCTGGGCCGGTTCCGCCCGTGGTGACGACCAGGCAGCAAGCTTTGTCGTCGCACATGCGGCGCAACGCCGCTTCGATCTCGGCCTGTTCGTCGGGGATCACTTGCGCCACAGCTTGCCACGGACTGGTCAGTACGCGCGTGAACCACGCATGGATGGCTGGCCCGCCCTTGTCTTCATATTCACCGCGACTGGCACGGTCAGATACCGTCAGGATGCCTATCTTCGCCACGCTCATTTATTGCTCCTCGATGCCGCTGTATTCCTGAAACGCAGTGCCATCCAGCAACTGCACCGTCGCACTATCCCCTGCGGCCAATCCCTCGCTCTTATTGGGCACGACCAGCAAGCCATCAGCACGCGCCATCGACAGCAACACGCCGCTGCTCTGCGAACCCGTCGGCGTCGCCAGATAGCCTTGCTCATCGCGCCCCAACACCACGCGCACAAATTCAAGATTGCCTGCGCGATGCGGCAAGGACTGCGTCAGCCGTGCCGGCAGCGTGCGCCGGTAAAGCCGGGCGTGTCCCATCATCCGGCGCAATGCGGGCGCCACCAGCTGCTCGAAACTGACCATGCTGGCCACCGGATTGCCGGGCAAACAAAACACTTTGCCGCTCGCCGTGGTACCGAAAGCCGCCGGATGTCCGGGACGCATTTGCACACGCCAGAAATGCATCTGCACGCCGAGCGCTTCCAGCGTCGGACGCACGAAGTCATGCACGCCGACCGAAGTGCCGCCCGAAACCAGCAGCACGTCATGCTGCAAGCCCAGCGCCAGCATCCCGCGCAACTCCGCCGGATCATCGCGCGCGATGCCGAGCAGCGTGGGCTGTATGCCCAATGCCTGCACCTGCGCCATCAACGCGTAGCTGTTCGCATCCGGTATCTTGTTGGCGTCGAACGCATCATGCAGGCCTTCCAGCTCATCGCCGCTGGACAGGATGGCGACACGCGGACGTTGCCGCACCTGCACCCTGGCGCATTTCACCATCGCGAGGATACCCAGTGCGCCCGGCGTAATCTCGCTGCCTGCCGCCAGCACGATTTCGCCTGTGCGCAAGTTCTCGCCGCGCTGGCGGATGTCCTTGCCTGCTTGCGCCGACACGTTGATCTGCACCCTGTGCGATGCCGATGCCTGCGTATCCTCGACCCGGATCACCGCATCTGCGCCGTCGGGAATTTTCGCACCGGTCATGATGCGTGCGCATTGCCCGGCACCCAGGATGATCGATGGCAGCTCGCCCGCTTTTATGTCGGCGACAACCGGCATCTGCACCGGCACGGCAGACAGGTCTGCGGCGCGCACTGCGTAACCATCCATCGCTGAAACAGCGTAAGGCGGGTGATCGCGATTAGAACGAATATCCTGTGCCAGCACGCGCCCCAGCGCTTGCAGCAGGTCGATGCTCTCTGCGCCCAGCGCTACTGCATGTTGCAGCACAATATGCTGCGCATCCTTTAAAGCAAGCGGACTCAACGTTTCATTCCTTCGCTTTGGAAATGATGAAGCGGGCGATGGCCTCGACCTCATCGAAGCCGAAATGCGGTAACTGCGGATGTACCGTAGCGACATCCGTCACCAGCGCGAGCAGGCCGTCGGAACAGCGTGGCGTTAAAGAACACGCTGCGCGCAACACCTCGATCTTGGCGCAATCTGCACTGGCGAAACCTTCCGCCAGCACCAGGTCGGCATCGCTGAAATAGCGCTGCGCCAGACGCACCGGGTCGCGTGGCTCACCCATATCGGCGACCAGTTGCATGGCCACTGGCGTGACCAGCAAACTCGCCATCGCCCCTGCCTGCTTGAAGCGCCAGCTATCCTTGCCCGGCGTATCGAAAGGGATGTGATGATGGCTATGTTTGATAGTCGCGACTTTAAGCCCTGTCGCATGCAACACCGGCAGCAACTTTTCGATCAGCGTAGTCTTGCCGCTACCCGAGTAACCCACGATGGCGATGACGGCGGGACTCATGGATGCGGCGTTACCCATGAATCGCCTTGCGCAGTGATTTCCTTTTTCCAGATCGGCACACGCTGCTTCAGCTCATCTATCATCCAGCGGCAAGCCTCGAATGCGGGCGCGCGATGTTCGGCGCCGGCAGCGATGAACACGATGTTGTCGCCAGCCCTGACCGTGGTGACGCGATGCACGATACGCGCATCCAGCAAACCGAATCTCGCGATCGCTTCTGCACGCAGCTTGTGCATCTCGGCCAGCGCCATGCTGCCGTAGGCCTCAAAGCTGATCTCGCTGACACTGCGCCCCTCGGAAAAGTCGCGCGCGCAGCCGATGAAAGTGGCGATACCGCCCATGCGTTGCGAGCTGAGCTTCAGCGCAGCGATCTCTTCGTCTTGCGAAAAATCTTCCTGCTGGATACGCACGGCTTCAGGCATATCAACCACCGCTGAACTTTGCCATGAAAGCGATCTCGTCGTTATCGGACAATGCGATCTGCCTGTCGTTGACTTGCGTCTGGTTGATCGCAATGAGGCTGATGATCTCGAAAGCGCGAGGGTAGCGCGCGCCCAACTGCGTGATGATGTCCTGCAATTTCATTCCATCGCTGAATGCCACGCTGATCTCGCGCGCTTGCACAACATCGGCAACCGGGCCAAAGAACAAGACCCGGATCATGTCTCGCTCCTGCGCCAAAGCCCGCTCTTGCCCCCGCTCTTTTCTTCCAGTTGCACCTGCTCGATGCGCATGCCTCTATCCATGGCCTTGCACATATCGTACACCGTGAGCAACGCGGTGCTCGCGGCACACAAGGCCTCCATTTCCACGCCTGTCTGCCCCACGCATTTGACCGTAGTGACAACACGCAGCCCGGCGCATCCGCTCGTATCCGCTGCAATATCATCTTCAAATGTGACTTCTACGCCCGAGAGCGGCAGGCTGTGACACATCGGGATCATTTCAGATGTGCGCTTCGCCGCCATCACCGCTGCCACATCGGCGACTGCCAGCACATCGCCCTTGGCGATCTGGCCTGCGCGGATGCGCGCCAGCGTGGCAGGCTGCATGCGTATCACGCCGCTGGCGATCGCGATACGTTGCGTTATGGACTTGTCGGATACATCAACCATGCGGGCGCGTCCGCTCGGGGAAAAATGTGTTAGCTCATTGGACATGGAACAGTTTTAAATCTGCAATTATGTAAGACAGTGGCGCACACAGGCCCTGCCGATCCGTAAGCGAAGTTTAACAGAACGCATGGAGCCGGAGCCGGGATGGCCCTGCACTCGACGCGGAATGCGCCATCAACATATCCTCGGCAATTGCTCGCCGTTCAGCCAATCGACCATGCGGCAGCCGCCCATCCTTGTAGTCATTTGCACAAAGCCGCGCGCATCCTCCAGCACTGCACCGATGATGGCCGCACGCTGTCCCAGCGGATGAGCGCGCATTGCGGCAAGCAGACGCTCGGCATCTTCGGCGGCGCAAATGGCAATCAACTTGCCTTCGTTGGCGACATAAAGCGCATCCAGCCCGAGGAACTCGCAGGCTGCGGCCACTGCCGGGTTCACCGGAATAGTGTTCTCCTGCAACATCATGCCCACGCCAGATTGCCTGGCGATCTCGTTAAGTGTCGTCGCCAATCCGCCGCGCGTAGGATCGCGCAACACGCGCAGCTTTGCGCCGCTCGCTATCATGGCGGCGACCAGGCCGTGCAACGCTGCGGTGTCCGACAGGATGGGCGCATCGAATGCCAATCCCTCGCGCTGCGAAAGTATCGCCATGCCGTGATCGCCTATCGCACCGGACAGCAGTATCTTGTCACCGGGCTGCGCCAGATCGCCGGACAAGGTCACGCCGTCATACGCCACGCCGACTCCGGTGGTGGTGATGAATACGCCGTCGCCCTTGCCCTGCTCCACCACCTTGGTGTCGCCGGTGACGATGGGCACACCAGCCGCGCGCGCCGCTTGCGCCATGGAGTCCACAATGCGTTTCAGATCGGCCAGCGGGTAACCTTCTTCCAGAATGAACGAGGCGGCGAGATACAGCGGCTGCGCGCCCATCATCGCGATGTCATTGATGGTGCCACGCACCGACAGACAGCCGATGTCACCGCCGGGAAAAAACAGCGGTGCAACCACATGCGCATCGGTGGACATCACCAGCCGCCCGTTGATCTGCGGCAGCAGCGCGCCGTCATTGCCCTGCGCCAGATATTCGTTACCCAACGCGGCGGCGAACAGCTCCGCTATCAGTTGCGCCATGGCGCGTCCGCCGCTGCCGTGGCTCATGTCCACGCGACCATGAGCCATGTCCAGCGGGCGGACGTATGCAGCTTTGCTCATGAGCCCTCCTGCATCACATCGCGGTATCGCCCATAAGTGTAGTGCGCCGCGCATGCGCCTTCGGACGAAACCATGCAGGCACCAATCGGGTTGTCCGGCGTACACACCGTGCCGAATATTTTGCATTCCTGCGGACGTTTCTCGCCGCGCAATATGGCGCCGCACTCGCAAGCCTTGTGATCCGGCACGCTGACGAAGTGCATCTCAGGATAACGCGCCTCGGCATCGTATTGCGCGAACTCGGCGCGTAGCTTCAGCCCCGACCAGGGCAGCGATCCAAGGCCGCGCCACTCGAACGCGTCGCGCACCTCAAACACTTCGTTTACCAACGCCTGCGCCTTGCGGTTGCCCTGCGGCGTGACCGCGCGCGTGAATTCATTTTCCACTTCTGCGCGTCCCGTATTGACCTGGCGTAACAACATCAGGATGGCCTGCAACATGTCCAGCGGCTCGAACCCGGCGATCACCACCGGCTTGCGGTAACGCTGCGCAACAAGTTGATACGGCGCGCTGCCGATCACGGTGGAGACATGCGCCGGGCCGACGAAACCGTCCAGCGGCACACCGCCCGGCTGATTCAGGATCGCCTCCATCGCGGGCAGCGTCAGCACGTGATTGCATAACACGGAAAAATTCTTCAGCCCGGCAGCATGCGCCTGCTTGATGATGCTCGCCGTCGGCGGGGTAGTGGTCTCGAAACCGATGGCAAAGAACACCACCTGGCTTTGTGGATTGTCAGCCGCTATCTTGCAGGCATCCAGCGCGGAATACACCATGCGCACATCCGCCCCTTGCGCCCTGGCCTTGAGCAAAGACAAACCATCAGAAGCGGGAACGCGCAGACAGTCGCCATAACTGCACAGGATCACGTCATGCTCCAGCGCGAGGCGGATGGCAAAATCGATGCGTCCGATCGGCAACACGCACACCGGACAACCGGGGCCGTGGATCATCTGCACGTTAGAAGGCAACATGCCCAGCACACCGTAGCGCGACAAAGCATGCGTATGCCCGCCGCAGAATTCCATAAATCGGTAGCCGAATCCCGCACCGGCTTCCAGTGCGATGCTGGCAGACAGATTCTGCGCCAGCACAGGATCACGGAACTCATCCACGTATCTCATGGCTGTCTTGCCAACTCTGCAAACAACGCCAGTGTCTGCGCCGCCTCTTCCGGATCAAGCTTCTGCAAGGCATAGCCCACATGCACAATGACGTAATCGCCCACCGCGACATCATCCACCAGGCTCAGTGAAACTTCCTTGCGCATACCGTCGAGATCGATGCGCGCCATATCGGCGGGCAGCAGTTCAACTACGAGGGCGGGAATGGCGAGGCACATCGCTACTTCCTGACTACAGGCCAACCCGCCTTTTCCCAGGCAGCCGTGCCGCCTTCCACATTCACGACCTGAGTATATCCCGCCTTGCGCAATATCTCCGCCCCTTGCGCCGAACGCCTTCCGGAATGACAGATCACGGCGACAGGCTTGTCCTTATATCGCGCGATCTCGCCCAGGCGCGATGGCAATTGCCCCAGCGGAATCAGCGTCGCACCGACGGCATGCACCTTCGCGAACTCATCCGGCTCACGCACATCGAGCAGGAATACGCCCTGGCTTTGCAACGTGGCGACGTGCGTGACATCCATCGATGCGGGGAGTGGCTCTGCCAGTGCAATGGGAACTACCAACGCAGCCAGCAGAACGAGAAACGAAAGAGATTTTTTCATGGGGGCGCCTTTTGAGTAATCGAGCGTGATTCTAAATCTGAAACTGGAAGTCGGAGTCTGACCCACAAGAAACATCCAGCCGTCGGATGTGGTGATTTAGTGAGTTGATGACTGCTTCTGGCACAAAACCCGCCGCCACCCAAGCCTGTCCCAGCGCGATCGCTGTATCGCCCAGCAGCACGGCCTTTGCTGAATGGAAAAGGAACCCGGCTCAAATGATTTAACTATTCATCTTCGCTTCTTGCAGCATATCCAGCAAATCCGGCTTGCCCGACTCAACGACGGCATCACGCAGATGCTTGTGATGCGGTGAGCTCGGCAAACCGGGGAAGTGCGGCGAATTGTCATAACGGAACACCAGCTCGCCAGCCGCATTCTGCAAATGGTAACGATAGCCCAGTGTATTGAGCACGCCATTCTCGACGATGATCGCTTCGTTTATTTCCAGTAGGCAGCCGCTTTTAAAGCGCAGGCGTATACGCAGGTTGGCGCGCTCGGCAGTCAGGATTTCTTCTGCGTATCTCTCGGCGTAGGCAGGTAGTTGGGCGACGGCTGCCTCAACTCTTGCAAGGTAGCGCTCCAGAGCGTCATGCGGCGACACGCAACTGATGCTCCAGTTGTTGATGCAGGGCAACGTAGTGCCGATAGGCGTTCGCCCACTCTACCGATTCGACCTCGTCGCCGACCAGACCCTTTTGATAACGGTCGAAAAATGTTTCCGAATCCATGCCGAACTGGTTTTCATACAGGCTGAGTTGTTTGCTCACCGATACCAGCGCATCCAGAGGGGATGTATAAATGTCACGCTGTTTTCGCATAGGGCATCCTCCGTCAATTGACTGCAACGCGTGCATCATACGCCGCGTCAGAAAAAATTTCATTTCTGCGCCGCCACCCACACCTGCCCCAGTGCAATCGCCGTATCGCCCGGCAGCATGACATTTGCAGTCAGCATATCGATCCCTGCCACGGACAATCGTTCGCGTAAACCCACCATCAGCAGCTTGTTGAAAAAACATCCGCCGCCGCAAGCCACCGTTGCGATACCGGTTTGCTGCGCTGCCCTTCGCACCCATTCCGCCAGCGCTGCGACCAGCGTGACATGAAATATTGCGGCACCGTATTCAGCATCGCGCTCATCGGCCAGATGCGCGAGCAACGGCAGCAGGTCGAGCTGTCCATCCACCGTGATGCGCCAGCCGTGTTGCAGCGCAGTGGGCCAGCCGTTGACGCTGATATAGCGCGTGGCGGCCTGCTCCAGCGCGATGGCGGCTTGCGCTTCGAATTCCATTTTGTGACATAAGCCGAGCAGCCCGGCGGCGGCGTCGAACACGCGTCCCATGCTCGAGGTGCGCGGGCAATTTAGCTTGCGTTGCAGCATGGTCACCACGGTGGGCGCAGCCGGTTCTGCGGGAAATCGGCGAGTGATCTCGTCGGCGCGGCCTAATTCAAACAACACCGCTGCCGCCATGCGCCACGGCTCTTGTGCGGCGCGATCGCCACCGGGCAAAGGCAACGGACGCAGATGACCAAGCCGCTTAAACTCCGCCCCCTGCACTTGCAGCAACTCGCCGCCCCACGCCGTGTCGTCGGTTCCGAGACCGACGCCATCCAGCGCCAATCCCAGCACAGGCTCGTCCACACCGTGTTCGGCGCACAAGGCGGCGATGTGGGCGTGGTGATGCTGCACGGCGATCAGCGGCACATCCAATTCTGCCGCAAGCTGCGCCGCAAAACGGCTGGAGTGAAAATCGGGATGCAGGTCATGGGCGATGGCGCACGGCTTTTCATCGAGCATGGCAAGCAGTGCGCGCGCGGTTTGTTCGTGGGCGCGGCAGGCGGCAGGCGTATCGAGGTCACCGACGGTTTTGCTGAGGAAAGCCTGGTTGCCAGACGTAAGACAAAGTGTGTTCTTGAACCATGCGCCCATGGCCAGTACGGGTGGGGCAACGCGGGGAAGGTTGATGGTGTGTTCGATATATTCATCATCCTCTCTGGTAGGGCGGGCTTTGCCCGCCGCGTCGGGCGTAGCCCGACCTACGAGAGGATGGGCGGTACTCATGCTGCTTTCCGCTTCACCCAGTCCAGCCACATTTGCATCCCTTCACCGCTCTTCGCCGACACGCGTATCACCTCAATATCCGGATTGACGCGACGCGCATATTCCTCAGCCAGAGCGACATCGAAGTCGAGATATGGCAGCAGGTCGCATTTGTTCAGCAACATGAGTTTTGCGGCGCGAAACATGTCGGGATATTTGAGCGGTTTGTCTTCGCCCTCGGTCACCGACAGCACCACCACCTTGGCCGCCTCACCGAGATCGAACGCGGCGGGACACACCAGGTTGCCGACGTTTTCGATGAACAGCAGGCCATCATTCAGCAGCGGCAATTCATCGAGCGCACGTGCGATCATCTGCGCATCGAGATGGCAACCCTTGCCAGTGTTGATCTGGATCGCTTGCACGCCGGTGGCACGTATGCGCTCGGCATCGTTGTCGGTCTGTTGGTCGCCTTCAATCACCGCCAGCGGAGATTTTTCTTTCAGCGCTTGCAGCGTGCGCACCAGCAGCGTGGTTTTGCCGGAACCCGGGCTGGAAACCAGATTCAGCGCAAGAATATTTCGTGCGGTAAACAAGGCACGGTTATTCGCCGCCAAGGCATCGTTCTTGGCCAGAATATCGCGTTCGACACGGACGATACGAACTTGCGCAGTATCATGCTCCACCTCGATCTGTGACGACTCGACCAGTGGGCGATAGGCAACCGCCCCACCCGGCTTGCGTGGCGCACGCCGCATGGCCCGGCCTTCAATCAACGCAGCATGGCCGCCGCAACCGCAAGTAGTACACATGCGCATTACCTCCGCAAAATTTGAAGCAAGACGAGCATCATTTTTGCGGCGGCTCATCCTGCTTCTGTGATTTTTTGTTTTTCCGGATCGCCTGCTCTTTAAGCCTGTCCATCGCCAGCTTCCACACTTTCTCCTGATGCTCCTCGGGGAGGGCTAACAGCCTTTTCATCGTTTTCGGTTTCATGGTTGTCTCACAATTGCCTTGCTCCAATACTTCTTATGCCAGGCTCGGTCAGTTGTGCAAACCTGACACATGGCTTATTCCACTTTCAGCTCTTTCACGCGCATCCTGTCACCCGCGACGATCTGCAAACGCGCGCTGCCGCATTCCGGACACAGGCCGTATTGCTCCCGCACCACTACCGTTTTCCCACATTCGGAGCAGTGTGCTGCACCCGGCATTTCAATGATCTCCAGTCGCGCACCCTCGGCGATACTGCCGCTGGTCAGCGCATCAAAACAGAAGCGCATGGCATCAGGCTCCACGGAGGACAGCGCGCCGATTTCCAGCACCACGGCACGCACGCGCTGAAATTTTTGCGTACGTGCCGAATCTTCGATGATTTGCAGCACATTTTCGGCGAGAGACATTTCATGCATATCCCGGCACACCCTTAATGCGCAAACGCAAGCCTGTTGCGTCCAAGCCACATGGCAAATGCATAACTGAGCAACATGAACAGCAGCACTCCCGTCCCTATCCAGATGCCATTATCCATGCCATCCTCCAGTGCGCCTGTGGAAATTGTCAACGGATTCCGACAAGCATATTAGCATGTATAAAAATGGACATTCCCTGCTGCCCGTTGCATATCCGAAAAGCCGGATAGCGTTGGGTAAGCAGCAACCTATATGAACAAATAGCTTACCCATACTACAATATCGGGTACTTTCTGGGCGTCCGGTCATGAATTTGAATTGCGATGCGAAATTGCCTGCTGTATGACTTGATGTAGACTCCGCAATTCCTGATCCATTGTCGACAGCAAGTAAGCAAGACGGCCGATAACAACGACCCGATCGGGCTGCATACCGGCCACAGGAAAGCGCAAGGCAACCGGGCAGCCGGATGAAAAATCCTGAAACAAACTCCCGCAGAAGGAGCCATATACAAGCAGCACGAGGAGAAGAGTATGCATATATTGGGAGATATTGCATATGAAATCCATCGAGCAATTCACTGCGCTGCTTGAATGCGGTACTGAAGAGGCCTGGAGTAAAACGGTATTCCAGTTGGCTCGCGATCACGGCTATGAGCAGACACTCATCGCCATCGTGCCGAACCGCAACATGTCGCTGGAGGACGCATTCCTGCACAGCAACTATTCATCGGAATGGCGCAAGATTTACGACGACGCCAAGCTGGTGCATATAGACCCCATTGTGATCCATTGCATCACGCGCTCAACGCCCCTGATCTGGGAGCCGCATGTGTTTGCCAGCAAACAGCAACGGGAAATGTATGAGACAGCCTGCGCCTACGGTCTGCGCGCCGGCATCACCTTGCCGTTCCACGGAACGAATGGCGAACTGGGTATCCTGTGTTTCGCGAATGATGTAGCGCCCGGGAAACGCTTCATGCGCGATGCCTTGCGCAATCTGCCCGCGCTTGCACTGATGCGCGATTTCGTCTTCGAGTCTTCGCTGCGTTTTGCCCAACCTGTTGCCGACACGATAAAACCGCCTTCCATCACCAACCGCGAAATGGAATGCCTGCAGTGGAGCGCTATCGGGAAAAGCTCCTGGGATATCGCGCAAATACTGCATTGCTCAGAGGCTGTAGTGAACTTTCATTTCGGCAACCTGCGGCGCAAGTTCGATGTCACCTCGCGCCGGCAGGCCGTGGTCAAGGCCATACGTTTTGGCCTGATCTACCCATCGTAACGTCAATTCCCTCAGGAAGAGGGATGACGATCACACCTCGAACGGATGGCGCAATACGATAGTCTCGTCGCGATCCGGCCCGGTGGAGACCATATCCACCGGCACCTCGCAAATCTCCGCAATACGTTGCAGATAGTTGCGCGCTTCCTGCGGCAGATCCTCATAGCGCTGCACGCCGACCGTGCTGCCGCTCCAGCCCGGCATGTCCTCATACACCGGCTCGCAGCATTGCAACGATTCCGCGCCCACTGGCAGAATGTCGCTGATCTGCCCGTCTATCTTGTAGCCCACGCCGATGCGTACGGTCTCCATGCCATCCATCACGTCGAGCTTGGTCACACACAGGCCGGACACACCGTTGATCTGGATCGAGCGCTTGAGCGCGGCGGCGTCAAACCAGCCGGTGCGGCGCGCACGCCCGGTGGTAGCGCCAAATTCATGACCACGCCTGGCCAGCCCCTCACCTATCGGGTCGCGCTTGTCCACCGCATCGTACAGCTCGGTGGGGAACGGGCCGGAGCCGACACGCGTGGTGTAGGCCTTGGTGATGCCCAGCACGTAATGCAGGTTCTGCGGGCCGATACCGCTACCCGCACAGGCCGCACCAGAGATGCAATTACTGGAAGTCACAAACGGATAAGTGCCATGATCGATGTCAAGCAGCGTGCCCTGAGCGCCTTCGAACAGCAGATTCTGTCCGGCCTTGTTCGCTTCATATAGCGCGCGCGGCACATCCATCACCAGCGGCTTGAGACGGTCTGCCAATGCCAGCGCTTCGTCCATGGTTTGCTGGAAGTCCACCGTTGCGGTGTTGAAATAATTCTTCAGCACGAAGTTGTGGAAGTCCAGTACCTCGCCCAGCTTGGCGGCGAAGCGTTCGCGATGGAACAGGTCCTGCAAACGGATGGCGCGGCGCGCCACCTTGTCTTCATAGGCGGGGCCGATGCCACGTCCGGTGGTGCCGATCTTGGCCGCACCCTTGGCCAGCTCGCGCGCCTTATCGATCGCCTCATGGTAGGGCAGAATCAGCGGGCAGGCTTCGGAGATGCGCAGGCGTTCGTAGACCTTGATGCCCGCCGCCGCCAGCTTGTCCATTTCCTTGAGCAGCGCCTCAGGCGACAGCACCACGCCGTTACCGATGTAACACATCACATGCTCGCGCAGGATGCCGGAAGGGATCAGATGCAGCACGGTCTTCTCGCCGCCGATCACCAGCGTATGGCCCGCATTGTGGCCGCCCTGGAAACGCACCACGCCCTGCGCATGGTCGGTGAGCCAATCCACCACCTTGCCCTTGCCTTCATCGCCCCATTGCGTTCCGATCACTACGACGTTTTTTGACATTGCTGATTCCTAACGTAGGGTGGGCAGATTGCCCACCGATTTTCTCCGCGTGGGCACGATGCGCCCACCCTACACTTCAATTTCGCAGACTGTAGGTCGGGCAAAGCCCGACCTACCTCAATTATTTAGTTCAACCACTACCCACGCGCCATCGCGCAACACTAGTTCGCGATCACAATTCAATTCGGCGCGATGCGCCGCTTCGCCCAGCAGATCCACGACCACGGCCTGTCCTTCCGCACGCAGTTGCGCGATCTTTTCCTGTAACGCGGGGTCATCGCGATACGGCGCGAGCACGCCCCTGGACTGATCCTGCGGCGCAAGCAGGCTGTGCAACTGGCGCAAGTCCATGCTGAACCCCGTGGCAGGGCGCGCACGCCCGAAACTCTTGCCCACGTCATCGTAACGACCGCCCAGCGCAATCGCATCGTGGCTGCCTGCATGATAGGCGGCGAACACCATTCCGCTGTGATAGTGGTAGCCGCGCAATTCGGCCAGGTCTATACCCACGCTATGCGCCAATGGTTGCAGGTGGATTGCGGCCTGTTCCAGCTCATTCAGCGCTGCGGCAACTTCGGGATAGTCCGGCAACGTCGCACGCGCACGCTCTATCGTCTCCATTCCACCATATAGTTGCGGCAATGCCAGCAATGCATCCTGCACGTCCTGCGGCAAACCCTGGACCAGGCTGCGCAATGCAGAAACATCCTTGCCTTGCAGCACACGGAATAATTCCGCCTCCAGAGCAGCGCCTATCTGCGCGCGCCTGACCAGCGCGCGGAACAGCGCAACATGGCCGAGATCGAGATGCACACCGTCGATGCCGAGTGCAGCCAATGTCTGCAACATCAAACGCTGCACTTCGAGATCGCTCTCCAGTCCGCTGTGCCCATATAACTCCGCGCCTATCTGCAACGGTTCGCGCGTGCGCATCAGCCCGGCGGGCTGGGTGTGCAGCACGCTGCCCGCGTAACACAATCGCGTAACACCCTGACGGTTGAGCAGGTGCGCGTCGATGCGCGCCACCTGCGGCGTGATATCGGCGCGCAAACCCAGCGTGCGCCCGCTCAGTTGATCCACCAGTTTGAACGTGCGCAGATTCATGTCGTGGCTGCCATTGACCAGCAGCGACTCGGCGTATTCCAGCAAGGGCGGGGCCACCAGTTGATAGCCCGACAGGCGCAACAATTCCAGCACGTCGGCGCGCATGTTTTCGATGCGTCCGGCCTCGTCCGGCAACATATCCTGAATGTATTCTGGTAACAGCCAGTTCGAATTCGACATATTCATTTCACTAAGTACAACAGCAACAGCCCGGACAGCATGGACGTTATTCCAACAAAACGGAGCTGCCCATCTGTGAGCGTTACCAGTTTGCGGAAGGTTTCCCGCCACACGTCGGGAAACAGGAAGGGCAGCACCCCCTCGATGACGAGCATGAGCGCCAATCCTGTCAGCCAGTACTCCAGCACTATTTACCCGACTTCCCTGAGCTCTTTAGATATTTGAAGAAAGCGGAACTAGGATCGATAACCATCACGTCCCCCTTGTTCTTGAAGCTTTGCTTATAGGCTTCCAGGCTGCGGTAGAAGGAATAGAACTCGGTGTTGCGGCCAAATGCGGATGCATAGATCGCGGTCGCTTTGGCATCGCCTTCACCCTTTATTTTCTGCGCATCGCGATAGGCATCGGCCAAGATTACTTCGCGCTGGCGATCCGCATCGGCGCGTATCTTTTCGCTTTCCGCATTGCCGGTCGCGCGCAGCTCGTTG
Organism: Nitrosomonadales bacterium; assembly: GCA_016199835.1. Lineage (GTDB taxonomy): Bacteria > Pseudomonadota > Gammaproteobacteria > Burkholderiales > Gallionellaceae > JACQFX01. Next base: position 40,894 of record JACQFX010000010.1, on the reverse strand, counting down.
GCCACGCGCTTGCGCTCCGCTTCCATGCGGCTATAGACCGAGCCACTGATCTCCTGCGGGAAATCCACGCGCTTCAGACGCACGTCCAGCACTTCCACGCCGATCTTGCGCGCATCGCCATCCGTCTTCTCGCGCAACACTTTCATGATCTGCTCGCGCTCGCCCGACACCACCTCGTGGATGGTGCGCTTGCCGAATTCCTCGCGCATGGACGCATTCACGGTCTGCATCAAACGCGTGCGTGCACGCTCCTCATCACCGCCCACGCTGATGTAATACTGCTTCACATCAGCGATGCGCCACTTGACGAAAGAATCCACCATCACGTTCTTCTTTTCCGCCGTGATGAAACGTTCCGGCTCAGCGCTGTCCATGGTCAGGATGCGCGAATCGAAATAGCGCACGTTCTGCACCATCGGTATCTTGAAATACAAGCCGGGTTCCGTCTTGACCGAGACCACCTCGCCAAGCTGGAATACGATCGCGGTCTGGCGCTGGTCTACCACGAACAGGCTCAGGCTGAACAGCACCAGCAGCGCGACTGCCCCCATCAGGGCATTGCCGAAATTATGTTTCATGGACGTGCCTCCCTGTCGCGACCGCGCAAGGCATCGCGCACATTGGTTGCCGGTTCAAGCGTAGCTGGAGCTGCCGGAGCGACTTGCTCCGCATTATTGGCCGACCTGCCTGCCGCCGTCTGCATATCCGGCAACGGTGTCGCCCCCGGATTAGTGCTCTGGATCAGTTTGTCCAGTGGCAGATACAGCAGGCTGCTGCCGGCCTTCTGATCCACCATCACCTTGCTGCTGCTGCTCAGTATCTGTTGCATCATGTCTATGTACATGCGCTCGCGCGTGACCTGCGGTGCTTTCTCATATTCCACCAGGACCTGTTTGAAGCGGCTGGCATCGCCCTCCGCGTTCGCAATCACGCGCTGCTTGTAGCCGTCCGCTTCCTGCATCAGGCGCGCCGCTGCGCCCTTGGCCTTGGGCACCACATCGTTGGCATAAGCCTGGCCTTCGTTCTTCTGGCGCTCCCTGTCCTGCCCGGCTTTCACCGCATCGTCGAACGCCGCCTGCACCTGCTCGGGCGGCTGCGCGTTCTGCATGGTGACCTTGCTCACCAGAATGCCGGACTTATAACGATCCAGGATGTCCTGGATGAGTTTCGTAGTGGCCGCCGCCACCTGCTCGCGCCCTTCATACAGCACGAAGTCCATCTTGTTCTTGCCCACCACTTCGCGAATGGCGGTCTCCGCTGCTTGGCGCACGTTCTCGTCCGGCATGCGGTTGTTGAACAGGTAATCGGCGGGATCTTTCAGGAAATATTGCACGGCGAACTGGATGTCGATGATGTTCTCGTCATCGGTCAGCATCAGCGACTCTTTCAGCATCTTGTTCTTGACGTTGTCGCGGTAGCCAACCTCCACCGTCCTGACCTGGCTCAGATTCACCACTTCCACGGTCTCGATGGGGAACGGCAGATGCCAGCGCGGACCGGCCTGCGTCGCTTCGAGGTATTTGCCGAAGCGCAATACCACGCCACGCTGGCTGGCGTCCACGATGTAGAAGCCGCTGCCGATCCAGATCAGCGCGATGACGATCACGATCAGGCCGATACCGCTGCCCGCGCCTTTGGGCGCACTGCCGCCCTTGGTCGGCCCGCTGCCCTTGCCGCCGAACAGCGCCGAGATCTTGTCATTAATGCCGCGCAGGATCGCTTCCAGATCCGGCGGTCCGCTGTTGTTCTTGTTGCCACCCCATTGCGGGTCATTCAATCCCATAGTCCATCCTGCTATCAGTTAGCCCGGTTTCCCGTTAATCAATCATCGAGGGGGTGCCACGGTCGTTCTTGCGCCTGCGCCTCCTGCCCGTGCGCATCGCGCATCTCGGCCAGCGCTGCGCGTAATTCGTCGATACCCGCGCCGGTTTTTGCACTCAAGTGAATACGCGAGATTCTACCATATTCGTCGCGTTGCACGCCTGCGGGCAAGTCCTGCAAATCGATCTTGTTGAATATCAGTATCTGCGGGATATGCTGCGCACCGACCTCCTGCAGCACCTTGTTCACTTCGGCGATCTGGTCATGCCGCTCCGGGCTGTTGGCATCCACCACGTGCAGCAGCAGATCGGCCTGCGCAGTCTCTTCCAGCGTACCGCGAAACGCCGCCACCAGTCCGTGCGGCAGATGACGGATAAAGCCTACCGTATCCGACAGCACCACTTGCACTTTGCTTTCGCCTTCCAGGAAGAGTTTGCGCGAAGTGGTGTCCAGCGTGGCAAACAACTGGTTGGCCGCATACACGTTGGCATTGGTCAGGCGGTTGAACAAGGTGGACTTTCCCGCGTTGGTGTAACCGACGATGGACACCGACAGCACATCGGAGCGGTTGCGCGCGCGGCGCATCACTTCACGTTGGCGCTTGAGCTTCTTCAGCCGCTCATTGAGCAAATCGACCCGCCGTGCCAGCTTGCGCCGATCCAGTTCCAGTTGCGTCTCGCCGGGGCCGCGCGCGCCGACCGCGAATTTCTGCTGCCCCATGTCCTGATTCATGCCGGCCAGACGCGTGGAAAGATACTTGAGCTGCGCCAGCTCGACCTGCACCTTGCCTTCGTGGCTTTGCGCGCGCAAGGCAAATATATCCAGGATCAGCATGGTGCGGTCGATCACGCGCGTGTTGATGCGGGCGGACAGATTGCGCATCTGCGCGGGAGTAAGGTCGTGATTGAAAATGACCAGCGGCGTCTCGTGATGTTCGGAGTGCTCTGCATGCTGCTCGACGATCGCGGCGATCTCGTCCACCTTGCCGCTGCCCGCAAACGTCGACGCATCGGGGCGCTGGCGCTTGCCTTCCACCAGCGCGATGGTATGCACGCCGGCGCTTTCCGCCAGCAGCTTCAACTCTTCCAGGCTTTCTGCGTAATCCGGCGCGCCGAAATCGAGACTGACCAATACCGCCGTATTAGGGGCGGTTGTAGGCTCGTGCATTACTCGTCGTCGATCTGGATGTTGACAGCGCGTGCGGGAACGATAGTGGAAACGGCATGCTTATATACCATCTGGGTCACGGTGTTCTTCAGCAGGATCACATACTGGTCGAACGACTCAACCTGCCCCTGCAACTTGATGCCGTTTACCAGATAAATGGCGACCTGCACATGTTCCTTGCGTAGCGTATTCAGGAACGGGTCTTGTAATTGTTGCCCTTTGGTAGTCATGGTGTGCGCTCTTGTTGTTATTGGGGGAATAACTCTACTGGATTTTTGCCGTCACAGGAAGAGCCTTCATGCGATATCCGCAGCCCCCCACAAGCTGGTAAAGTAGCGCCAACACATAGCGATCGAGATATAGGATTATGAGGAAATTTACCGATGGTTTGGCGCAGCTCGCAGTCACTGCGTGGGTGGGCGGACTGTGGGGCATAGGCTACCTGTCCGTGCCCGTGCTGTTCCAGTCCTTGCCAGACCGCATGCTGGCGGGCGCACTCGCGGGCAAGATGTTCGCCCTGATCGCCTATGTCGGCTTGGCCAGCGCCTGTTATCTGCTGATTTACCACCTCTCCACCTCTGGCCGGGCAGCGCTCCGGCTGCCGCAGTTCCGCATCGTTGCCGCCATGCTGCTATTGACCCTGATAGGGCAATTCGTACTCCAGCCCATCATGGCCGATCTCAAGGCACAGGTATTTCCCGGCGACGTGATGCACAGCGCATTGGCCGACCGCTTCAAGGCATTACATGGCATAGCCAGCATCTCCTATCTGGCTCAAAGCCTGCTGGGCTTGGCCTTGGTGCTCAAAGCAAAGCATTGTTGATTTACGGCGGCACATAATATACTTTTGCCCATGACCTCCCCGACCCTTCCCACCGCAGACGAAATCGGCGACCTGTTCAGCAATGACGATCCCGTCAAGGCATGGGACAAGACGACCCGGATAATCCGCCGCATCAGTCCGGCTTACGATGCTTCCCGTGCACAGACCGCGTTCGATGACGTGATACGCCTGTTCCACGGCGAGTACCCCGGATACAGCGCCATCAAAACGCTATACCACGACCTGCCCCACACGCTGGACGTATTGCTGTGCGCAGCCCGGTTAATGCACGGCATGCACCTCGCGGGCGAAAGCCTGAGTGACAACGAGATCACCCTGATCGTGATGGCCGCCCTGATGCACGATGTCGGTTATGCGCAGACAGCGGGCGAGGAATCCGGGACCGGCGCACAATACACGCAATCCCATGTCCAGCGCGGCATCGACTTCATGCAACGCTACCTCCTTGCACGGAATTTCCCGTCCGACTTTGCAGTACCGCTGGAACCCATGATCCGCAGCACCGACCCCGGCTATCCATTTGAGCAAATCGTCTTCCCTAATGAACGCGCCCGTTTGCTGGCGCAGGCTGTCGCTACTGCCGACATGGTCGGCCAGATGGCAGACCGCACTTATCTGGAAAAATTGTTGTTCCTGTTTCTGGAATTCAAGGAAGCGAATTTCGGAAATTACCGCAGCAAATACGACCTGTTACGCCAGACCAAAAAATTCTACGAGATCACCCTGGCAAAACTGAATAGCTCCTATCGGGGCCTGTATACCAGACTGGCACTGCATTTCAAGGATGCGATGGGTGCCGAAGAAAATTACTACCTGCAATCCATAGAGAAGAACATCGCTTATCTCGACAAGATCACGGCACGTGATGAAGCGGAGTACCTCTCCATGCTCAAGCGCGGCGGCATCGTGGAAAGATCCCGGAACCTGCCCTACCCGGAGTGACGCCTCCCGCCGCGACACATTCAATTCGATGAAAGGAAACACCCATGATGCCGTCCCACTATGAACGCATCGGCGGCGCGGAAAAAGTGCGGGCGCTGGTGCACCGCTTCTACCAGCTCATGGACGAGCTGCCCGAGTCGCATGGCATACGCAAAATGCACCCGCCCAGCCTGCAAGGCTCGGAAGACAAATTGTTCAAATTCCTCTCCGGCTGGATGGGCGGCCCACAATTGTTCGTGCAGGAATACGGCCACCCCATGCTGCGCCAGCGCCACCTGCCCTTTCCCATCGGTAACGAAGAGCGCGACCAATGGCTCATGTGCATGAAAATGGCACTGCAGGATATGGTGGAAGATGCCGCCTTGCGCGATGAACTCACGGCCTCCCTCATCAAGGTCGCCGACCACATGCGCAATCGTTCGGCCTGACAGGCGATGAAACACCGCACTCTCGTTTTCGCGCACCGTGGCGCAAATAAGGAAGCGCCCGAAAACACCCGCTCCGCCTTCGACCGCGCGCTGAGCTACGCAATAGACGGCATGGAAACCGACGTACAACTCAGTCGCGATGAAGTCGCCGTGCTATGGCATGACCGCTTCCTCAACAAGCTCGGCTTGCCCGATAAACACATAGACGATTTCGACTACGCGCAATTGCGCGCGATGAACTTCGCCCAACATTTTGCCTCTGGCATCGAAGCGGAAAGCCTCATGACGCTGGAAGCATTCCTCGCCGCTTACCGATCACGCTGCCGTTTGCTGATCGAGATCAAGAACCGCGACTGGGAATCGCGCGAACGGCACGAGATCAAAGTGCGGCAGACGCTGGATTTCAGCGGCGCCGAGAACAGCGACTCTATCCTCGTTTCCTCGTTCAACCTGGACAGCCTGATCTACGCCCATCAATACCGCCCCGAATTCCCGCTGGTGTACAACTTCGAAGACGACCAGACGCTGGCGGATGCGCAACGTGTACTGGACGAACAACCCTTTCTGCGTGGACTATGTCTGCCTATCGTCAGCCTCGACGAGGATATGGTCAAACTGTTGCGTGAGCATAAAAAGAGCATCGCGGTTTACACCTGCAACAGCGATGAAGAAATCGGCAAGGCCTCGGAGTTGGGCGTGGACATCCTCATCAGCGATGTGCCGCAGAAAGCGCTAGCGATTAAACGCAATGTATAAAATAAATAACAAACAACGCTGGCTTTTTAATCTCTCCATAGCGCTGGTTTGCTCTTGGATTCCTATTACGGTGAGCTTTTGCCCAACACATACACTTTGAAAGTAAGCGGCTACGATTTTGCACAACAATTGCAAAATGGATTACATTTTGTAATCCCATTTATTGGCTCATCATCCATTCTATGGTTGCTGTCCTGCTTTGCCATTTTTGCTTATCGAAAGAATGACGCTTGGTTGCTTCCTGCTTGCCTCGCGGCGATGCCGTGCATTGCGGTTACATACCAGATATATGTAGGGGGGGATCCTTGGTTGTACTGGCGTCAAATGACGCCAAGTATTATCCCGCTGGTTATGGTTGCTATGCTTGGACTAGAAAGAGCCATTGAAAAACTGAAGCAATCCGAAGAAATCGCAGTGCTGATACGCTCTGCCACTGTTGTAGTCATTATCACGGCACTAAATTGGAGTTTTACTGGTGAACTGTTCAAGGGAAAGCCATTTTTATTTGCTTCTGAAGAGAAGCTGGTGCGCATGTCCAATCTTTTGAATGATGTTATGCCAGAAAGTCGCATATTGGTGATATATGCTGGAGTTCTGCCCTATTATTACAATGGATATGCAATAGATGCCCTCGGCAAAACTGATAAGTATATTGCGCGATTACCGCCTGATTACAACGCCGCATGGAATGGCATGCGAGGAGTACCTGGGCACTCGAAACACTCCCTGCAGTACGATGTTGATAATAAACATCCAGACTTTTTGCAGTATCTGTCTTGGGGGAAAGATAACATTTCAAGCTTTGCCGATGCTAACTTTGTGGCAATAGTTTACAAGGGGCAAGTAGCCTGTATCAGGAAAAATGCGCCGAATGTTAAATGGAACTTGGTTCAAGAAATTGGTCCATGTTCAACGTATAAGAATTCGTTATAAATGAACCGCGACTCCTCATCACTCAACAACAAACATTTCGATCTGCTGATCTGCGGCGGCGGCATTTACGGCGCGTGGACGGCGTACGATGCGGCTTTGCGCGGGCTCAGCGTCGCCATCGTCGAGCAGGGCGATTGGGCCAGCGCAACGTCTTCCGCCTCCAGCAAACTCATCCACGGCGGCTTGCGTTATCTGGAGTCGTTCGATTTCAAACTCGTCAAGAAAGCGCTGACCGAGCGCCAGATGTTGCTGGAAGCTGCGCCGCATCGCGTGTGGCCGTTGCGCTTCGGCGTGCCGGTGTATGCGGACAGCCGCATCGGTTCGCTGCAATTGAAAGCCGGCCTGAGCCTGTACGATTTTTTTGCGGGCGGGCCCGGCGCGGAGATGGCGCATCGCCATTTCAATCGCGATGAATTTGCCGCGCGCTTTCCCGCGCTCAACGATACGGGTTCGCATGGCGGATACACCTATGCCGATGCGCAGACCGACGACGCGCGGCTGGTGCTGGAATTGATAGACGGCGCGCTGGCGGCGGGCGCGGTATGCGTGAATTACTGCAAACTCACGAGCCTGCTTGAGACGGATGGACTAGCCAGCGGCGCGATGCTTCATGACCAGATCGGCGGCGCCGAAGCGAAGGTTCATGCCAGACAGATCGTCTATACCACCGGCTTATGGACGGCAGCAGAAAAGGAAGGTCATGAGTGGTGCCGCCTGAGCAAGGGCGTCCATCTGCTCATGCCTGCGGTGCTGAACGATGAAGCGCTGCTGCTGACCGCGCCATCCGACGGCCGGGTGTTCTTCATGATCCCGTGGTACGGGCTGACACTGGTGGGCACCACCGACACGGATTATCAGGGCGACATCGACCATGTCGCAGTCGAGAAAGCGGACGTCGCTTATCTGCTCGCCGCCGCCAATCACTATCTCAAGCATGCATGGACTGCGGCAGATGTCATCGGCAGCTACGCCGGCGTGCGCGTGATGAAGCGCAGCGATGCAGCCTCGCCTTCTGCCGTCAGTCGCGACTGGGAATTGAAGACTACGGGCGACGGCGTGCATCACTCAGTCGGCGGCAAGATCACGTCTTCGCGCGAAGATGCAACCCACATCGTGGATGCGGTATGCGAGCAGCTCGGCGTCCATGCCCCGTGCGCCACCAAAGGAAAATATTTCCCGTGGGCGCCGCAGGAAGATTTCGGCGTGTGGTGCAGCGCCATGAATGCACAGGCAGCCCATCTGGGCGTTGATGGCGAGAGCGCCAAATGGCTGCTGCGTCGGCACGGCAAGCACACAGGCGAAATCTTCCGTCTCATCGAAGCCGCTCCGCAACTGGCAGAGCGCATCGTGCCTGACTTGCCTTTCATCCGCGCCGACCTGCTGTGGAGCGCGCGCAACGAGATGGCCGTGCATCTGGATGACCTGCTGCGCCGTCGCATGCCCTTGCTGATCCTGGCGAAGCTGAATGAAAGCGAATTGCGGCGGCTCGCCGAAATGGTCGCGCCGGAACTGGGCTGGGATGAAGCAACGCTCAATCAGGAGGTAGGTCGTGCTACGCCCGACACGGCGGGCAAAGCCCGACCTACGGTAAATCACATAAATCGCCAGGAGTCATGTGACGGTTAATAAAATGATCCGCGCCATCGCACTCGACCTCGGCTCCACTTCGATCAAGGCCGGATTGCTCGATCAGGATGGCGCGCTCCACAACATCGTGTCGCGCCCTGTGCCGCCGCTCAGTGCGGACGATGGGCGCTATGAAAGCGATGCGCTGGAATATGCAGAGACCGCCGAACTGGTACTGGCCGACTGTCTGTCCCAAGCCGATAAAAAACCGCCGCTCGGCCTGTGCAGCCAGCGTTCCTCTTTCCTGATCTGGGAACGCGCCAGCGGCAAGCCGCTCACCCCGCTGATCTCGTGGCAGGACACGCGCGGTGCTTCGAGTTGTGATGCATTGCGCCATGCAGAGCCGCTGATCAACCAGCTCACGGGCCTGCGCCTGAGGCCGTATTATTTCGCGCCCAAGCTGCGCAGCGTATTACTCGAACATCCCGAATGGCTTGAGCGACTGGAGCGCGGCGAGTTGCTGGTCGGCACACTCGACACCTTCCTGATCTGGCGCTGGACAAGTGGCAAATATTTCATCACCGACGCCTCGATGGCCGCGCGCACGCTGCTCATGGACATCCGGCAGCAGCAATGGTCGCCTGTGCTGCGCGATCTGTTCGGCATACCGCGCTCCATCCTGCCGCAGATCCAGCCTTCCGCAGGAATGAGTATACGGCTCGACAACGGTCTGATCCTGCAAGCCAGCCTGGGCGATCAATCCGCCGCGCTCATCGCCAGCGTAGCCGCAGACGGCACGGAAGCCCTGGTCAATCTGGGCACGGGCGGTTTCGTCATCCGTTATCAGCAAAATGCAGAAACCACACAGGACGGCTATCTGCGCACACTGGTCTATCGGGACAGTCTTGCGCATATCGCCATCGAAGGCACGCTCAACTCCATCGCCGCCGCACTCGCGTCTTATCCGGTCGACGCATGCCGAACTGAAGATTTCGCGACGGAAAATATTTTTTGCCTCGCCGAGCCCAGTGGCCTGGGCGCGCCCTACTTCCGCAACGACATCGGTCTCATGTATTCGCAGCCGGTGCAGCATCTGACACCACACCAGATTGCCACCCTGCTGCTGGAAGCCATCATTTTCCGCGTGGCACGCATACTGGAAGATTTCCATAAGACAGCCGCGATCGAGCGCATCTATCTTGCGGGTGGATTATCCGGGCTGACATGTCTGCAACAGGGGATCGCATCATGTGCGCCATGCGATGTTCATCGTTTGCGGCAAAAGGAATCGAGCCTGCAAGGTGTGGCCTTGCTCGCAGCGGGCATGGGGCATGCCTCGCAGCGCGAGGCAGAAAAAATCATAGTGTCATTCGAGGCTGCGCGACTGCGTGAGAAATATCGGCGCTGGAAAGATTGGCTGGACAAATTATTATACATAGCGCAAGCCAAATGACCGGCACAAAACAAACGCCCCCGGTTTTGCCGGGGGCGTTTCGTACAGCAAGTATTGCTTAGCCTGGCTTAGTGCTCGCCCAGTACCGACACGGTGATGCTCACCGCCACATCGGTATGCAGCCCGACGCTGATCGGATAATCGCCGATCTGCTTGAGGTGGCCTTCCGGCATGCGCACTTGCGACTTCTCCACTTCAAAACCTTGCTGTGCCAGCGCCGCAACGATGTCGGCATTGGTCACGGAACCGAACAGCTTGCCGTCCACGCCGGCCTTCTGCACGATCTGCACGGTCAGGCCGTTGAGCTTCTCGCCACGCGCTTGCGCATCGGCCAGCTTGGCTGCTTCAGCCGCTTCCAGCTCGGCGCGGCGCACTGCGAATTCTGCCACGTTGCCTTCGGTCGCGCGCTTGGCCTTGCCTTGCGGGATCAGAAAGTTGCGGGCATAGCCGTTCTTGACCTTGACCACATCGCCCAGTTGGCCGAGGTTGGCCATTTTTTCCATCAATATCACTTGCATGTCCGCTCCTTAGTGCAAATCGGTGTAAGGCAGCAAAGCCAGGAAGCGCGCGCGTTTTACGGCGGTGCTCAACTGGCGCTGATAGCGCGTCTTGGTGCCGGTGATGCGCGCCGGGATCAGCTTGCCGTTCTCGCTGATGAATTCCTTGAGGATGTTCAGATCCTTGTAATCCACTTCTGCGATCTTCTCTGCGGTGAAGCGGCAGAACTTGCGGCGCTTGAACAGCGAACGCGAAGAGTTGCCCTTCTTGTCGTCTTTTTTCTTAAATACACGAGCCATTTTGTGCTCCTTATTCCAAAGTAATGTTATCTATGTGCAATACCAGTTGCGCGATGCGCAAACTGCGCTGAGCCAGAAATCCTTCCGCCTTCACCCGCTGCCCGGACCGCATGCCGCCGACTTGCTGTGCGGCTGCGCCGAGTGCCAGAGCCGGGATGTCGCACTGTATCTGGCGCGGCATCCCTGCCTCTTGTTGCGTTGAAACGTGGCGGATCTTCAATGCGATTCGCGCTATCCCCGCCGGGGTGTATCGCAAACCTTCCAGCTCAACCAGTTCTCCGTCAACGACGAACCGGTTGCGTTCCAATTCGATCAGGCAGCGGCTTCAGCAGCCGGGGCAACCTCGGGAGCCACATCGCTCGTCATCGAACGCGACTTTTCTTCCCGCATCATCGCCGAAGGAGCCGTCACCGCAGCCTTGGTCTTGATGATCAGGTGGCGCAGCACGGCATCGTTGAACTTGAATGCATGTTCCAGCTCGTCCAGGATTTCCTGGTTGCATTCGATGTTCATCAGCACATAGTGCGCTTTGTGAATTTTCTGGATCGGGTAGGCCATCTGGCGGCGACCCCAATCTTCCAGACGATGGATCTGGCCGTTCTTGCCAGTCACCAGAGTACGGTACCGCTCGACCATGGCGGGAACCTGCTCGCTCTGGTCGGGATGTACGATGAATACAATCTCGTAATGTCGCATTAAATCTCCTTATGGAAATAGCCCCCCGCCATGCGTAGCGGTGGAGCAAGGTTTTTGGGAGCGCGGATTATAGCGAAAAAAACCGCCGAGTCAAGGAAATAACGGGGCTTATGTCGCCCTCGGATGCCGCCTGCGCTCGCGGATGTCGGAAAATACCGCCACGTGGTGGGTGATCTTCCCGCTTTCGTCGCGCACCAGCTTGATGGAAAGCCACTTGGTATAGGTTTCGCCACTCTTGTTCCTGTCCACGATCTCGCCATGCCAACTCCCGCTGGTGTTGAGTTTGTCCCACATTTTCCTGAAGAATTCGGGCGAATGCTCGCCCGAGCCCAATATCTTCGGATTCTTGCCCATCACTTCTTCGGCAGCATACCCGGTTATCGTGGTAAAGGCGGGGTTGACCGCAACGATATTATTGCCCGGATCAGTCACCACCACCGCGTCCTCTACCGTATTGAACACCGTGGTGGCGATTCGCTCGCCCTCTTCTGCGCGCTTGCGGGCAGTAATGTCATGGGCGATGGAATAGCGCAAGGTCTTCCCCTGTCGCGTCAATGGGCCGCTGAATACTTCCACATCATGTATCTCTCCGCTCTTGGTGCGATGCAACAGTTCGAGACGATGGGTCGCCCCGCCCTTGATCTGTTCCATCACTTCGATGATCTTCCCGCTCGGCACCATGCTGATTTTTGAAATATTCATACCGCGCAGCTCTTCCAGCGTATATCCCCAGAACTTCAACGCAGCGGTATTGGCATCCACGATGTGCCCGGTATCCGGATCGAGCAGGTAAGCGATGGAGGCATTCTCCTCGAACATCTGCCGGTAGCGCGCCTCGCTCATGGAAATCTCTGCGCTGTCCGCAAGTGCGCGGGCGCGGCCATACACCAGCAGCCAGGTAAGCATCGTCAGCAGCGCGCTCGCGCAGATACCCAGATAGGCGATGACCCGTGGTTTGCCGCCCTCGAGTTGATAATCGAAGTTCGGCAAAGAATGCATGGACAACGTCCAGAAATGATTGGCTATCTCCAGGCGATTGCGCCCCCTGAATAGTGCCTGCGAACCTTTGGCAAGATGGCTGTTGCTGCTATCGGAGTCATACATCAGCGATTCGTCGGATATGTCATCGCCATCATGCATCTCGATATCGATATCGGAATACCCCTCGCCCCGGATACCCTCCATTATGGCTCTTATGCGCGACGAGGCATAAACCCAACCGATGATGTTGGCACGACGCTGAATCAGGGTATCGTGCGGAACACCGCTCCGATAAATGGGCAGGAACATCAGGAAGCCGGCACGCACATGTCCGTCAATTTCCTGCAACAAGACTTTCCCGGAATTGGTTGGCTGATCCGTGTCGCGCGCCATTTCCATAGCCGCACGACGCACCGGATCCGCATAATTGTCTACGCCCAGGGATCGGATATTGGATTCGGAAAACGGCTCGACGTAAATACCGGGAGCGTACATTTTCCGCCTGCCTTCCGGCTGAATGGCGTATGCGGTCAAGCCCTCTTTACGCAATGCGGCGATATGATCCCGCATCTCGGCAGATTGGACGATCAGGGAAAATCCCATGCCCTGGATGCCCGGAAAATTCTCTTCCAGATGCAACGCGCTGACATAGGAATAGAACTTGTCTCGCCCGACTATACCGGAAGCTGCAAACAGCCCCTGCACTCCGTACAGCATTTGTGCATAGGTGTGCATGCGTTGCCTGATGTTGCTGGTCGTCTCGCGAGCGCGCGAATCGAAGTCTACTTGCAACTCCTCTTCAACCTCCTGCCGCTCTATATCCCACAACTGATAGGTGGCAAACAAGGTAAAAAACAGCACCATGCCGGGCAGATAAAGCCCCAAACGATGCCACTCCAGCACGCGCAGAATGCGCGCCAACATGGGGTTGGACATCAAAGCCGAGCGGATGACCGCAGCTTTTTGATTATGCATATACTTCCCTTAAGACAGGTACAAGTGTAATTTGGTAATTTATCAGTAAAACTCCCGAGGCACCATAGACCCATCCCTTAGCCCGCATAAATGTGAATTTAGTTGCGGTGCCTTGGGGATTCTGGTATTAAAGCGCGTTTTCAAATTTCGTTCGCCGTTTCTGGAGATACTAAATGCCGGTACAACTTAGCAAACCCGTCACCCCTTACAAGCCTAAAAAAGGGGAGGCCTACATGAACCCCAAGCAACTCGACCATTTTCGCGCCATCCTGAACAATATCAAGTCCGGACTGAGTGAGGATATAGACCGCACGGTACACACCATGCAGGATGAGGCTACCGTATTCGCCGACCCGAATGACCGTGCCAGCCAGGAATCGGATGTCAGCCTGGAACTGCGCAACCGCGACCGCGAGCGCAAGCTGATCAAGAAAATTGACGAGATGATGGCCAAAATCGAGAGCGGCGACTACGGCTATTGCGACAAGTGCGGTGTAGAAATCGGGCTGAACCGCCTGGAAGCCAGGCCAACTGCGACGCTATGCATAGACTGCAAAACTCTGGACGAAATCCGTGAAAAGCAAGTGGCGAAATAGCATTTCGCCACTTGCTTTCAGTGCAGGCTAACATTGGGCGCAGCACGATGTTACGCCGCAACTAAAAGCAGGTCGCCAAGTAACCTCTGGCGGCCTGCTTTCGGTAAAGGCTAACATCGTGCGCAAAAGTCGTTTTCCCCCGGCGATAATGACAGTGCGTTTGTTGAGTGCCGATGAGCTCATGATTCCTTCCAACGCAAAACTTTTTCAATGCCGCACTCTTCAGCGTCGGGCGATCATTTCGTTCCAGGCCCGGATAGCCTCGGCGATAGCAACATCCTCATCCTTGTCCGCCAGCGGGACTGCCGGACCGAGCTGTCCGCACACGGGGCAACTCACGCGATAAACGATCTCGTCACGCCCATCCGTTGCGCGGCGAATACTGCGGCGGACATCAGCTTCGGCACCACAGGTGCAGTGTTTCGTTTCCATCGATGAACTCCATCAATTAATCGAGCCCCGTTAATGCCCCCTTTAGTTAAATGCCCCCCGAGGGTGTCCCGAATTTGTGTAAACGGCCTGAGCCTGCCGAAGGCCTTTCGACCATCTGTGCGTATGTTATTGGGGCGAACGCCGCTTACAGCCACGGCCTTGCGGGCGCAACACGAACCGCTTCATATTTTATTCGCGCCTGATCTTATAGCCGTTCAACACCATGAGTAAATGTGAACCACAAATGTTAATGAGGGGTGCGTCTGGCACCCCTCATTCTGCTGCCGCCGCAAACCAGACTCAGTTCGGTTCTTGATATTCGGCCTCCAGCAACTTCGCCTGCGCCGCCGCCAGGCGTGCGATGGGCACGCGCGGGCCGGAACATGAGACATAGTTGAGGCCGACGTGGTGACAGAAGCGGATGGAGCCGGGATGACCGCCGTGTTCGCCGCAGATGCCGACCTTCAGTTCCGGGTTGGTCTCGCGGCCTTTTGTCACTGCGATCTTCATCATTTGTCCGACACCTTTGATATCCAGCACCTCAAATGGGTTGTCTTCCAGAATGCCGGTCTCGTTGTACGCTGGCAGGAATTTATTTTCCGCATCTTCACGGCTGAACGAGAAGGTGGCCTGGGTCAGATCGTTGGTGCCGAAGGAGAAGAACTCGGCAGTTTCTGCCATGCGACCTGCGCGAATACAGGCGCGCACCACTTCCAGCATGGAGCCGAACTTGAATTTCACGGTGATGCCGTAAGTCGCGTTCACTTCCTTATGGATTTTCTGCACATAGCTATGGATGCGCTTCAGCTCTTCTACCGTGGCGACTTGCGGCACCATGATCTCGGGATAGATTTCGATGCCTTCCTTGGCGCACAGGGCGGCAGCTTCGAGCACCGCGCGTATCTGCATGGAGTAGATTTCAGGATAGGTGATCCCCAGACGCACGCCGCGATGACCCAACATCGGGTTGACTTCGGACAGGGCGCGAACCTTTTTCAGGATCACTTCCTTCTTGTGGATCACGTCCTCTTCCAGATGCGATTCCTTGAAGTCGCCCAGTCCACCCATCAGCTTGGTCAGTCCGTCGGCATATTGCTGGTACAGCTTGGGGTTGAGCAGCTTGAGCGTGTCCGGCAGCTCTTCCAGTCCCTTGATAGTGTCGCGCAACTGATGCAGGTGCGCGATCTCCAGTTCGAGCTGTGCGGCGGTGGGCAGGAACTCGTGCATCGGCGGGTCGAGCAAACGCACGGTGACCGGCAGGCCTTTCATCGCCTTGAAGATGCCCTTGAAGTCGGCGCGCTGTATCGGCAATAGCCTGTCCAGCGCGGCCTGACGCTCTTCCGGCGTTTCGGCCAGGATCATTTCCTGCACGATGGGCAAGCGGTCAGTGCTGTTGAACATACGCTCGGTGCGGCACAGGCCGATGCCCATCGCGCCGAATTCGCGCGCACGTGTCGCATCATGCGGTGTATCGGCATTAGCCAGTACCTTGAGCCGGGCGATCTCATCGGCCCAGGCCAGCAGCGTATCCATCTCTTCGGAAAATTCCGCTTCCACCGTCGGCACTTCCCCCGCATACACGTGGCCGGTGCCGCCGTCTATGGTGATGATGTCGCCTTCCTGCAAAGTGGTGTTGCCGATCTGCGCGCTGCGCAGTACGTCGTTGATGATGATCTGCTCGCAACCAGAAACGCAGGGCTTGCCCATACCGCGCGCCACCACGGCGGCATGCGAAGTTTTACCGCCGCGACTGGTGAGTATGCCCTGCGCCTGAAAGAAACCGTGGATGTCTTCCGGCTTGGTTTCTTCGCGCACCAGAATAATTTTCTCGCCCTTGCGCCCACGCTCCTCGGCAGTATCAGCATCGAATACGATTTTGCCGGAAGCCGCGCCGGGCGAGGCGGGAAGGCCTTGCGCCAGAGATTTACCGTGGAAATTCGGAGCCAGTTGCGGCACCAGCAGTTGTTCGAGGATTGCGGGTTCGACGCGCAACAAGGCACGTTCTTTGGAGATCAGCCCTTCGTGGAACATCTCCACCGAGCTGCGCACCATGCCGCGCGCGTTCATCTTGCCGTTGCGCGTTTGCAGGCAATACAGGATGCCCTTCTCAATAGTGAATTCGAAGTCCTGCACTTCCTTGTAATGCGATTCCAGCCGGTTGTGCAGCGTCGTCAACTGGCGATAGATTTCCGGCATCTCCTGCTCCATCTCGGCGATGGCTTTCGGCGTGCGTATGCCGGCCACCACGTCTTCGCCCTGCGCGTTGACCAGATATTCGCCATAAATAACATTTTCGCCGGTGCCGGGATTGCGGGTGAAGCCCACGCCCGTGCCGGAGTCGTTGCCCATGTTGCCGAACACCATGGTGCAGATGTTGACCGCGGTGCCGCTGGCCTGATCCTTGGTGATCCTGAACTGACGACGGTAATCCACCGCGCGCTTGCCCATCCACGAGCCGAACACCGCGCCCACGGCGATCTCCATCTGTTCATACGGGTCTTGCGGAAAGGGCTTGCCGGTATGCTTTTGCACGATGGCGAGGAACTCTCCCGCCAGCTCCTTGAGGTGATCCACATCGAGATCGAGATCCTGCGGTGCGCCGTATTTGCGCTTGATTGCGGCCATGCGCTCGTCAAAATGTTCGTCGCTGATGTTGAGCGCAATCTTGCCGAACAACTGGATGAAGCGGCGATAGGTGTCGTAAGCGAAGCGCGCGTTGCCGGTCTGCTTGACCAGGCCTTGCAGCGAAGTTTCGTTAAGACCGAGATTGAGTATGGTGTCCATCATGCCCGGCATGGACATGGATGAGCCAGAGCGCACCGAGACCAGCAGGGGATTATCGCCGCTGCCGAAGCCCTTCTTGGTCTTCGCTTCCAGGCGCTGCATGTGATGCTTGATGTCGTCCATCAGGCCGTCGGGCAGCTTGTTCTTTTCCAGGTAGGCAGTACAGGCGTCGGTGGTGATGGTAAATCCCGGGGGGACGTTGAGGCCAATCTGCGTCATCTCGCACAGATTCGCGCCCTTGCCGCCCAGCAACATTTTGTTCTTGCCATCGCCTTGTTCAAATTCATATATATATTGCTTGCTGCCGGTCATTGCGCTTCTCCCCCTGCTTCGCTTGCGTAAAAGAAACCAGAAAACATCACCTGAACAAACTCGCTACTGTACTCATTGCGGTCGACTTATCCACTGCCGCATCCGGGGCATTCTACGCGACCTGTCAGTTCCGCTTCAAGCCTCATTTTATTACGCTTCATTTTGTTACGGCACCGATGAACCACGTTCTTCCTGCCGGCATATTTACACCCTGCGCCAATACCGACTATTATCCCGGCTCATTTTTGCGCCACCATACAAAGAATAACTAAAAAAGCAATGGAAAAGACCTTACGCACATGAGCCCCCCCCCCATACGTGTCGCAGTGACCGGCGCCGCCGGACAGATAGGCTATGCGCTGCTGTTCCGCATCGCCAGCGGCGAGATGCTGGGCAAGGATCAACCCGTCATCCTGCAATTGCTGGAACTACCTAACGAGAAAGCGCAACAGGCCCTGAAAGCCGCGATGATGGAACTCGAGGACTGCGCCTCTCCCCTGCTCGTTGACATGATAGGCACGTCCGATCCAAAAGTGGCTTTCAAGGATGTGCGGCAAGCCCTGCTGGTCGGTGCAAAACCGCGCGGGCCCGGCATGGAGCGCAAGGAGTTGCTGCTCGAAAACGCACGCATCTTTACCGAGCAAGGCCGGGCGCTCGACGAGGTGGCCGCCCGCGATGTGAAGGTTCTGGTCATCGGCAACCCGGCCAATACCAATGCGCTCATCGCGATGAATTCGGCGCCGGGCCTGCCGAACACCAGCTTCACTTCATTGATGCGGCTCGACCACAATCGCGCCGTCGCCAAACTCACGTTCTGCACCAACACATCCATATCCAGCGTCGGGCACATGGTAGTGTGGGGCAACCATTCTCCAACCATGTATCCGGACGTGCGCTTCGCCACGCTGGACGGTGAGCCCGCCGCGAACCTGCTGCTTCCCGCATGCTGGAATCAGGACGACTATATCCACGGCATAGGCCAGCGCGGCGCGACCATCATCGGCACGCGCGGCTCGTCCGCCGCCGCTTCCGCCGCTGCCGCATCCATAGATCACATGCGCGACTGGAACCTGGGATCAAACGGCCGCTGGGTTACCATGGGCGTCGCGTCCGATGGTGCCTATGGCATCCCTGAAGGATTGATCTACGGCTTTCCCTGCACCACCGGCGACGGCAAGTGGAATGTTGTCAAAGGACTGGAGATCGATGCCTACTCGCGCAGCAAAATGGACGTTACACTGCAAGAGCTACAGGAAGAATATAACTGCATCCAGCATCTGTTCGCACAATCTCGAAGTGTCGCCTATCATGAGTAAAGCTCAACACCCCTCTTCCGTACTCTACGCAGGCAACCGTCCTTTTCCGCAACTCGCCGCCTGCGAACATTTTGCCGGCAGCGAAAAAATGCTGCGCAAGGCGCTACAGATACAGACTGAACTGGCAGTAAACGCCCAGCCCGTATTCGACATCAGCGCCGATTGCGAGGACGGCGCACCCGCCGGCAGGGAACGTGAACATGCGGAGATGATCGCCGGGCTGATCCTGTCCGACGAGAATCGTTATGGCCGCATCGGCGTACGCATTCACGATGTGCGTCATCCGGTGTGGCGCGACGAACTGGAAACCCTCATCGCCAGAGCCGGGCAGCGCGTGGCTTATATCGTGTTACCCAAAGCGGAGATGGCCGACGACGTGCTGACGCAAATCGCCGCGCTCGACGAATTGCGCAGCCGTCACGGCATCGCCCGCGACATCCCGGTTCATGTGCTGATCGAAACGCCGGGCGCGCTGCACCAGGCATGGGACATCGCGCGCCTGCCCCACGTCGAGGTGCTGGATTTCGGTCTCATGGATTTTGTCTCCAGCTATCACGGCGCGATTCCCGCCTCCGCCATGCGCTCGCCCGGCCAGTTCGAGCATGTGCTGGTCGCGCGCGCGAAATGCGAGATCGCATCCGCCGCGCTCGGCAACGGTATAGTACCCAGCCACAACGTCACCACCGAGATACGCGATGCCAGTGTGGTGCGCGAGGATGCGCGCCGCGCGCGGCAGGAGTTCGGCTTCCTGCGCATGTGGAGCATCCACCCGAGCCAGATCTTGCCCATCGTCGAAGCCATGCGCCCCGATTTCGCGGAAGTCAGCGAGGCCGCCGGTTTGCTAAGCGCCGCACAGAATGCAGACTGGGGGCCGATACAATGGGAAGGCAAACTGCACGACCGCGCCTCGTATCGTTATTATTGGGAGTTGCTGCAACGTGCTCGCGCTACTGGAATGGACATCCCGGACGATGCACATATGAGATTTTTTTCTTGACGCACGGTTGCCGGGAAGCATCTTCATCATCGAGGCACCCTGCCTCCGCCAGAAACCAGTTTGGGCAAGCTGCCCCGCATTTACACCCGGTCATACGCTGACGTATGATGCAGAAAATTGTTGCTTCTTCCGACTTTAAAAGAACCGCAGTTCGCTTCAGATAAAATGCCTCCACTCATGGAGGCCACATAACAGTGACCAGAATACTCTTATTGGTAGCGGCTTATTTTGTCACTGGCTGGCTCGGGCTACAGATTCCCTATACCGGATCGCATATCACGCTCGTTTGGCTTCCCACAGGCATAGCCGTCGCAGCATTGCTGAGGTGGGGACGGGGTTCATGGCCAGGCATCGGCATCGGCGCATTCCTCGTCAATCTTTCCATCGGCTCTTCCCTGCTTCTGGCAGCCGGCATTGCCGTGGGCAACACCCTGGGGCCGCTGCTGTGCGCTGAATGGCTAAGACAGACCGGTTTTCATGCCGCATTCGACCGGCAAAAAGATGTCGGCACGTTCATAGTTGCTGCCGGCATGGGCATGGCCGTGTCAGCATTATGCGGAACCACGAATCTCTACCTGTCAGGCTTGATCCCCCCGGAATCGATCGGTCATGCCTGGCTGACATGGTGGATGGGAGATACGGTCGGTGTACTGCTGGCTGCCCCGCTACTCCTGACCTTTACCCGTAAGAGTATCGGGCAACTGAACCGCGACCGCAAGGAATTGCTGCTCTGGTGCCTGAGCGCCATGCTGGTAACCTGGTTTGCTTTCATTCAGGACAATGCGCAGATTGACCGCGCTTTACCTCTGGCATTTCTGACTTTACCTCTACTGGCCTGGATGGCCTTACGCTTCGGAATCAGCAGTGCAGCATTGGCCAGCTTGGGTTTCTCGGTCATCGCCGCATGGAGCGCCTCGACAGGTCATGGATTCTTCCTCATGGTTGGCGCTCATATCGGCCTGTTCCTGCTGTGGAGCTACATTGCAACCCTCGTGCTGACAGGGCTGCTGATCACTGCCTTGCAGGCCGAGCGGCTACAGGCCGAAAACGTCATGCGTGAGAACGAAGAAAAATTGCGCGGGCTCTATGAACTGTCGCCACTGGGTATCGCGCTGGTTGACATGCAAGGCCGCTACATCGAGTTCAACGAAGCATTCCGGAATATTTGCGGCTATTCCTCAGAAGAACTCAAAGCCCTGGATTACTGGCAGCTTACCCCCAATAAATATACGGCAGATGAAGTGCGTCAACTGGAGTCACTGCAACGTACCGGCCGCTACGGCCCCTATGAAAAAGAATATTTGCGCAAAGACGGCAGCCCGGTTCCTCTGCAACTCAACGGCATGCTGATCTCCGGCAGCAACGGCCAGAAATACATCTGGTCCATCGTCGAAGACATCACCGAGCGCAAACAAATAGAAACCGATCTGCGCATAGCAGCCACCTCGTTTGAGGCCCAGGTAGGCATTATCGTTACCGATGCTGCCTGCATCATCCTGCGGGTCAACCGGGCCTTCACCGAACTCTCGGGATACCTCGCCAACGAAATAGTGGGTCAGACACCGCGCATGTTTAAATCAGGTCGCCATGACACGGCTTTTTACGCCGCCATGTGGGACAGTATCCGGCGCCTCGGGGTGTGGCAAGGCGAAATATGGGATCGGCGTAAAAATGGCGAGATATATCCGAAATGGATGACGATCACTGCGGTGAAAGGAAATGACGGGAACACGACCCATTATGTCGGCACGCAGATCGACATTACCGAGCGCAAGGCGGCAGAAGATGAGATCAGGTATCTCGCTTTCTTCGATCCACTCACCCGCTTACCCAACCGGCGGCTGCTCGTCGATCGTTTGCAGCAGGCACTGGCGAACGGCAGCCGCAATCAGAAATTCGGCGCTCTGCTGTTTATCGATCTGGACAACTTCAAGACGCTCAATGACACCTTCGGGCATGACAAGGGGGATCTGCTGCTGCAACAGGTGGCGCAACGTCTTTCTGCTTGCATGCGCGAAGGAGACACTGTGGCCCGCCTGGGCGGTGACGAGTTCGTCGTATTGCTGGAAGAGCTGGGCCAGAAGATCAACGAGGCCGCAGCACAGGCCGAGGTGGTCGGCGAAAAAGTTCTTTCCGCTCTCAACCAATCCTATCTGCTTGACGGGCAAGCGTACCACGGCACCCCAAGCATAGGCGTGACGCTGTTTGGCCAGCAGCATGAATCCATGGACGAGCTGATGAAACAGGCAGATTTGGCCATGTATCAGGCCAAGGCAGCGGGGCGCAACACATTACGTTTCTTCGATCCGGAGATGCAGGCTGCGGTCACTTCCCGCGCAGCAATGGAAAGCGATCTGCGCAATGCAGTTCGCGAAAGGCAATTCATCCTTTACTACCAGCCCCAAATAGAGGGCTGCGGGCAAATAACGGGAGCCGAGGTTCTGGTGCGCTGGCAGCATCCGCAGCGCGGTCTGGTGCTTCCGGGAGAGTTCATCCCGATGGCCGAAGACACAGACATCATTCTGCTGCTGGGCAACTGGGTGCTGGAATCGGCATGCACGCAACTCGCTGCATGGTCCGACCGCGCTGACACAGCCTGCCTTACCCTGGCGGTCAACGTCAGCGCCAAACAGTTGCGCCAGCCTAACTTCGTCGAACAGGTGCTGGCGATACTGGATAGCACCTGCGCAGATCCGCGCAAGCTCAAGCTCGAACTTACCGAGAGCCTGCTCATGGACGGCATGGAAGACACCATCGCAAAAATGACTGCGCTGAAAGCCCTGGGCATAGGGTTTGCCCTGGACGATTTCGGCACCGGCTTCTCTTCTCTCTCATATCTGAAGCGCTTGCCTCTGGAGAAATTGAAGATCGACCGATCCTTTGTGATGGATGTACTCACCGATCCCAACGATGCCGCAATCGCCAAAACCATCATATCTCTTGCCCAAAGTCTGGGGCTGGCAGTCATCGCCGAGGGAGTGGAGACAGAAGAGCAGCGGAATTTCCTTGCCAGTAACGGCTGCCACGCCTATCAGGGCTATCTGTATAGCCGCCCATTGTCGCTCGCAGATTTCGAATCCTTCATGAATCGGGTTCGGCAACAAACTACCGTGTGAGCGAGTCCGGCGTCAGACCGGACACCTTGTTCAAATCCGGATTTTCTTTGCGTCTTTCCAGATTGACCTGCTCGACCACTGCGGGACGCGGAGGGATTTTTATAGTAGAAAGAAGCTTCCCAGCCGCTTCTTCAGTAAGGATGGCCACCGTCATTTTCTCATCCCGGTAATTTCATCAAGAGCAATAATATACAAGGGTTTTCAGGCAAACTCATAACAACAGCAACGCAAAGTACGAATGCCCAGGTAGTGCGGCAGTAGAAAAAGAAGGTTGATAGCCGGAAGATTTTTGAAGTACCATCGCGCCTCAGTGCATCAGGCCACGGCTCCAACCGTGGCTTTTTGATGATGTGCGATAGAACAACCGAAAAATAATCTTATTGAAACGGAAGACTACATGGCTTTGATGATAGGAATTCCCCGCGAGATAGCCGCAGGCGAAAAGCGCGTTGCCACCGTACCGGAGGTAGTTGAAAAACTCATCAAGCTGGGTTTCACGGTTGCCGTGGAGTCCGGCGCCGGAGATGCGGCAAATTGCAGTGACGATGCTTACCGCACGGCAGGTGCAGAGATAATCGAAAATGCAGCGCAACTGTGGGCCAGATCTGACATCGTGTTCAAGGTAACCGTCCCGACGAGCGCCGAAGTTGGGCTGATGCGCGAAGGAGGCCACTTGATCGGTTTCATCTGGCCCGCGCAAAATCCGGAACTCATGCAACAACTGGCGGCGAAGAAAGCCACCGTACTGGCCATAGACGCACTGCAACGCATGTTGAGCCGCGCCCAGAAAATGGACGCGCTGACCTCGCAGGCCGGCGTCGCCGGCTACCGTGCCGTCATCGAGGCCGCCAATGCCTTTGGCCGCTACTTCAACGGCCAGATCACGGCCGCAGGTAAAGTGCCTCCGGCCAAGGTCTTCATCGCCGGCGCCGGCGTCGCCGGCCTCGCCGCGATCGGCACAGCCGCCGGTCTGGGCGCCATCGTGCGCGCCAACGACACCCGTGCCGAAGTGGCCGATCAGGTCAAGTCTTTGGGCGGCGAATTCGTGAAAGTCGAGTTTGAAGAAGAAGGCGGCGGCGGCGGCGGTTACGCCAAGGTAATGAGCGAGGGCTTCCAGCAGGCCCAGCGCGAGATGTACGCCAAGCAGGCGAAGGAAGTGGACATCATCATTACCACTGCGCTGATTCCCGGCAAGCCCGCACCCAGGCTGATCACCGCCGAGATGGTGCAGAGCATGAAACCGGGCAGCGTCATCGTTGACATGGCGGCCGAACGCGGCGGCAACTGCGAATTGACCGAGCCGGGGCAAGCGGTGGTGAAGCACGGCGTGACCATCGTCGGCTACACCGATCTGAACAGTCGTCTGGCCAAGCAGTCATCCACCTTGTATGCAACCAATCTGTTCCGTCTGAGCGAGGAGTTGTGCAAGACCAAGGACGGCATTATCAACGTCAACATGGAAGACGATGCCATACGCGGCCTGACGGTGATCAAGGAGGGTGTAATCACCTGGCCTGCGCCTGCTCCGAAACTCCCCGCAGCTCCGGCCAAAGCCGCTCCTGCCCCCGCGCACGGACATGGCGGCGGTGGCGCTCCGGCCTCGGGCGGCAAGACGGCGGTGATCTTCGGCGTCGCAGCGGTGCTATTCCTGCTCATCGGCGCGTATGCGCCCGCAGCGTTCCTCGGCCACTTCACCGTGTTCGTGCTCGCCTGCTTCGTCGGCTACATGGTGGTATGGAACGTCACGCCTGCCCTGCATACGCCGCTGATGAGCGTGACCAACGCGATCTCCAGCATCATCGCCATCGGTGCGCTGGTGCAGATCGCGCCGCCGCTGACGGAAGGTTTCGATCGCCCGGATGGCTGGATACGCGGGCTGGCGGTAGCGGGTATCGCGCTCACCACGGTCAATATGTTCGGCGGCTTCGCCGTCACCCGGCGCATGCTGTCGATGTTCCGCAAATAAGGTAAATTACTATGTCTGCAAGCTTGGCAACAGTCTCGTATATCGGCGCAACGATACTTTTCATACTCAGCCTCGGCGGCCTCTCGCATCCCGAGTCCTCGCGGCGCGGCAACCTCTACGGCATGATAGGCATGGCCATCGCCGTGCTGGCCACCGTGTTCGGCCCGCGCGTCTCGATGGCTGGCCTGCCGTGGATCATAGGTGCGATGGCGGTCGGCGGTAGCGTCGGCATCTACGCCGCACGCAAAGTGCAGATGACCCAGATGCCGGAACTGGTCGCACTAATGCACAGCTTGGTCGGCCTCGCCGCAACACTGGTCGGCTTCGCGAATTACATTGACCCGATAGCCGCACTCAACCTGAGCAGCGCCGAAAAAGCCATACACGAATCCGAAATCTATGTCGGCATCCTGATCGGCGCCATAACTTTCTCCGGCTCCATCATCGCTTTCGGCAAGCTCTCGGGCAAGATAGGCGGCAAGCCCTTGCTGCTGCCCGCGCGCCACTGGCTCAACCTTGTGGGCCTTCTGCTCGTAATCTGGTTCGGCGGTGTATTCCTGCATACCGAGTCGGTGTCCGCCGGTATGATTCCGCTATTTGCGATGACCGCGATCGCGCTGTTGTTCGGTATCCACATGGTGATGGCCATCGGCGGCGCCGATATGCCGGTGGTGGTATCCATGCTCAACAGTTATTCGGGCTGGGCCGCTGCGGCAACGGGTTTCATGCTGAATAACGACCTGCTGATCGTCACCGGTGCCCTGGTAGGCTCTTCCGGTGCCATCCTGTCCTACATCATGTGCCGCGCGATGAACCGCAATTTCATCAGCGTGATCGCTGGCGGTTTCGGCACGAGCAGCGGTGCCCCCGCCGCTTCCAGCGGCGATGCACAGCAACCGGCAGGCGAAGTCGTGGCGGTCAGTGCCGCCGAAACCGCCGAGCTGCTGCGCGAGGCCAGGAACGTGATCATCGTGCCGGGTTACGGCATGGCGGTGGCACAGGCTCAGCACACGGTATACGAAATCACGCAGTTGCTGCGCGAGAAAGGCGTCAACGTGCGCTTCGGCATCCACCCGGTCGCCGGCCGCATGCCCGGCCACATGAACGTGCTGCTGGCCGAAGCCAAGGTGCCTTACGACATCGTGATGGAGATGGACGAGCTCAACGCGGACTTCCCGGATACCGATGTCGCCATGGTGATCGGCGCCAATGACATCGTAAACCCGGCCGCCCAGGACGACCCGAACAGCCCTATCGCCGGTATGCCGGTGCTGGAAGTATGGAAGGCCAAGACTTCCATCGTGATGAAGCGCAGCATGGCATCGGGCTATGCGGGCGTAGACAATCCGTTGTTCTACAAAGAGAACAACCGCATGCTATTCGGCGACGCCAAGAAGATGCTGGAAGAAGTGTTCGTTGCGCTGAAGGCGTAAAACGCCGTTTGGCAAGGGCGCCCTCCCGGGCTGCCCTTGACCTGCCTGATTCAACACCAAGGCATCTGGAACCACCCTTCGCAGCAAGCCTATCTCCCCTCTGGCGGCTGAGGTATGGCAGAAAATCGTATGTCCCGGATGCAACTTATTCGATATAATTATCCGATTACCGACGCCGTCATGAAGGGTCTGAACATAACAGGCTCACTCCGGTGCTGTGTTCCCGATATCGTATGACTGAGGAGGAGAAGTAAATGCAAGGCAAGAGCAAGAACGATCTAATCATCCGCGTTGGCGGCGAAGGCGGCGAAGGCGTTATCTCCGTCGGCGATTTCATCACCCAGGCCTGCGCGCGCGCCGGTCTCGACGTTTACACGTTCAAGACTTTCCCCGCCGAGATCAAGGGCGGCTACGCAATGTATCAACTGCGCGCCAGCACTGAAGCGGTTTACAACCAGGGCGACATTTTCGACGTGCTGTGCGTGTTCAACGGCGAAGCCTACGAGATGAACAAGGCACGCCTGAAGCCCGGTCATGCACTGGTCTACGACTGCCCCGGCGACTTTACGCCGGACATCCCGGAAGGCGTACACGCTTACCCTATTCCCATGACGCAAACGGCGAAAGATCTGAACAATGTGCGCGCCAAGAACATGGTGGCGATGGGCGCGTTGTCGGTGCTGTTCAACATTCCCGAAGCTTCGCTGCGCGAAGTGTTGACCGCCAAGTTTGCACGCAAGGGCGATGCCGTGGTGCAGGGCAACATCACTGCCTTCGAGCGCGGCCTGGAATTGGCGCGCGCGCTGAAGAAAACCGACCCATGGGCTATCGGCACTCCCAAGAAAGATCCCGATCGCGACGTGATCGTGATGTCGGGCAACAACGCCATCGGCCTCGGTGCGATGATCGCCGGACTGGAATTCTTTTCCGCCTACCCGATCACTCCGGCAACCGAAGTCGCCATCTATGTGGCCAAACATTTGCCCAAGCGCGGCGGCACGCTGATCCAGGCGGAAGACGAAATCGCTTCGATTTCGCAGGTGCTCGGTGCCTCCTACGCCGGCAAGAAGGCCATGACCTCCACCTCCGGCCCCGGTCTCGCGCTGATGGGCGAGATGATAGGCATGGCGTTCATGAGCGAAACTCCTTGCGTGGTAGTGGACGTGCAGCGCGGCGGCCCCTCCACCGGTATGCCGACCAAGCACGAACAATCCGACCTGTTCCTGGCGGTACACGGCGGACACGGCGACTGCGGGCGCATCGTGCTGTCCGTGGAAAACGTGCAGGATTGCGTCGCCCTCACCGTGACGGCATTCAACCTCGCCGAGAAATATCAGTGCCCGGTGATACTGCTGTCCGACGGCTCGCTGGCATTCTCGACCCAGAGCAGTCCCTATCCCGATCCGGCCAGCTTCACCATCGTGAATCGTGAACGCTGGGACGGCAAAGGCGAATACAACCGCTACAAGCTGACTGAAAGCGGCATCTCGCCTATGGTTGATCCGGGCACACCGGGCGGCATGCACATCGCCACGGGTCTCGAGCACAGCGAAAAGGGAACGCCCAGCTATGCCGGAGAAAATCACGAGATCATGCAAGCCAAGCGTTTCAACAAACTCAAGACGGTGGTCAACGATGTGCCGCTAACCGAGGTGGACGGCGAGGGCGATGCGGACATCGGCATCATCACCTGGGGCGGCACCATCGGCGTGGTGCGCGAAGCGGTTCAGCGCCTGCGCGCCGAAGGCATCAAGGTCAAAGGTTTCTATCCGAAACTATTGCACCCGCTGCCGGTCGAACAGTTCGAAGATTTCGGCAAGGGCTGCAAGCGCATCCTGCTCCCCGAGGTCAACTTCCTGGGCCAACTGGCTCACTTCGTACGCGCAGAGACCAGCCTGCGCCCCGAGTCCTACACTATTTGCGGCGGTCTGCCATTTACGCCGGAAATGATTGTTAAACGTGTTAAGGAGATGCTGGCATGAACGCACCCATCAATGTTCAAGATCGATTCCATCAGGTTCAACTCGAATCCAAGGATTACCGCGAAGACCTGTCGTCTTTCTGGTGTCCGGGCTGCGGCCACAGCGGCGTACTGACTTCGTTCCTGCGCTCGCTGGCCGAGATCGGCATCAAGCCGGAAAACCTGATGAGCATTTCCGGCATCGGCTGCTCCTCGCGCCTGCCGTATTTCGTAAAGTCCTACAAGATGCACACACTGCACGGTCGTGCGGGCCCCGTTGCGACGGGCGCACAACTGGCGCGCCCCGACCTCGCGGTGGTGGTGACCGGCGGCGACGGCGACGGCTTCTCCATCGGCGGCGGACACATGCCGCACATGGCGCGCAAAAACGTCAACATGACTTACATCCTGATGGATAACCACGTTTACGGCTTGACCAAGGGCCAGACCTCGCCCACTTCCCATCGCGTGATGAAGGGTTCCGTCACACCTTTCGGCGCTGTAGAAGAGCCGTTGGATCCGATCATGTATATGCTGACCTACGGCGCGACCTTTGTCGGCCAGGCCTTTGCCGGCAACGTCAAACTGGCATCGCAACTGATCAAGGAAGGCATGGAGCACAAGGGCTTCTCCTTTATCAATCTGCTGTCGCACTGCCCGACTTACAACGAGATCGACACCGCCAAGGTATTCAAGGCCGGTTGCGAGATACTCGATGCCGGCCACGATGTGACCGACGTGAATGTCGCCATGCAAGTGGTGCAAAAGGCCAAGGCGGAAGGCCGCATCCCGACCGGCCTGCTGTACAAGGTCGAGCGCCCCACACTGGATGACCGTATGGCCGAACTGGTGACGCGGGTCAACGGGCACAAGGATTACGACCTGCGCAAGGTTGTAGACCTGTCGCGTCCGTAACCTATTACCTGCGGATAATATCCATATGACGCATGACACGGCTGACGGCAACCACGTCACCATCGCTCTGACCATCAACGGCCTCGCCGTCAGCGCACATGCGGGCATGACCGTGGTCGAGGCCGCCTGGCACGGCGGCGTGCCGCGCGTGACCGGAGTCGGCTGCATGGAAGGCGTATGCGGCTCCTGCCGCATCATGCTGAAGCGCGGCAAGCAGGTCTCGGTCGGCCTGGCCTGCCAGACCTTTGTCGAAGACGGCGCAGAAATCATTTTCCTGCCGCCCGCGCCTGCGCCGCGCCACCATTACGAACTCAGCGAGTTCAAGGACGGCTGGGACATTCATGCACGCTTCCAGGATATTTTCCCTGAAGCGGCGCGCTGCCGCCATTGCCATGGTTGCAATGTGTCCTGTCCCAAGGGAATCGCGGTCGAGGAAGGCGTCAAGCAGGCTTCGGCGGGTCGTTTCCGCGATGCGGGAGAAACCTTCTTCGAATGCGTCATGTGCGAATTATGCGATGGCGCCTGCCCGGAATTCATTGCTCCGGCACACGTGGGTCTGTTCAGTCGCCGTGTGACTGCGCATTTCCATCTGCGTCCGCCCAATCTCATCCACCGGCTGGAAGAACTACGACAAGACAAAACCGGCACGCCCCAGAAAGATCATGATGAGTAACGGCATCTCACTAGCCGAAGCACTGGCACGTTACCGCGCGGATTCCAATCTCGCTCCACCTCCCGCGTTGACCGACAAGGACTCGCTGCTCAACACCTATCATCCCGACCATCTGCGCGACAGCGTGGTTAAACTCACGGTGGGCCCAAATGCGGGCGACAGTTGCCAGCGCGAACTGGCCGCGCTGTTGCAGGCCGAAACCTTCATAGACGAAGCCGATCTGGCCGGTGTGCCGGTGACCGATGTGGATGTACTGGTGATCGGCGGCGGCGGCGCAGGTTGCGCGGCCGCATTGACGGCCGCCGAAAAAGGCGCGCGCGTATTGCTCGCCACCAAGCTGCGTCTCGGCGACAGCAACACCGTCATGGCCGAAGGCGGCATCCAGGCCGCGATCGAGCCGGAAGATTCGATCCAGCGGCATATCCAGGACACCCTGCGCGGCGGGCACCATATCGGCAATCCAGAACTGGTGGCTGCACTGGCCGCAGACGGCCCGAACGTGTTGCGCTGGCTGATACAACTCGGCATGCAGTTCGATCAGGCGCCCAGCGGCGACTTGCATACGCGCAAGGCTGGCGGCATGAGCACGCCGCGCCTGGTGCATTGCCGCGACTACACCGGACTGGAAATGATGCGTGTACTGCGCGAAGCCGTCACGCAGCATCGCGGCATCGAAGTATGGGAACAGAGCCCTGCCGTCGAGCTGCTATCCAACGAGACCGGCGAGAAGTGCGTGGGCGCGGTGCTCACCTCGCTGCTCGATAACCGCCTGCGCATCGTGCGCACGCGCTCCGTCATTCTCGCCACGGGTGGTCTCGGGCGGTTGCACCTGAATGGTTTTCCGACATCCAATCATCTCGGTGCAACGGGTGACGGCCTCGTGCTCGCCTACCGCATCGGCGCAAAACTGTGCGAGCTGGATTCGTTCCAGTATCACCCCACCGGCTTGCTGCACCCATCCCATCTGGCCGGCAAGCTCGTGACCGAGGGCCTGCGTGCCGCAGGCTGTCTGCTGGTGAATGCGCTGGGACAGCGCTTCATAGACGAACTCCAGCCGCGCGATGTGGTGTGCGCCGCCATCCTGCGCGAGTGCCACGAAGGCCGTGGCGTGCGCGTGAATGAACAGCATGTCGGTGTATGGCTGGACACACCGCGCCTGGAACGCGCCCAGCCCGGCCTGCTGGAAGCACAATTTCCCAACCTGATGTCGCGCACTCGCATCGCGGGCGTGGATCCGCGCGTCCAGCCTCTGCTGACCCACCCTACCCTGCACTACCAGAATGGCGGCGTGTCCATCAATGTCGACGGCGCCAGCACCGTGCCCGGCCTGTATGCCGTGGGTGAAGTATCCGGCGGCATCCATGGGCGCAACCGCCTGATGGGAAATGCCCTGCTCGAGATCATCAGCTTCGGCCGGCGTGCGGGCGTTGCAGCCACCGCCAATCGCGACCGTGGCCCCAAGAAAGTCACGCTGGAACATGTCAATCGCGCACGCCGCGCACTGACCATAGCGAATATGCCCATGACTCAGCGCACCCCACTGGTGTTGCCAGACTACGCAGCGGGAGGTATATGGAAACGCTGAAAACCCAGGCGTGCGAACTCAACATACCGCCGCTCGAAACACCTCAGGTGCTGTTGCATCCCGACCAGCGCGTCGGTGCCAACATGGCTCGCTGGCGCGAATCAGGCGGTGGTGTCGCGCTCACACTTGCCGCCCAAGATCTCCCTGCCGTGCATGCTGCAATACGCGAAGCCGATCTGCGCGGGCTCGGTGGCAGCGGCTTCCCGGTGTGGCGCAAGTGGGAGTCCGCCATCAACGAATTGCCCAAGCCGGACAAATATCTGGTGGTGAACGGTAACGAAGACGAACCCGGCACCTTCAAGGACAGATTGCTGCTGGAAGAAACACCGCACCAGATAATCGAAGGCGCAGTCATAGCGGCACTGGTGATAGGCGCAAACCGCATCGTGTTCTACACCAACCCAGACATCAAACGTTCGCTGGCCGCGATGCGCTCGGCGCTCGAACAATGGAAAGCCTCGGATCTGCTGACGCTGGCCTCGACTACTCTGGGCAAGCCGCTGGAGATGGAACTGTGTCCCGGCTCCGGGCATTACATCGGCGGCGAAGAAACCGCAGCGATGGCGTGGATAGAAGGCGGCTTCCCCTTCCCGCGCGGCAAGCCGCCCTACCCTGCACAAGCCGGTGTACATGGCTGCCCTACCGTGATCAACAACGTCGAAACCGTCGCGCATGTATCGCACATCGTCAAGAACGGTGCCGCATGGTTCAAGTCGCTCGGCAAGAATTCCGGCAGCGGCACCAAGCTCTATTCGCTGAGCGGCGACGTGCTGCATCCCGGCGTGTTCGAATTGCCCATGGGCACTTCGCTGCGCGAACTCATCTTCGTTCATGGCGGCGGCCTCCTGTCCGGCAAGCCGCTCAAGGCCGTGTTTACCGGCGGACCTTCCAGCAATATGTTGACGCCTGTTGATCTGGACGTGGCGCTGGATTTCGAATCCGTACGCGCGCGCGGCAGCAGCCTGGGCACGGGCGCGATGATCGTGGTATCGGAAGGCACCGGCATCGTCAAGCGTGTGGCCGAATACATGCGCTTCTTCGCACATTCCTCATGCGGCCAATGCCCCCCGTGCAAGACCGGCACCGCCACCATGAGCCGCCTGCTCGACAAGATAGACACCGGCCGTGGCACCGAGACCGATCTCGCCACGCTGAGAAACCTATGCAACATGCTGCCCGGCAGCGGCCGTTGCCACCTCGTCAACGGCGCTGTGCAACTGCTCGACAGCGCCTTCCGTCATTTTCCCGACGAATTCCGGCAAGCCCTGCGCTGAACACACTCCGTGCTGGTGCGAGCTTACGCGCACCAGCAATCGCCAACTCCTCAACCGAACACAGGGATGTATATGGCTCCGGCCGGAACCGGCGGCACTCTTGATTCACCGCCCGTATCGGAACAAAATCGTTGCGTGGCAACCTAATATCGGCACTCACCTACACAGCCAAGGAGACATCGTCATGAAAACAAGAAATTTATTACTGATACTGGGAACCGTGATCATCATCGGAGGCTGCGCGAGCAGCAAATCCGGCGACGTATATTCGCGCGACGAAGCGCGCAGGGTGCAAACCGTCCTGCTGGGCACGGTTGAAGGATCGCGCCCCATCAGGATTGAGGGCACAAAATCCGACATCGGCACCGGAGCCGGAGCCGTAGTCGGCGCCATAGCCGGAAGCTCTGCCGGACAAGGCAAAGGCAGTGCTATCGGGTCGGTGGTCGGCGCAGTGGTCGGCGGCGTGGCAGGCGCGGCTGCGGAAGAAGGACTCACGCGCGAGAATGGCGTGGAAGTCACCATACGCCTGGAAAGCGGGCGCCTCATCTCCGTGGTACAAGGCGGCGACGAAAAATTCCAGCCCGGCGACAAGGTGCGCATCATGCAAAGCGGCGGGGATACACGCGTTACACACCAATAGGCACATCAACAGGGCGACGACAAACGCAACACACCGTTGCGATGCCTGGCGCGCCCTCCGAATGCCATTCCCGGTACACCATACCGTCGGCGGCAAAGAACAGGGGCGTCAGAATATACATATCAGGCCATTGGCTCGCCCGGAAAAAGGTGGCAATATTGCGCGCCGCATGAATTACGATGCCGGGACTTCACACGAATAGGCTGGCCCCTGAAGAAGACAGGCTAATGGAACGCAACAAGCCACAACGCAAAATTTTGCTTATATCCTTGCTGGGCGTATTTTTATGCACTGGAGTGTTCGCCTACGTTATCGTCAAGCAGGCGCTCAAGGAAGCCGTCGAGGACCAGGCCGTTGCTTTCGCCAGGATTGCTGTTACGCAGGCCACCACCGCCCGTTCCGTCTATGCAAAAGAGGTTGCCGAGAAACTTCGCCAGGACGGGTTCGGCCCGAACGTGGATTATCTGCATATGAAGGGCTACGTGCCCATCCCCGCTCAGTTCCTGAAGATGCTCAGCCAGGCATCAACAACGAATACCGCAGAACTGTTCCATTACAAATTGGTAAGCAAATGGAATCTCGCGGCAGATCAGGGGGTCAATGACGATTTCCTGCGCTGGGCCTGGCCGCAGATCGAACAGCAAGATCAGGCGGAGCCTTCCGGTCAGATCGCATGGAAACCCGTATGGCGCTTCGAGCAACAGGGCGGACGCAAGGTGTTGCGCTATCTGAGTCCGGATGCGGCATCCCAGCCTTCCTGTGTGGCCTGCCACAATCATTACGAAAGCACACCGGAGATCGTTGCGCGCCGTCTGTCTGATCATGTCCCTGTCGGCAAACAATGGAAACAGGGACAGTTGATGGGCGCCTTGTCCATCACCATTCCGCTGGACGGAGTTGAGAATATAGCTGCAGCGCAGGTGAAAAAAACCAGTTCCTTGATCTTCGGCATCCTGTTCGCCGGCATTATCCTGACGATCTGGTTCAGCCGCAAATTGACGCAGCAGGAAACCAGCCTGCAGGAGGTTGCACGTGAACTGCGCAGGTCGGAAAAGGAAACGCAAGATGCAAAAGAGCTATTACTCGCCAAAGCGGATGTCGAGCGTGCGTTCAGTGAGCTTTCCGCCTATCTTCAAGCGATAGATCAACATGCCATCGTTTCGGTCACCGATCCCGCCGGGTGCATCGTCCAGGTCAATCAGAAATTCTGTAAAGTCAGCGGCTACAGCGAAGAAGGGTTACTTGGTCAAAATCACCGCATCGTGAATTCCGGGCACCACCCCAAAGGCTTCTTTACCGAAATGTGGCACGCCATTGCGCGAGGAGAGATATGGCGCGGCGAAGTCTGCAACCGCGCAAAATCCGGCGAGCTGTACTGGGTGGATTCCACCATCGTTCCGCTCAAGGACAAGGAAGGACATACCGTCCGTTACATCTCGATCCGGATCGACATCACAGAGCGCAAGCAGGCCGAACATGAGATGACGCACATGGCCAATCATGATGCGCTGACCGGCCTGCCCAACCGCTACTTGCTGGAGGATCGATTCCATGCCGTGCTGGCCCATTGCCATCGCAGCAACATCAAGACGGCAATCATGTTCATCGATCTGGATAAGTTCAAGATCATCAATGACACACTCGGGCACAAGGTCGGCGATCTATTGCTGATAGAAGTGACCAGGCGGCTGCTTGCCGCGGTACGCGAGGTGGATACCGTGTCGCGCCACGGCGGGGACGAATTCATCATCCTGCTGGACGACATCGCGCATATCGAAGATGCCGGGATGCTGGCGCAGAAGCTGCTGGATGCTCTGACTGCTCCTTATCAGATCATGGGGAACGAACTGAACATATCAGCCAGCATAGGCATCGCCATATTCCCGAATGACGGCACCAATATGGAAACCCTGCTCAAGCACAGTGACAGCGCCATGTATTTTGCCAAGGAAAATGGCCGGAACAATTTCCAATACTTCAAACCAGGCATGGCGTAGCCTGCATGCTTCGCAAGTGACCATGAAAAGCGGGGATCGACGTTGTGGATTTTTCTCTAAAACCGCAACTCCAGCGCCTTGCACAGAAAGCCCATATAAGGCGCAGCCTGTTTGAACCGCGCCACCACCTGCTCGCGAAAATCCTTGGCCGTCACCTGCGCATCGCTCATTTTTGCGAGGCCGATGAAGTCCTTGAACTTCAGATCCTCCACCAGCGGATGATCCTTGGCGAATCCGCGCGGCGCATTGGCGAGCACATCGCCGACGAGCTCAAAATGCTTGCGGAAATCCTTGTCGTCGCGCGCCAGCACCCAGGCCTCGTCGTTCTTCACGATGCCCTCACGTATCCTGAACAACGCATCCGCATCGGGATGCCACAACCCGATGCCGACGAAGCAATCTCCCGGTTCGATATGCACGTAGTACCCCGGCGCATGGATGTCCTTGCCCACCTCATGGCGGAACTGGATGCCGATGTTGGTCTTGTATGGCGTCTTGTCCTTGCTGAAGCGCGTATCGCGCTGCACGCGCATCAACGAGCCACCCACTTTTTTCGGCAGCGCGCGAAAATGTTTCGAGATCGCGGGTAGCTCGTTCGCCATGTCAGCGATGAAATCCAGCGCAGGCGTGCGCACGCAATCTTCATACTCCTGCTTATGTTCCTCGAACCACTCGCGGTTGTTGTTCGCGGCGAGGGTGGAGAGGAAGGCGAAGGTTTGTTTGGTGAAGTAACGGTCGGGCATTTTGTGGGCTCCTTAGCTGAGCGAACAGAGAGGGCGGACTTACAGAAACACTGCGGGTGAAACACCAAAGCGCTTTGTCAGCGCCTTCACTTGGCGCGTGTTGAGTTCACGCTTACCGTTCAGTATCGAGGATACGATGCGTTGCCCTCCAAGTTCTTCGGCCAGGTCGGTTTGCTTGAGCTTGTGCTCATCCATCAGATAGGCGAGCACACTGGCGGGGGAGGCTTCGGGTGGCGTTTGATGTTTCGCTTCGTAAGCCTCGACCTCTTTGGCTACGAGATCGAGCAGCGGCATCAGCCGGTGCGATTCGTTGGCGCCGATGCAATCCAGCAATTCATCCATGTGCCGCACGGTGTTTTCCATAGAATTTGATGTCACTGTTGCCCCTCGGAAAACTTGGCTTCTATGTCCATAGCGCCGTGCAGTACGCGCACGATGCAAATGCCGGTCAATCCATCCTGAAAGAAAATAACATAATTTCCGTAAGCGAATGATCGGATGTTTTCGCCCAGTTCCGGCCTGAGCCGACAGGCCTTGGGCGAAAATGTAATTTTGTCGCACTGGCTGCGTAACTGGGCGATGAAGGTGAGTGCGCGGTGTGGGTTGTCTTGTTCGATGTAATCGCCGATTGCTTCAATATCCTGCTCGGCGAGTGGTGAAACAACATACCTCGCCACGTTGATTACTCTTTTGTCATGTTGCGATATTTTGCTTCCAGCCGGTCGAAGGCTTCATCGGCTGGGCGTCCTTGCCCGCTGGCGATTCCTGCTGCGATTGCAGAGCGTAATTCCTCGACGGATTTTTTCGGAATCATCTGGATGATCGAACCCATAGGGATCAACTCGAACTCCTGACCGGGTTGGAGATGCATGGTTTCACGCAACTCCTCGGGCAGGGAAATCTGGAAGTTGCTGGATAGGGTGGCGGTACTCATTTTACGAATCCATTGGTGATGCTGATGGGGCAATTTACACCGAGGAAGGGGTGAGGGCAAGCGTGTGGCAGGCTTCGCGCTGGATACTCTCATTCGGCGCAATAACGATTGCGCCCTACGTGGGCTGATTTCGTAAATCCTTGACCGAAGGGCCTCATTCATGCTGTCTGTTTGTAGCAGCTGAGATGATTTTTCAATTCCTATTCGTTCTGAGAAACTCTTTTTCATATTAGCCATTTATGGTTAACTGATTTTGATGCGGTATACGGCATCCTACATTAGCCTCTTCAACTGATAAATCTTCTCCAGCGCTTCCTTCGGACTCATCTCATCCGGCTGCACTTCGCGCAACGCCGCCAGCAACGGATGCTCTCTGGTTCTTTTTCTCTTCATGCCCGTTGCTGCCACACCGCCGGATTGCGCGCACTGTGGAATACGGCCAGCACGACGATGCGCTGATTCCGTTCGCGAAAATAGATGCAGTAGGGGAAACGCCGGGCGACGGCTTTGCGCACGTCGCGGTACAGCGCTGGGAACTGTTCGGGTGTGTTGGCGATGCGCTGGGTAAGGTTCTGGATTTCGGCCAGAAATTCCATTCCGAGTCCGGCACGTTCTTTCTCATACCAGTCGCCCGCTTCGTCAAGCTCTCGTCGTGCCTGCTTGCGGAAGACAACTTGGCGCATTATCGCTGCCAGCGTGCTTGGGCTTCGGCTTTGATGGTTTCCCAGGCGACGGTGTCGTCCGGTGTGGCGTCATCCTCGGCGAGGCGACGATCAAGTTCGGCTTTTTCTGCCGTATTGGGGGGCAACAACCCGGCTTCGATGGCGATTGAATCCCATATATCTTTCACCAAGGCGATGCGGTCTTCGAAGCTCATGCTGTCTATGCCCAGTGCGTGCAGTGCTTGTCCCATGATGATCTCCTTTGTTGCCGGATATTCTACGATAAAGACTGGACGATAGTCAGTTGCAATAGATGTAGGTCGGGCTGCGCCCGACATGGTGGGTAGAACCCACACTACAAAAACTTCTTCAACTGATAAATCTTCTCCAACGCTTCCTTCGGACTCATCTCATCCGGCTGCACCTCGCGCAATGCCGCCAGCAGCGGATGCTCCTCCTGCTCTTCCGGTTCAACCACCGCCTTGTGGTCGAACAAATCTCCCTGCGGGCTTTGCGCCGCGCTGTTCTGTTCCAGCACGCGCAGTTGTTTCTTTGCGCTGCGGATGACGCTGTTCGGCACGCCTGCCAGCGCCGCGACTTGCAGGCCGTAGCTCTGGCTGGCCGCGCCTTCATTCACCGCATGCAGGAACACGATGCTGTCCTGGTGTTCGATGGCGGACAGGTGGACGTTGGCGAGTTGCTGGAATTCTTCATTTAAGCGAGTCAGTTCGAAGTAGTGGGTGGCGAACAGGGTGTAGCTGCGATTGCTTTCCAGCAGATGCCGCGCAATGGCGTAAGCCAATGCCAAGCCATCGAAGGTGGAGGTACCGCGCCCGATCTCATCCACCAGCACCAGACTCTTTTCCGTGGCGTTGTGCAGGATGTTGGCGGCTTCGGTCATTTCGACCATGAAGGTGGAACGTCCGCTGGCCAGGTCGTCCGATGCGCCGATGCGGGTGAATATCTGGTCGATCTCGCCGATCATGGCTTGCTGCGCCGGGACGAAGCTGCCGCAGTGCGCGAGCAGCGCGATGAGCGCGACCTGGCGCATGTAGGTGGATTTGCCGCCCATGTTAGGGCCGGTGATCAGCAGCATCTTGCGCTTGTCTTGCAGGTCGGTGTCGTTGGCGATGAAGTTTTCGACTTGCGCTTCCACCACCGGATGGCGGCCCTTGACGATACGCAGCACAGGCTCATCCACGAATTGCGGCGCGCTGAAATTCAGCGTGGCGGCGCGCTCGGCAAAGGTGGCGAGTACGTCGAGTTCGGCGATGGCGGCGGCGATGCATTGCAGTTGCGGGATGTGCGGCGCGAGTTGATCCAGCAGTTGCTCGTAGAGAAATTTCTCGCGCGCCAGTGCGCGGTCGTTGGCGGAGAGCGCCTTGTCCTCGAAGGCTTTCAGTTCCGGCGTGATGTAGCGCTCGGCGTTCTTCAGCGTCTGGCGGCGGCGGTAGTCGTCAGGCACGTTGACGGATTGGGCGATGCTCACCTCGATGTAGAAACCGTGTACGCGGTTGTACTCGACTTTCAGATTGGCAATGCCGGTGCGCGCGCGTTCGCGTGCTTCAAGCGCCAGCAGGAAGTCGCCGCAGTTGGTCTGGATGCCGCGCAGTTCGTCGAGTTCGGCGTCGAAGCCGTCGGCGATCACGCCGCCTTCGCGCAGGACGCTCGAGGGTTCGGCTTTCAACGAGGTTTGCAGGGTAGCGACGAGTTGCGCGTCGGCTTGCAGTCCATCGGCCAACGCTGCAATGAGCGGCTGGTTTGGTAGGTCGGGATTTATCCCGACATCATTGTTGTCATGTCGGGACAAATCCCGACCTACAAGAGTCGCTTGCAGTTGCTGCAAAGTCAGCAACGTATCGCGCAGGCCGGAGAGGTCGCGCGGGCGCGAACTGCGCAAGGCGATGCGCGCGGTGATGCGTTCCACATCCACACTGGGTTTGAGTTGGTCGTGCACGGCGCGATGCAGTTCGCCCAGATTTTCCACCGCATCCAACCTGTCTCGCAGGATGGCGCGCTCGCGCAGCGGATGGTGCAGCCAGTGCCCAAGCAAACGGCTGCCCATGTTGGTGGCGCAAGTGTCGAGCAGCGACAGCAGCGTCGGCGCAGCTTCGCCGCGCAGGGTCTGCGTGATCTCCAGGTTGCGCCGGGTCGCCGCGTCCATGCGCACGTACTGATCCGCGCTGTATACCTGCAAGCCGCGTATATGCGTGATGCTCTGGCCTTGCGTAAGTTTGGCGTAACCGAGCAACGCGCCTGCGGCTTCGAGGCCCACGGTGAAATCGTCGCAACCGAAGCCGGCCAGATCGAGTGTGGAAAATTGCTGGCACAACGCGCGGCGCGCCGCCTCCCGCTCAAAGTGCCATGCCGGTAACGTCTTGTTCGATGCGTCGCTATAGGGTGCAGCGACACCTTCTTCCAGCAGTATCTCGGAAGGTTGCAGCCGCTCGAGTTCGGCAGGCAGATTCGCAGCAGCCGTCTCCGCCACGAAGAATTTCCCCGAGGCGAGATTGAGCCACGCCAGTCCCACCCTGCCCTGCCTCTCATGCAACGCCAGCAACAGGCTGTCGCGCTTCTCTTCCAGCAACGCCGAATCGGTGACAGTGCCGGGCGTAACAATGCGCACCACCTTGCGCTCGACCGGGCCTTTGCTGGTGGCTGGGTCGCCGATCTGTTCGCAGATCGCCACCGATTCTCCCATCCTCACCAGCCGTGCCAGATATTGCTCGGCGGCGTGATACGGCACGCCCGCCATCTTGATCGGGTTGCCGTTGGAAGCGCCGCGCTGAGTCAGCGTGATGTCGAGCAGCCTGGCGACGCGTACCGCATCGTCATGGAACAACTCATAGAAATCGCCCATGCGATAGAACAGCAGCATGTCGGCATGCTCGGCCTTGATGCGCAGATATTGCTGCATCATCGGGGTATGACTTAACTCTTTGATTTCTTTAGTCACAGTGTCTAATAGTCTAAAAGCTGTCTAATATTATTTGAATTTCGGGCCATTAACTTGAGGAATTTCACGCAAGCGGATGTAGCGTTCCGTCATAGCTTCATTGGTGTTGGTGCGCGTTTAAAATTACCCAGTCCTGCGCGTTGAATTTTACCCAGGCACTTTAAACCGCCGTTTGGGTGGCGGCTGCGGATAAGTGTAGCTCAATTTCACTGCATTTACCCCGGAGAAGGAATGCGCGCAGTGG
>JACQFX010000009.1 GCA_016199835.1 Nitrosomonadales bacterium | reverse complement strand
GCGCCTGACTCGCTGATCGACTTTCTGAAGACGCTTTGATTATGTGGAGAGCAAAATACGCGTCGACCTTTGCCCAGCAGCGGTTGGCGCGCATCCACAGGATCAAGTCCACATAATCGAGCAGTCTACATAATCGGCCTTTGCGGCCACTCAGACCGATCTGAACGAGCGGCGTATCACTCAGATTGCCAACGTTGCCTGCAAGGGAGGTTCAAACTTCGAGGGTTGGCTCTACCTTATGGTGGGTGCGACTTCCTTCACAGTGTTGAACTGGGAGAAGGGGAAAACAGTGCCGCTGCGGAAGGTTATGCCGAGGGTTCTTGAGTTTCTAAACCAAGGATGAAGATACCCCTCCTATATCTTTACTCAAATGCCTATGCATTTTTCCGCATAGGCAACAGGGGGATTTTTTGCTAGGGTGGCGACATAATAAAAGGGGGAATGTCTATGAAGCATCCAATGCTCACGCTCTGTGTGACGGCAATTATCACCGCTACCACGGTTTCTAATGGGTATGCCAGAACAAGAGAAGTAAAACCAGGGGTAGAACGATGGTCTATCAAAACAAGTGTTCCTGCAAAGGCCAAGAATATCTCCGCTTCACTTGCTGACGTACTTGCCTTGCCTGATCCTCCAGGTGTTTCAAAAAGAGACTCCCGCTACCAATCAAATCGCATCCCTGCCTTTAGCAACCCGCTTGGTGTAAATGAGGGAGACATCATTACAACTACCGCGTGGCTTTATCTGGTGGCATCAGAAAACGACGGTGACTACCATATCCAAGTTAGCGGTAGTGCGCAATCAGGAGATCAATGCCTCATCATC
Organism: Nitrosomonadales bacterium; assembly: GCA_016199835.1. Taxonomy (GTDB): domain Bacteria; phylum Pseudomonadota; class Gammaproteobacteria; order Burkholderiales; family Gallionellaceae; genus JACQFX01. Next base: position 189,029 of record JACQFX010000009.1, on the reverse strand, counting down.
GAGGTGCCCAATGAAAACGAATCCTTTGTCTCATCTGCCCCGCTGAGACAAAAAGTTGCCACTGTCCGTGCTTTTATCAGAGACAAGCTCTTACAGGGACGAGAACCATCAACAAGTGGTTCCGTAATGAATCATCCCGTTTTTGTTCGTATCTCCGGGCAGCTTTTTTATGATGATGCTCATGTTGGTGACCCACCGCGTGGCAAAAAAGGAATGAAGGCCGCCACCCTGTGGGAACTGCATCCAGTCACTGATATAACTTTTGCGACCCAACCAAAATAAATCTGGCACATAGGAGGCAGCCGCATGTTAATCCAGTGGCGAACAGCAGGGCTTGTTCTTCTTGGAATGACCTTGCCCCTCGTTTCAGTTGCTGAAACATCGAATCAGACTCTGAATGACGAGTTGCATCCGTTCGGAAAGAAATTGCAGTTCCAGTTTCAGTGGGAAAACGATTCCATGCTCCCGTTCAACAAAATCAGCGAAACGGATCGTTGGTACACGCAGGGAATAAAGTTTGCATGGGTGTACTCCAAGCCGAAAGAGGATTCAAACTTAGCTAATAGGGTTGGTAATTGGTGGTGCGATAAAAATACGATTGAGGAAAGCAAGAGTTGCAAGGATTCTTTAGCGCACGGCTTTATGATCGGCCAAAATATGTACACCCCAGCCAACATTAAAATTGCAGCACCTCAACCCAATGACCGCCCTTGGGCTGGATGGCTTTATGGAAACAGATTCGTCGTTCTTTCGTCACCAGAAGATACAGAGAAGCCGGAGATCAAGGAAAGATTTGATCTCACCATTGGAGTTACGGGGCCGTTATCACACGCAGAACAAGTTCAGAAAGAGTGGCACAAAGATGTAGTTCATGCACCTACTCCAATGGGGTGGGACAACCAGCTTAAAAATGAAGTAGGCGTTAATGTTGCCTATCAAAAGCGCTCACGGGTATCTCACCATATCGCTGCCACAGATTTTGATTGGGATACCACTTCAATATACGGCGGATATTTCGGCACGGTGTTGATCGCTCCAAAGGTGGGCGGAGAATTCAGAATCGGGAGAAATTTGCAGCACTATGGAAATGTTGATGGTCGTCGAATATTGCCAGACCCGCCGCAACCCATGATTCTCGCCCCGGATGGGATTGAATCAAATGCACCACCCGCGTCAAAGCCAGAAACAAAAATGTCTGAACATATTGATGTGGAGCCGTATTATTTTTTTGCTGGTGTAGAGCTTCGTGCTGTAGCAAGAAATCTATTTCTTGATGGGAATCTTTTTGGCAGCAGCCCAAGCATACATAAGAAAACCTTGGTATACGATGTGTGGGCTGGCGCATCGTGGCGGATAACAAAAAAATGCACCATAACTTACAAACAAGTAGGTAGATCGCCCGACTTCGATACCCCCGCAGGGCAAGCTGCATTCCAAAAATTCAGCGTTTTCACTCTGACCCACGAGTTTATGTAACCCGAAATCACTTGCTGTTGTTAATCAGCGTCACTCCGTGAACTCATTGCACCGCCCTTACTCCCAGAGCGTTTAGTGTGTCTGTGGTCATGAGCCCATCGGCAGGAAGTCCTTTGACCCGCTGAAACATCTTGAGAGCTTCCTTGGTCTTATCATTCAGCTCCCCATCTGCAACCCCGGAATATATACCGAGACTAATCAGTGCAATTTGCACTCGCATTACTTGCAATTTGAGCTTTTCAGCCGTGCTGAGATGTGGTGTTGATGTTGAAGAACTTGTGCCCATAGATGGCATAGCATCGGTTTGCGGGGCAAGACTGTTTGCCGAAGAAGTATCTTGCGGTGCGCTATAGCTCCCACTCCCCGCTGATCCTGAATAGTGGGATGAATGAGATGCATGCGAACTGTGGCTGGAGTGTGAGCGATGTCCGGCGAAGAGGTTATCAAGGCCGTGGTTGAGTGGACGCAACTGGACTGGATCGAGATTCGGCATCGGTAATGGCTCGACACTTTCGCCATGATCGGAAGGCAAAGCCGCAGCAGTTCTTGTCATCACTAAAGGAACGCTTGCGATGAATAGCGACAATGTTTTAATAAATTTCCTCATGCACAAACCTCCTCTTCTATTGCTTTGATCTTGGTCGGTGGCCAGCCATTATTGTGCCAGGCAAAAAGCCCCGAGCAACTCACTTTCATTGAACAAGTAGAACACTCTTCCGCAAATACACGCTTCCAGTCAGAGATGCTTTGCTGTGCATATTGCCAGAGCGAATTAGGTAAAGAACACAGCGGGGCATTCATGAAGACAAGAGGAACATGCGCTCTGCGCAGAGCATTTGTAGCATCAACAAGCTCTCGATGCCAATCCTTTAAATCAACCTCGCACGTAGTTCTATTCGCCAGAGCAAACCCGATAGGTTCGCACCCCATGAGAGCAACCTCCCATACAAAAGGAAGGTTGCGCCCTATGAAACGACATAGTTCAGGTAGCACTCGCAAAGTGGGCTCGATCAGCACGATGCGAAGTTGAACGGGTTGTGCATAAGACTGTAGTGTCAGCAATCCACCGATGGTTTGTTCAAACGCTCCTGGAGATTGCACAACAAAATCGTGGAGAAAGTCAGCATGGCCGTAAAGCGGAACCATCCAATTCACTTGCTCTCCAAGGTCAGTTAGTAGCTCGGCGGCAACTGTTGTATATGATAACAGACGACCGTTGGTGAGCACATCTACTCTGGTCATGGGTAGCCTTAGGGTAAATGCGTCAATTACTTTTCGAAGCTTTGCTCCCAAGAGGAGGGGTTCTCCTCCGCTCAAGCCGATGGCGGCGGGTGCGTCGTTGATATGGAGAGCTACTTGGATGGCCTCTTCAACGAGCCACTGATCGTCATGGCTCGTTGGCGGTTGTGAACACATCAGACAATAGCTGTTGCAGCGATTGGTAAGTTGAATTGCATGATGCATGTCGGAATTGCGGTACAGGACGATGAGCTCGTGTTTCTTGGCATTCAGTCTCACTACATCATTAAGTTCGAGTAGTGTGGTGTCACACGATACCGTTGGAATGGCAGCGGCATGCCAATCTAGGCTGTTTGACACACATGCAGATATGTTCACAAGGTGCCCGATACTGATCAACTTTTCGAGGTGTTCTGCTTCTGACAAGGACTCTAGCTTTACTAGAAAATTTAACGTCGGCTCCCACTCATCGGTGAGGGCCGATAACAAAATTACCCGATGAACAGTGGGTAGTGGTGTTCCTTGGAATGTAACGGATAATCTACGCACTGCAACACTCCCGCGCAGGACTCGGATTGGCCCAGTGATACGCCAAATTGAGGAACCAATCTTCCTGCTGACCTAGCTTGGCAAACAAAAAATCAAAGAGCCACATATTGCGTTTGCAATGCTCAGTAAGATGAACCGGGGCAAACGTGTCGCCTAGTTGGTTCTTCGCGCTTATTGGATCAGGGCCACAATAGCTGTTATATGCACACTGATCGCATCCAGGAATGAGATGATTGATACTTGCTCGGACAAGATGGTGTTGAACTTCTGAGCTTCGTAATACATTCAGCTTTTCTCCGATTTTTCCCAAACGAAAAGACGTATCTCCCATTTCTGCCAACATGCGTGCCTCATCACTCGGATAGACGAAGCCATCGTAATTGTATGTGAGTGCTGCAAGCCCTGCTCCGGTCGGGCTTTGAAGATCAACAAAGCCTGCATCAAACGGAGAGAGAATCTTGTTGAGAAATATCGAAGCCATGATCTCTCTAAAATCTATGCCTTGACGATTCAACTGGAGGATGTGATTGAATGCGCGTTCGTAGAAATCGCTGAACTCATTTAGTGAATAGCTGAGGCTCGTCGAATTTCGACTGGCGAATCCATACGCGCTGAGCTGGCGAAGGAAAATTTCCCTGAATCCAAGATGTACATATTCATCAATGATCGCTTCTGGAATGGCGAGCGAGTCCAGAGTCGTAGTCATCAACGCAGAAACTGCATCCTGAGAAATGAGATCGCGCGCCATGCGAATGCCGTTGACGGTACGTTCATAGGAATCACGAGTGAGAAGTGGTCTATTTTTGTTGTGAAGCTCTTTAGGCCCATCAATGCTGGTGGATAGATACACTTGGTGCTGACGGAAGAAGTCGCATATTTCTTCGTTTAACTGATGGAGCGTGGACGCAACAACAAAACGTAGCTGACGTTTCTCCACCACATTTCTTTCGGAGATCCTCTCAATGGCAAACTTGAGAAGATCAAATCTGAGAAGGGGATCGCCACCCTGGAATTCAACGGTGATAGATTTTGACGGGCTTTCAAAGATTGAATCGCAGGCTAACGCTAGCGTGGTTTGATCAATGGAATGGTTCGCACTTTCCAGAGAACGGCTGACTTGGCAGTAACGGCAGGTGTGGTCGCATTGAAGTGTGAGAACGATGAGGTATAGCGAGGGGCCGCTCGTAAGAGTTTCTCTCTTAGCCGAAATCCGAGAGGTGAGAAGGCGTAAACTTCCTTGAGGACTTGGGTTGCCTACAAAGAATTTAGATTGTAATTCTGCCAGCCGATTAAGTTCCATGTTCTGCGGCGTGGCGGCAAGCATTTTCAGCTCATCCTCAGACAGGAAAGCATGGTCACCAGATTCGCTTACCGCAAGGGTGGATGTACCCGAAAGTTTGCGTGTACGGAACGAATATCGGTGCGTATTAGAAATCAAGTAATTCCCCAGGTTGCATGTTTATACATCGTGGTCTTTATGAATGAAGGGGCGATGTTCCCAAAAGAACTCGGCAATTTCTGAGATGCTTTCGAGCAAGATAGCTCCCCCGATCTTCAGTGCATTTTCAGTGTCTTTTTGTCTAACCAGTAGGACAAAGTAGGTAATCATTAATGCGAACCACATTGCAGTTATGGCGGACGATATTGTTTTCCCGATCGGCAATATCTCCAGCTTGTACCATCTCTCCAATTCGAATATGAAGTCTGAAAACAGTTTCAAAATTTCGGCTGTAAGCGTAAGAGCAACTCCAATGCCAACAATCCACGCTAGAGTTTTTGCAGCCGTGATAAAAAGTTTATCTATAAACTTTTTCCCTGATTTGTCGTCCAGCGGATAGAGCATAAGCATTCCGAAAAGGAACGATATGTTAAATGCCCCTCCCGCCACACCGGTCGGTAACTCATATAGGCCGTGGTATGCCCTTTGGGTTACCAAAGCAAAATACCCTAGAATGGATGCAAGCAGGTAAGTAAGCAGAAGAACTCCCCAACATATTGCCATAGCAATCCCAGAGAAATGTTTAACTTTGTTAATGCCGCCGATTACCCCTTTCATTGTTTCGTCTCCTCTTGCTAACGACCTTGCAATTATCTGCGCCACCGCACTACGTCGCTCTGCAATATCAGTAGTAGATAACGCTTGCCGTGCCACCGTTACCTTGTAACCACGAACCATAGTTTCGGTTGTCGTGGGTGTTTGAGAAGCACCCTGATCGAGATACTCGATCAAATTCTTGGGGCTGAAAAACCGCACCTTCTCCCGTATTGCCTCATCCAGATTTTCAGGAATGAATCGCGCAAGAGATTTCAGGTGTCGTGCATTGGCACTATTGATCCGGCCAGATTTATCCGTGAATCATGCGGCATATTTTACGCGTGAATCCTGGAAGTATTTTTTGATGCGCTCAGGCGATTTTTCCAGCGCCTGCATGTGTTCGGTTGCTGCGGTTTTCAGCTTGGCCTTCGTGCGCCGGAACCTTGGTCGAGATAGCATGCTTCAAATCAGCATTCAGCCGTTCTTCCGGATTCAGTTCGGGGCTGTAGCTGGGTAAATAGAACAGCTCTATTTTCTCCTTGTGTTCTTCCGCCCATTTCTTGACCGGCTTGCTGTGATGCACTCGCAGGTTGTCGAGAATCAGAAACACTTTTTTCTCCGCATCTTTGATCAACGCTTCCAGAAACTCGATCAGCTTGTCCGAGTTGAACGCCTCATCAATAATCATCCAGCGGGTCTTGCCCTGATTGGTGACGGTGGCGATCATCGATAGTTTCTGGCGTGTCCCGCCTACCGCGAAAGTCACTGGCGTCTTGCCAATCGGTGCGTAACTTCGACCGCGCACATCGGTATTCACCACTGCCGTTTCATCTCCCCAGTGAATCTCGGCACCCTCTGCCTTGGCGCGCTGCTCAATTGCCGGATAGTCTTTATCCAACCATTCCTGCACGGCTTCAGGGCGTTGCTCATACGCCTTCTTGATCGGCTTTTGCGGGGTGAAGCCCCAGCGCTTGAGGTAGTTGCCCACGCCGCGCACAGAAAGGCTGATTCCACATTCGCGTTCAATCAGCTGCATGACCGCAGCACGATTCCACAGCGCAAATTCCATCTTCAGTTGTTCCGGTCGCTTGTCGCAGATGATCTGCCGAACCGTCGCTTCTTGCGCCTCGCTCAACACTCGACCGCTTCCTTGCTTTTTGCCCCGCGCTTCAGGTTTAAGTGCGGAAGCTCCGGCCTCTGAATATCGTTTGATCGCAGCGTTCACCGCATACCAACTGAGTCCACTGTGCTCAACTATTTGCATCACCGGCATTCCCTTCCGGTGCATGCGAATAACTTGCTTGCGCCTTTCGTGAAGTGCCTCCCTTGTTTGTTTCCTTGCGTCTTCTTTTTCCATGCGCAATGAGACTCATCACCTTCAGTAAAGTTCAAGGATAATTCGTGCCGAGTCTATAGGAGACCAATACTCTATTTATCCACAGATTAGGGTGATGGACCACAATTTTCAATAAACGCAAAATGGTCACAGTGACTGTTATTCAAAAATCGATAAATGAAACAAAATTCCTGTTGGCGTAGTCACGGAATGGTCACAGACTAGTCACGGTTTAGTCACAGCAGAAAATGACCAAAATTTCACGAGTATTGGTCACTTTTGTGATTTGTGACTGTTTAGTCACGCGGCACAGAAAGAATTTTCGAATTTTAAGTGGAGAAATCTTTTACTCAAAAAGCCCTGAAAGCCTTAGGTGGTGCGCCCGGCGGGAGTCGAACCCACTACCTACAGCTTCGGAAACTGTCACTCTATCCAGATGAGCTACGGGCGCTTTTTGCAGAAAATTACGTTGAGACTTACGGTCATTTTACCTTAGTAAGCCCAAATGACCATCAGCTTCGGAAACCAATACTCTATCCAGATGAGCTACGGGCGCATTTAAGGCGGCGCAGTATAACGCTTTTTGCTTTCTCTTCCCATGCACCTTGCGTGTGACGAGAGGTCGTAGGGATAGCCGATTTGTCGCCGGACGAACAAAAATGCTATCGTGCATGCCATGAATTTTGCCAATCCCAGTCTGGAAGAGATCTGCCGCATGTTGCGCGGCATCCATACCATCGCAGTGGTGGGGTTGTCGGACAATCCGGCGCGCCCGAGTTATCGCGTGGCGCAGGCTATGCAGCAGCATGGATATCGCATCGTGCCCGTGCGGCCGTTAGTACAAGAAGTATTGGGTGAGCGCGCCTATCCCGATCTGGAAAACTTGCCATTCAAGGTGGATATGGTGGACGTGTTCCGTGCATCGGAGCATGTACCCGCCATCGTGGACAGTTGCATCGCGCTCGGCGTCCCGCGCCTGTGGTTGCAGGATGGAGTGGTTCACGAGAAAGCGGCACAGCGCGCCAGAGATGCGGGAATCACGGTGGTGATGGATCGCTGCATGTGGCGCGATTTCTCCCGCTTATGCACGGGCGCGACATGAACAAGCAACGTTGCGCCTGGTCGGGCAAAGATCCGTTGTATTGCGCTTATCACGACAGGGAATGGGGCGTGCCGTTGCACGACGATCGCGCGTTGTTCGAGTTTCTCATTCTGGAAGGTGCGCAAGCGGGCTTGAGCTGGATCACGATTTTGAGAAAGCGCGAGAATTATCGTGCGGCATTCGATCATTTCGACCCTGAGCGCATTGCCCGCTACGATGCGAATAAAATAGAATCGCTGCTCGCCAATCCCGGCATCGTGCGCAATCGTTTGAAGGTGGAAGCGGCGGTGAATAACGCGCAGAAATTTCTTGCTGTGCAGGAGAAATATGGCAGCTTCGATGCTTTCATCTGGCAATTCATGGGCGGCAAGCCCCGCCAAAATAGCTGGCGCAGCCTCGCCGAAATTCCTGCCAGCACCCCGGAATCGGACGCGATGAGCAAGGAATTGAAACAGCGCGGTTTCAAATTCGTCGGTACGACGATCTGCTACGCACACATGCAGGCCACGGGTATGGTGAACGACCACGTCATGGATTGTTATAGATATAAAGAGCTCGCGGGATGATTTTGAAATTTACCAAGATGCACGGTGCAGGCAACGACTTCGTCGTACTCGATGGTGTGCGCCATACAATACGACTCACCCCCGAGCAGTTGCGCCTGCTGGCCAACCGGCATTTCGGCGTGGGCTGCGACCAGATATTGCTGGTGGAAAAAACCGAGTTTCCCGATGCGGACTTCCGTTATCGCATCTTCAACGCCGATGGTGGAGAAGTGGAGCAGTGCGGCAATGGTGCACGCTGCTTCGTGCGTTTCGTGCATGCCCAGAAGCTGACGCATAAGCGCGAGATCACGGTGGAAACCAGAAGCGGGTTGATCAAACCGCGCCTGGAAGAAAATGGCCAGGTCACGGTGAACATGGGGGCGCCAATTTTCGAGGCAGCGCGCATTCCGTTCGATACCGATAGCGACGCCGTCATCCAGCCGCTGGACGTGAATGGCGAGACGGTGCAGATCAGCGTAGTGTCCATGGGCAATCCGCATGCGGTGCAGGTGGTGGACGATGTGGAATGCGCACCGGTCGTCGCACAAGGCGCGCTGATCGAGTGCCATCCGCGCTTCCCGAACCGGGTTAATGCCGGATTCATGCAGGTGGTGGATCGCGGCCACATCAAGTTGCGCGTGTATGAACGCGGCGCGGGCGAAACCCTGTCCTGCGGCACGGGTGCTTGCGCTGCCGTGGTAGCAGGCATACGGCGCGGCCTGCTCGATAACGACGTGCAAGTTGTCACGCGCGGCGGCATCCTGAATATCGTGTGGGCGGGTGGTGATGCGCCAGTGCTGATGACCGGCCCCGCCATCACGGTATTTGAAGGTGAAATAAATTTATAAACCGATCACATGAAAGTGCAAAAATGAAAGCCGAAGAAGTCGCGCAATACCTGCAAGGCAACCCGCAATTTTTCGAGGCATATGCCGACATGTTGGCAGAGGTGAACATTCCACATCCGCACGGCGGACGCACCATCTCGCTTCCGGAGCGGCAGATGCTGGCCTTGCGCGAAAAGAACAAGGAGCTGGAAAAGAGGCTGTGCGAGCTGGTGGAGTACGCCAAGGATAATGATGCCCTGCAACAAAAAGTGCATCAATTCACGCTCGGCATGTTTGGCGCGCACGACCTGATGGGTTTGCAGGAACTCGTCACGCGCAACTTGCAAGAGATCTTCGACATACCGCATGTCGCCTTGCATGTCTGGAAAGGGTTGCCGCCCAGCGCCGAAGTGCTGAGCTTTGCCGACCAGCAGAAACTGCCGGCATGTACCCATCATGCATTGCACGACACGCAGTCATGGTTCGGCGAGGCAGCAGCGCATCTGCGTTCGTTCGCCTATTTGCCCTTGCACAACAACGAACACTCCATCGGCCTGCTGATACTTGCCAGCGAAGATGCGCAACGCTTCTATCCGGAAATGGGCACGGTATTTTTGCAGCGCATCGCGGAAACAGTGAGTGCTGCGCTGCAATCGCGTTTGTGACCAATGGCAGAGAGCGCCGCGCATCCTGACCAGGACACGCTGACAGGTTTCCTTGCGCATCTGCGTAACGAGCGGCGCTATTCTGAACTCACGCTGGAGAGTTATGCGCGCGACTTGCGCCGTCTGTTCCAGCTTGCGGCGAGCACCCCGCTTTCCGATCTGCGTAGCCACCACATCCGCCGCTACATCGCGCAACTGCATGGGCAAGGCCTGGGGGGGCGCACGCTGGCGCGCATGCTGTCGGCATGGCGCGGTTTCTTCAATTACCTGATACGTGACCACAACTTCAAGGGCAATCCCTGTATCGGCCTGCGTCCGCCGAAAGCGCCCAGGACGCTGCCGCATGCGCTGTCTCCCGACGAAGCGGTGAAGCTGGTCGAACTGCCGGTGCAGACGCCACTCGACGCGCGCGACAAGGCGATGTTCGAGCTGCTGTATTCCTCGGGCCTGCGCCTTGCGGAACTGGTCGGTCTCGATCCGGTGGATATGGACTTTAACGATGCTGCTGTGCGTGTCACCGGCAAGGGCAACAAGACGCGCATCGTGCCCGTGGGTACGCAAGCTATCGCCGCACTACGGGCCTGGCTCAACGTGCGTGTGCAGTTCGCCAAACCGGACGAGACGGCGTTGTTTGTCGGCAAGAGCGGCAAACGCATCAGTCCGCGCACCGTGCAACTGCAATTGCGACAATGGGGCATCAAACAGGGCATCGCCAGCGGCGTCCATCCGCATTTGCTGCGCCATTCCTTTGCCACCCATGTGCTGCAATCCTCGGGTGATTTGCGCGCAGTGCAGGAGATGCTTGGCCACGCCAGCATTTCTACCACGCAGGTTTATACCCATCTCGATTTTCAATACCTTGCCAAAATCTACGACGGTGCGCATCCGCGCGCCAGGAAGAAAACCCCATGAACCAGAAACGCCACACCTCGCCCCAGCGCCGCCGCGAGCATCACAAACCACGTTCATCATCCGTATCCCATGCGCCGGTCATTGCTTTCGATGGGCCGTGCCTGTTTGTTCTGGCAGGCCGCGAGAAATCCTTGCAGCGCCGTCATCCGTGGGTGTTTTCCGGTGCAGTGGATCGCATGGAAGGCGCGCCCGCTAACGGCGATACGGTGGCGGTGTGCGATGCGGCAGGTGGCTTCCTGGCCTGGGCGGGCTACAGCGCGCAATCGCAGATCACGGCAAAAATATGGTCGTGGAATGCGGGCGAAAAGATAGACGCCGATTTTTTTCGTGCAAGGATTTCACAGGCGCTGGCTTTGCGCCATGACCTGAAACTGGCGCGGGACAGCAACGGCATGCGCCTGATACACGGCGAATCCGACGGCTTGCCCGGCCTTATCGTGGATCGTTACGACAGCGTATTGGTGATGCAGTTCGGCAGCGCGGCAGCGGAACGCTGGTGCGATGTCTGTGCCGATATTTTGCAGGAATTGTGTGATCCGGTGTGTATCTATGAGCGCTCCGATTCTGATGCGCGGGCGCTGGAAGGATTGCCGGAACGCAAGGGCGTGCTGCGCGGCGCGTTGCCGGGAAATTTGTCCGTCAGCGAGCATGGCCTGCGTTTTGGAGTGGATGTTGCGTACGGGCAGAAAACGGGTTTCTATCTCGACCAGCGCGACAACCGCGCGCTGACCGGTACGCTGGCGCAGGACAAGGAGGTGCTCAATTGCTTCTGCTATACCGGCGGTTTTTCGCTCTACGCATTGCGCGGTGGCGCGAAATTGGTGCTGTCGATCGATGCCTCGGAAGATGCGTTGCAATTGGCGCAACGCAATGTGGAATTGAATGGACTGGATGGCAGCCGCACGGAATGGCAATGCGTCGACGTGTTCGCCGCACTGCGCAAATTGCGTGACCAGAACAGGAAGTTCGATCTTATTATCCTCGATCCACCCAAGTTCGCACCCACCGCTGCCTTCGCCGAAAAAGCTGCACGCGGTTACAAGGATATCAACCTGTTGGGATTCAAACTGCTCAGGCCGGGTGGTTTGCTATTCACCTATTCCTGTTCCGGCGGCATCAGCGACGATCTGTTCCAGAAGATCATCGCGGGTGCGGCGCTCGATGCCAATGTTACTGCGCACATCGTGCATAAATTGCATGCGGCAGCAGATCATCCGGTGCTGCTGAATTTCCCGGAGGGCGCCTATTTGAAAGGGCTGGTGTTGCGGGTTGTTTAGGCCACGACAGGGATAACCTGGGACGCAATGAGAACGTCGGATCAATGGAATTACAATAACATTTCCACTGCCGCAATGTCCGCATGAGTTTCCGGGTGACGGCTGCCGCTATAGCGGGCGTTCTCGGGAAGCACGACGATATGTATCTGGATACCGGATTCCCCGGTTAGCGTGTAACTCGGCACGGTTTCTTCGTGGCCGCCGATCTGCATTCTCCATTCCCCATCTTCAAATTCGATGTCGTGCTTGAGCAGGAACAGCAAAACGGCTTTTGCGTCGTCGCTGAACAACATCAGATTGATATCCGAGAATTTGCTTGCCGTGCCGCTCAATACCGAACCGGTGAGGTAAGGATGGAACGGTTCGAACTGGCGCATGGCGGCAAGCGCTTCTTCGCGGAGTCGGTGGAGAGTGTCCGGGTGACTGTCCTGTTGGTATAGCGCGCGGTAGCTGTGTAATGCCTCTTCTACTTCCTGATTGCTGGGCAGGTGATGAGTGTCGCCAGCACCCATCTGTCGGGCGGCTTTGCGTTTGGCAAAGGCAAAATCGGTAACGCCGCCCTCCGCGATCAGCCGGGCGGTGTGATGTGCCAGTTGTTCGCGCATTAGGTCGCGCCGTTGTGTGCGGTCTTTACTCATAAAATGGTCTCAGAATAGCTGGTCTTTGACGGCCTCATTTTGTGCTTTTCCGGCGGATAGGGCAGCAGTTTCCGGGGGCAAATTTTCCTTATAGAAATATTCTATCAAGCCGCCATTTGCATCACGCTGCCCGTTATTATTGATTGACGCTGCCAGCATATTTTCCGGCATGGAGTAAACGGCTTCGGGCACATCCTTAAGCGCCTTGGCCATGTAGTCCATCCAGATAGGCAAGGCTGCGCCACCGCCAGTCTCCTTGTCGCCCAGACTGTGCGGAGTGTCGAAACCGATCCAGGAAATTCCGACTACGGTGGGTTGGAAGCCACAGAACCAGGCATCCATCGAATCGCTGGTGGTGCCAGTCTTGCCAGCAAGATCCGAGCGGCCCAGTTGCATGGCATGGATGGCGGTGCCGTGGCGCACCACATCCTGCATCATGCGGACCATGGTGTAAGCATTGCGCACGTCAATAACTTGTTCCGCATTTTCGCCCGCAACAATGGGTTCGGCCTTGCTAAGAATATTACCCTTGGCATCCTCAATGCGCTGGATGAAATACGGCGCCACACGGAAACCGCCATTGGCGAAAACCGAATAGCCAGTCAACATTTGCAAGGGGGTAACCGAGCCCGCGCCCAGCGCCATGGTGAGATAGGCCGGGTGTTTGGCGGCATCGAAGCCAAATTTGGTGATGTAGTCCTGCGCGTATTGCGGTGTGATCGCTTGCAGGATGCGGATGGAAACCAGATTCTTGGATTTGGTAAGCGCCTGCCGCATGCGCATTGGGCCTTCAAATTTGCCGTCAAAATTCTTTGGTTGCCAGGCTTCGCTACCGGTTTCTTCAGCACTGAACGACAGCGGCGCATCGTTGATGACGGAAGCGGGAGTAAAGCCCTTTTCCAGAGCGGAAGAATAAATGAAAGGCTTGAAGCTGGAGCCCGGTTGCCGCCAGGCTTGTATGATGTGGTTGAACTGGTTGCGGTTGAAATCGAAGCCGCCAATCAAAGCGTAGATTGCGCCATCGTGCGGACTGCCGGAGACAAAAGCGGCTTCCACCTGGGGCAACTGGACGATTTGCCATTCCCCTTTTTCGGTTTGCTGAACACGAATGATAGAGCCGGCGCGTATGCGTTGATTCAGCGCAACCTTATCGCCCAGTGCACGTTGAGCAAATTTCAATCCCTCACCATGCACTTCAGCGATTTGCCCGCCCTTGCAATAAGCGCGGACGATATTGGGGCTGGCTTCCTGCACTACTGCGGGGATCAGGTCGTCGCCATCGGTAACGTCCTGTAATGCATCCTCCATGTCTTCCTCGCTATTGCCCTCGCGCAGATCAACAAAGCCTTCCGGCCCGCGATAACTATGGCGCTGATCATAATCCAGCACGCCTTTACGCACGGCTTTGTAGGCGGCGGCCTGATCCTGTTGGCGTATGGTGGTGTAGACCTTGATGCCCTGGGTATAGGTATCTTCCTGATAGCGTTCATACACCGCCTGCCGCACCATTTCCGCCAGGTAATCTGCTTTGACAGGAAATTCCTGATTGCCATGTCTGGCGACCATGGGGTGCTGTTGCGCGGCTTCAAATTGCGGGGTGTCTATGAAATGAAGTTCGTGCATGCGCCGTAGCACATACATTTGACGCAAGCGGGCGCGTTTGGGATTGACGATGGGATTGTAGGCAGAGGGAGCTTTGGGCAGCCCAGCCAGCATGGCCATTTCGGGCACGCCAAGCTGATTCAGATTCTTGCCGAAGTAAACTTGCGAGGCAGCGGCAAAACCATAAGCACGTTGACCGAGATAAATCTGGTTGATATAAAGTTGAAGAATTTCGTCTTTATTTAAATTGTGTTCTATTTTCAACGCAAGTAATACTTCGTTGAATTTGCGCGACAAGGTTTTTTCCTTGGTGAGGAAAAAATTGCGCGCCACCTGCATGGTAATGGTACTGGCTCCCTGCTTGGCGCCACCGGAAGTAAAGTTGGAATAGGTGGCGCGCAACACACCCATATAATCCACTCCGCCGTGTTCGTAAAAACGATCATCTTCAGCGGCAAGAATGGCCTTCTTCATCAGGTCGGGTACTTCGCCGATTTTAACCAGCGCCCGGCGCTCTTCCCCGAATTCACCGAGTAAAGCGCCATCTGCGCTGTACACCCGCAGCGGGATTTTGGGTTGATAGTCCGTCAAGGACTCTAGCGAAGGTAGCGTGGGATAGGTTAGTATCGCTGCGAGTGCCAGCAGGAGCAAAGGCACAAGAAAGAGTGCAAGCGAAGCAAGAATCGGGTAGAACCACCAACGAGAGGTCATATCGTGCGGAAGGGTGTTTTGAGAGCTGGTCATGATTATATCGGCTCTTGCTGTGGAAAATAAGTCCGCAGAAACAACTTTACTTGATTGGTAGTTATTGCTAGGATTTAAACCACTTTATACAGAAAATCTCTAACCAGTCTATGCTCAAAGGAAATTTTGACATCCCGCTGGACTTTTTGCACACACGGACGCCGCCCCTTATAGGGGTAGACATCAGCTCATCTGCAGTCAAGCTGGTAGAGCTGAGCGAAGCGCCGAAAAAAGGCGACTATATAGTTGAACGTTATGCTATCGAATCGCTGCCAAAAGACGCCGTGATTGATGGCAACATCAATAACCTCGATGCTGTTTCGGAATGTATGGAGCGAGCCTTGAAGCGCATGGGAACGCGCATCAGGAATGCCTGTCTGGCATTACCCGCAGCGGCAGTTATTACCAAGAAGATTTTCCTGCCCAGCGGATTGCGCGAGGAAGACCTGGAATACCAGGTTGAAGCCGAGGCGAATCAATATATTCCCTTTGCTATGGATGAAGTTAACCTGGACTTTCAGGTAATCGGTTCTGCACCTGGTAATAGCGAAGAAATAGAGGTGTTGCTGGCTGCGTCGCGCAAGGCCAACGTGGAAGATCGCGTTGCTGCTGCGCAGGCAGTGGGACTCCGGGCGGTGGTCGTGGATGTGGAGCCGTATGCCGCCGAGATGGCATTGGCTCAAATATGCGCACAGTTGCCGGATACGGCAGCAGATCAATGCGTAGCGCTGGTGGATATAGGTGCGATCGTAATGAATGTGAATGTGCTCCGTAACGGGGTATCGGTTTATACGCGGGATCAGCAAATCGGTGGCGAACAGTTGACCCAGCAGATACAAAGCGTGTTCGGCCTGTCGACCGATGAAGCAGAAGCGGGCAAACGCAATGGCGGTTTGCCGGATAATTACGAAAACGACGTGCTGGCGCCCTTCCGTGAAAATGTCGCGAGTGAAGTGGCTCGCGCCATCCAGTTCTTTTTTACCTCGACGCAATTTAACGAGATAGGTTACATCGTTCTGGCGGGTGGCTGTGCGGCTCTGGCGGGGCTGGACGATGCTGTTGCGACGCGTACCCAGGTAAACACCCTGGTGGCCAATCCCTTTGCGCAGATGACCCTTTCCAGCCGTATCAAACCACGCCAACTGCAGATGGATGCCCCGGCGCTGATGGTCGCTTGCGGCCTTGCGATGCGGAGGTTTGACCCATCATGACACGCATCAACCTATTGCCCCATCGCGCGGAAAAGCGCAAGGCACGCCAGATACAGCTCATTGCTTTTTGCGTGATTTCACTGGTGCTGGGGGCGCTGGTGGTCGGTTTTGTGCATGCCGCGATCAGCTCCAAGATTTCCTATCAGGAACGCCGTAATGAATATTTGAAACGCGAAACGGCGATTCTGGATAAGCAAATTTCCGAAATTAAAAAGCTGCGCGAGCAAACGGATGCATTGTTGGCGCGCAAAACAGTGGTTGAAAATTTGCAAAGTACACGCTCAAATGCCGTGCATTTGCTGGATCAGATGTTGCGCATTCTGCCTGACGGCGTGTATCTGAAAAGCATCAAGCAGGTGGGCGACAGAATAAATCTGGTAGGCTACGCTCAATCGAATGCGCGGGTTTCCACACTGATGCGTGCGGTAGAAGATTCCCCATGGCTGGAGCAACCTTCGCTGGTTGAAATTCACGGAACGGGGACTTCATCGAACCGTATAAGCGAATTCACCCTGAATTTCAACCTGACCAAGCAGGATGCCGCAGTTGCTGGTGCCCCGGTTAAAGCTGCGGATGCGAAAGAGCAGGTGAAGCCATGAAGCTGAACTTGCTGGAAGAACTGAAGAACATCAATCCCAGAAATCCAGGAGGATGGCCCTGGCTGGTGAAGCTGGCGGTGCTTGTTGCCATATTCGTGGCCGTAGTATTCGGAGGGGCAGTACTGGATTGGCAGGGGCAATGGGAGGCGCTGGGGAATGCTCAGCAGGAAGAAGAGAAGCTGAAAGAAGCTTTCCTGGTCAAGAAAAAAGAAGCCATCAATCTGGACATCATCAAGAAGCAGCTTACGGAAACGCAGCAATCGTTTGGCGCGCTGCTCAAACAATTGCCGAACAAATCGGAAATGGATGCTTTATTGACAGACATCAACCAGGCGGGCTTGGGACGAGGCTTGCAATTTGACTTGTTCCGTCCTGGTGCTGAAGTAGTGAATGGCGTATTTGCCGAGCAGCCGATTGTTATCAGGGTGACGGGAAACTATGACGATCTGGGGAAGTTTGCCAGCGATATCTCCCAATTGCCACGCATCGTGACGTTAAACGACATTTTCATTACGCGCTCAAACGTCGCTGCGGCACCGGGATCGCAGAATGTGCCGCTGATTATGGAAACGTTGGCCAAGACTTTCCGTTATCTGGATGAGACGGAACTCGCTGCCCAGAAGATGGCGGCAAAATCCGCGAAGGCGAAGAAATGAGATCGGCTTATTTGTTGGTTGCCCTGTTGCTGGCTGGCTGTGGCGGCGAAGAATTCCAGGATCTGCACGATTTTGTGAAGAATGCTGCGGCCGAAATGCGTGGCAAGGTGGATCCGCCTCCGGAAATCAAACCGTATGAACCCTTCAATTATGATAATTCCGTCGATCTGCCGGATCCTTTCAAGCCCCGCAAGTCAGTTTTAAGAAACGATCACCCAGGTTTGAACCAGCCCGATATGGAACGGCATCGGGAAGCTTTGGAAGAATTTCCGCTGGATGGTCTGAAGATGGTCGGCTTCCTGTATCAGGGTAAAGCGGGGTATGCCATCATTCGTGCGCCGGATGGCAAGCTGCATCGCGTCAAAACAGGTAATTATCTTGGACAGAATTTTGGGCAGATCACGGCGGTGACCGACACCGAAGTGCAAATCAAGGAAACGATACAAGATAGCAGCGGGGACTGGTCCGAACGTATGAGCAGCCTGCAATTAGTGGAATGACAGAGGTAAATATGAAACAGTTCAACAAGGCACTCCATAATGGCATCCAGTTCCTGGTTGCGGTATTTGCGTTTTGTGCACTCGTCGCCCATGCGCAAGCCAATCCGGACGCGAACACCATACAATCGCTTAGCGTCAGTGGCGCTCCGGGCGGCAAGCTGGTGATCCGAGTTGATCTGAAAAATGCCCTTGCCAATCCACCCGCCGGGTTCACCATCAACACGCCGCCGCGTATTGCATTCGATTTCCCGGACACCGCGAACGGACTGGGCAAGTCTACCCAGGAATTTAGTGAAGGTGATTTGCGCAGCGCGAATATTGTGCAAGCCGGGAATCGCACGCGCCTGGTGATTAACCTGAACCAGATGCTTGCGTTTGACACCAGAATCGATGGCAATGCACTGTTAATTATCCTGCAGGGACGGACAGCCGATGTAACGGCACCTCCGGCCACGACCCGTTTTTCCGAAGCCAAAACGCTGACCCAGAAACATAGCTTGCGCGATGTGGACTTCCATCGGGGCAAAAATGGCGAGGGGCGCATCCAGATTGATCTGTCAGATGCCAGCGTGGGCATAGACATCAAGCAACAGAGCAAAAATCTGATCATAGATTTTTTGAAAACCGATCTGCCGCGTAATCTGCAACGCAAGCTGGACGTAACCGATTTCGGCACGCCGGTGGAAGGTGTGGATACCTTTGTAGATGGTGACAACGTGCGCGTGGTCATCGAACCAAAAGGCTTGTGGGAACATGCCGCCTACCAGATGGACAACAAGTTTATCGTGGAGGTCAAACCAGTATCGGAAGACCCAAACAAACTGGTGCGCAATGCACAGGGCGGCTACGCGGGAGAAAAGCTGACACTGAATTTCCAGAATATTGCTGTACGCGAAGCGTTGTATGTTATCGCTGATTTTATCAACAGCAATAATAACGTTCCCATGAACATGCTGATCAGCGATACGGTGACGGGTAATCTTACTTTGCGTTTGAAGGATGTGCCATGGGATCAGGCGCTGGACATCATCCTGCAAAGCAAGGGCCTGGACATGCGCAAAAACGGCAATGTGATCCAGATCGCTCCGCGCGAAGAAATCGCAGCCAAGGAAAAGCTCAACCTGTCGGCAAGCCAGGAGATTTCCGAACTGGAAACGCTGCATACAGAGAGCTTCCCGCTCAGTTACCAGAAGGGCGATACGGTTGCTGCCATGCTGACCAACGAGAAACAGCGCATTCTGACAAAGCGCGGCAGTGCGGTGGTAGATACTCGTACCAACACCTTGTTCATCAAGGATACGCCAACCGCATTGGAGGAAGCGCGTAAACTGATCAAGCAGATAGATGTGCCGGTACGCCAGGTGATGATAGAGGCGCGCTTTGTCGAAGCAAAGGAAGAATTCAACCGGACTTTGGGTGGAAAGCTGGGTTTTAAAGGCCCCACTTCCACCATTCCCAAGGGATTTACTTCTTCGACGGTGACGGGAAATGTGAACTTGCCCGGTGCCGTGGACGGGTTGGGTGGCCTGACGCTTTCCTTGTTTGATTCGGTATCAAGCAAAACCCTGTCTCTGGAATTGATGGCATCCGAAATAGACGGAACGACCAAGAACATCTCCAGCCCGCGCGTGGTGACAGCGGATTCCACGGAAGCCACCATCAAGTCCGGGGCGCAGATTCCTTATACGGTGTCGGGCAGCACGGTCGGCGGTGCGGCCACAACAGCATTCAAGGACGCGTTGCTGAGTCTGGTGGTGACGCCGCAGATAACGCCGGATGACCACGTCAGCATGAAAGTGAACGTGACGCAGGATCAACCGGGTACCGTGTATGGTGGTGTGCCAAGCATAGACAGCAAGCAGATCACGACCCAGGTCCTGGTAGAGAATGGCGGCACAGTGGTGATAGGCGGCGTTTATACTTTGGCTGAAGCCAACTCTACCCAGAAAATTCCGCTGCTCGGAGACATACCCGTTCTAGGCTGGATGTTTAAGAACAATGTGAAGAGCGAACAGAAAAAGGAACTGCTGATTTTCATTACGCCGAAGATTCTGAAAGACAGCCTGAACCAGTTTTAATCAAACGATGTGCGACATGAAAGCCCGGCTATGCCGGGCTTTTGTTTTGCCAAAGCGGTATGAGCAGGAAATTTTCGCTACAATCCAATTATGCAACCCACCAGCACAACACAGGCAAAACGCCAATCCGGAAACATTATTCTCGTCGGCATGATGGGTGCTGGAAAAACCACGGTGGGGAAACTGCTCGCACAGCAAACAGGCAAAATCTTTATTGATAGCGATGAAGAAATCCAGCAGCGCACGGGTGTAACCATCGCACATATTTTCGACGTGGAAGGCGAAGCGGGTTTCCGCCAGCGTGAAGCGAATGTGGTTCAGGATTTGGTGCGGCGTGACAACATCGTGCTGGCAACCGGCGGCGGCGCGGTATTGAATGAACAGAACCGTGTAGCCTTGCGCAGCAATGGCGTCGTGGTTTATCTGAAAAGTGCGGTACACGACCTTTGGCTGCGCACCCGCCACGACCGCAACCGTCCACTGCTACAGACAGCCGATCCGCGTGCCAAGCTTAAGGAATTGTACGAGCAGCGCGATCCGCTGTATGCGCAAACCGCCGACTTGGTCATGCCCACCGGAAAACAGAATGTGCACAGCCTAGTGGAGCAATTACAGCGGGAATTGAACCGGTTCGCAGGAACTCTAACGTGATTCGCCAGATATTATGCAAACACTAACCGTCGGCCTGGCCGAACGCAGCTATCACATCCACATCGGCAGCGGCTTGCTCGCCCACGCGGAATTACTATTGCCACATCTGCCGCACAAACGAACCGCAGTGGTGACCAACACCACTGTGGCGCCGTTATATCTGGAAGCGTTGCGCACCCTGCTGCAAAGCCATGGCGTGGACGTTATCCCCATCATCCTGCCGGACGGCGAGGAATACAAGAATGCAGCAACGCTGGGGCTGATCTACGACGCGTTGCTGACCCACCGTTGTGAGCGCAACACGCCATTGATCGCATTGGGCGGCGGCGTCATCGGCGACATGACGGGTTACGCAGCTGCGACTTTTTTGCGTGGCGTGCCTTTCATCCAGATTCCCACCACGCTGCTATCACAAGTGGACTCCTCGGTTGGCGGCAAGACCGGCATTAACCATCCGCTGGGAAAGAACATGATAGGCGCGTTCTACCAGCCGCAAGTGGTGCTAGCCGACATCGCCACACTCAATACGCTGCCTGACAATGAACTGCGCGCCGGCATCGCGGAAGTCATCAAATACGGATTGATCCGCGACTTGCCATTTCTGGAATGGCTGGAGCAGAACATGGAGAAACTGCTGGCGCGCGATACAGAAGCGCTGCAATACGCCGTTACGCGCAGTTGCCAAAACAAGGCCGAAGTAGTCGGCGTGGATGAACGTGAAAGCGGCGAGCGCGCCCTGCTCAATCTCGGCCACACCTTTGGCCATGCCATCGAGAACGGTATGGGTTACGGCGTATGGCTGCATGGAGAAGGTGTGGCGGCAGGCACCATCATGGCTGCCGACTTGTCGCAGCGCCTTGGCTGGATCAGTACAGAGGATGTCATGCGCATACGTCGCCTGTTCGAGCGCGCCCAACTGCCGGTAGTCGCCCCCGTATTGGGTGTGGAGAAATATCTTCAACTGATGGGGCTGGACAAGAAAGTGGTCGGCGGCAAGATGCGTTTTGTACTGCTTGAATCCATCGGCCATGCGGTGGTGACGGGTGATGTGCCGCAAGGGTTGCTGCACCAAACTCTGGAAGCGTGCTGTGGGAACGCCTGAATTCGCGCCTTACGCGGTAAGCGAACACAACACGCGCGGTCGTCTCGTGCATGAAGATGCGCCATCCGGGCGCAGCGAATTTCAGCGCGACCGTGACCGCATCATCCACTCCACTGCATTTCGCCGCCTCGAGTACAAGACGCAGGTGTTTGTAAATCACGAAGGCGACTTATTTCGCACACGGCTCACGCACAGTATTGAAGTGGCGCAGATTGCCCGCTCCATCGCGCGTCGCCTCAAGCTCAACGAAGATCTGGTCGAAGCCATCTCGCTGGCGCACGACCTTGGCCATACACCGTTTGGACATGCCGGACAGGAAGCGCTCAATACCTGCATGAAAGACTACGGCGGCTTCGAACACAATCTGCAATCGCTGCGCGTAGTGGATGTGCTGGAAGAGCGCTATGCCGCATTCGACGGACTTAATTTATGCTTCGAGACGCGCGAAGGCATACTGAAACATTGCGCGCCGGAAAATGCCGCAAAGCTGGGCGCAGTGGGCGAACGTTTCCTCAAGCAGCAGCGTCCCTCGCTGGAGGCGCAGATCGCCAATCTCGCCGACGAGATTGCATACAATAACCACGATGTGGATGACGGGTTACGCTCGGGTTTGATCACGCTGGAGCAGCTTTCCACCGTGCGCCTGTTTGCGCAACATCTGGAACAAGTCCGTCACAACCATGCGCAGCTTTCCGAACGGCGCGTCATCCACGAAACCGTAAGGCGCATGATCAACACGCTGGTCAGCGACCTGATGCGCGAAACCGAACACAACATCCGGACGCAAGGGTTAAAGACATTGGACGATGTGCGCCAGGCTCCGCCGGTGGTTGCCTTCAGCGCCGAAGTGAAAGTGCTGAGCCGCGAACTGAAATCCTTTTTGCACACCCATCTGTATCGCCATTACCGCGTCATGCGCATGAGCGCCAAGGCGCGCCGCATCATCGGCGACCTGTTTGGCGCGTTCATGGAAGATGAGCGCCTGCTGCCACCACAATTCCAGCACCTGGCAGAAGTGGATCGCGCGCGCGCCGTATCCGACTACGTCGCCGGCATGACGGATCGCTATGCTATACGCGAACACCGGCGGCTGTTTGCGGTGGAGGAAGAATAGGAAAACACTGGCTATATTAAAGACCAAGGGCATCCATTCGGATGCCCTTGGTCTTTGCGAACGCTAATTACTGACTCTTGGCTTAGTATGAATTGGTGCAGTCATCGAGACCAACTGGCGTCGAGCCCGGATCGCCCAAGCCATATGGGCTGAATTGACCTGGCGGTGCAACACTAACATTGGAATAATCGGAGGCCAGTCCGGGCAAAACGAAAGTTACCGTTGCGGGAGGATCGTTGCCGACTACACCGGTACGGGCTTCCAGTACGAACGCGGCCCAGGTTGCATGGTCTTTTGCATAAGTGACCGTTGCAATGGCTTCGCCGTTGGCATCAGTTACGCCACTAGCGGTGACGGTGGCATCTCCTCCCGGCTCCAGATGTCCATTGAGATTGGTGTCTTCCGTCTGGGAGGCCGGGAGCGCGGGCGGAAGTGCGAGTGGATCTATGAAGCCATTGAAGTTGAGATCTTCATTGGGACAGGTTGCACCAAAGGTGTCGCTTTTAACCCAGGTAGTGCCGCTGATTACATACTTCCCTTTCTGGAAACTGCTGGGCCGCAAGGCAAATGACACCGTGACCCCGGCTAATGGGTGGCCTGCACTATCGGTCACCGTGGCGATATATTTTTTGGAGTTGGACGGTGGATTCGAGATGATCTGGTTGTCGGTTCCCAAGCGCACGAGCAATGCCTGATTGCTGACCGTAAGCGTCACAGAATTGGTCACCGGCGATCCGGGAACCACGCCATTTACACTGGCCACGGTGGTGTCGATGATCACCCCGTTCTGCGGGCTGCTGGTAGTACCGGCAATATAGGTTACCGAGGCGCTACCGGAGGCATCCGTTGTTGCGTTTGCGGCATTAAGGGTACCACCGCTCGGGTCAGCGCTAATCGAGAAATTTACCAAGGCATCCTTGACCAGATTATTCGCGGCATCCCTGACGATCACCGAGATCACGGAACTGTTGCTGGATTGGGATGCCGAGCCTGTGGTCACCTGAACGACTCCTGGTGTAGCCTGCGGAGTTATGCTGCTGGCGGTAGTGGCAACGAATAAGATGTTCAGAGTGGCAGCGGGTGTGCCTGAAGGGCCGGAGGCAGTGATGATGGCGGGTCCGGCGGAGCTGGAAGAAATGGATGCTGTAGCCGTGCCTGCAGTTGTGCTTGCCGGGTTACCGCCAGTGATCGTGCCGCGACTGGCGTTAAAGGTCACGTGCGAGCTATTCGCGACAGGCGTCCCGGAGTTAGCCCAATAAACTGAAATGGGTGTCGCTGTGTTCAGCGGGATCTGTATCGTTGCGGCGGGCGTGACGGGTGTGGGCGCCGTGAAGGCAAAGCTGGCGCTGTTGATAGTCAGTGTCTGGGTCTTGCTGGTTCCCGCTGCTGTGGCGGTGATCACATCGGTGGCTCCCGCGTGATCGGCGGTAACGGTAGCGGTGATTTGCCCCGAGCTATTGGTAATTCCGGAGGTCGGCGACAGGAGTATCGTATTCCCGTTTTGCGAGGCGACAGTTACGGTGACGCCGGGTATCGCGGTTCCGGCCGAATCTTTGACGGTGATGGTCAGTACAGTGCTGGCGCCATTCGCCAGAGAACTGCTGCCGCTAATGGTGACCGTCGTACCAACAACATCAACACTGTTGGAGGCCGTGTGGCCGTTGGCAGTCGCAGTAATTGCAATGGTGCGGTTTGCCTTGTTGGTGCCCAGATTAAGTTTAGCCGTGACAATCCCGCTCGCGTCGGATACGCCCGCAGCACTAAGGTTGCTAAAGTAAGCCGTGGTGTCCGGGCCCTTTGAGAAAACCACGGTAGTTCCTGTGACGATCTGTCCAGCCGAGTCAAGAACAACGGCAGTCACGTCAACGGGTGTTGTGCCGGAAGATGAAAGCTGTGGATTGTTTACCAGCAATTGTACGGTTGCCGCAGTTGTGGGGCCGGTGGTGGTAGTTGTGCTAGTGCCGCCGCTACCGCATCCCGCAAGAGTTGCGAGCATTAGCAGCATTAACGAGGCCGCAAACTTCGATATGGTT
This sequence comes from Nitrosomonadales bacterium, assembly GCA_016199835.1. GTDB lineage: Bacteria > Pseudomonadota > Gammaproteobacteria > Burkholderiales > Gallionellaceae > JACQFX01. The sequence goes on along the minus strand of JACQFX010000009.1, from coordinate 164,138 downwards.
TGGCTGAAGGAAAAGTTTTGCACGTTCGCCCCTTTGGTTAAGTATTTATTCAATCTGCGCAATGCGGCTATGACATTGTTCGCGACGATACAACAATTACGTTCTCGGCACAACAAGTTAGCCCGTGTTTTTCATGCGGATTGATTCATGGTTTTTGCATGTTATTCAGCCAGTCTGCGCAACAGTTTTTCATGTATCCCGCCGAAGCCGCCATTGCTCATCACCAGCACATGATCGCCGGGACGCGCCTCGGCGGCGATGGCCGCTATCAATTCATCGAGATCGTCCGTCACTGTAGCCTTGTTGCCTAACGGAACCAGCGCTGCTGCTGCGTCCCAGCCGAGGTTCGCGCCGTAGCAGAATACCCGGTCGGCATTCTTGAGACTGCCGGGCAGGGCGTCTTTCATCACACCGAGCTTCATGGTGTTGGAGCGTGGCTCCAGCACGGCGAGGATGCGTGCGCCGCCGACCTTGTGGCGCAGTCCGGCGACCGTGGTGTCTATCGCAGTGGGATGATGGGCGAAATCGTCATACACAGTGATGCCGTTGGCTACGCCGCGCATTTCCATGCGTCGCTTCACGTTCTTGAATTCGGCGAGGGCGGCCAGACCTTGTGCGATGGGTACTCCGGCATGCCGGGCAGCAGCGAGTGCGGCGAGCGCATTCATGCGATTGTGTTCGCCGAGCAGATCCCAGTGCAGCGAGCCTTGCGTTTCTCCACGTAACGTCACGCTGTTATCGGCGTCTATATTCCAGCTGTCGGCGCTGCCGAATTTTTCCACGGGCGTCCAGCAACCGCGCTGGATCACGCGCTGCAAGGATTCCTCGCGTCCGTTGCACACTACGAGACCGTTGCCGGGCACGGTGCGCACCAGGTGATGGAACTGCGTCTCAATGGCCGCGAGGTCCGGGAAAATGTCGGCGTGGTCGAACTCGAGGTTATTCAGGATCGCCGTGCGCGGATGGTAATGCACGAACTTGGAACGCTTGTCGAAGAAGGCAGTGTCATATTCGTCTGCCTCAATCACGAAGAACGGCATGTCGGTCAGCCGCGCCGAGATGCCGAAGTTCTGCGGTACGCCGCCGATCAGGAAGCCGGGATTGAGTCCGGCGTATTCCAGTATCCACGCCAGCATCGAAGTCGTCGTGGTCTTGCCGTGCGTGCCTGCCACACCCAGCACCCAACGATCGCGCAGAATATTCTGCGCCAGCCATTGCGGCCCGGAAACATAAGTCAAACCACGGTTGAGTATTTCTTCCATCAACGGATTGCCGCGCGACACCACATTGCCGATGACGAACACATCGGGTTTGAGTTCGAGTTGCTCCACACCGAAACCTTCAATGAGCTCGATGCCCTGCGCTTCGAGCTGTGTGCTCATCGGCGGATAGACGTTGGCATCGCAGCCCGTGACGCGATAGCCGGCCTGCTTGGCGATGGCCGCAATGCCGCCCATGAAGGTGCCGCAGATGCCGAGTATGTGGATGTGCATTATTGCTCCGTTCTAAACACACCCTCTCCCCATCCCCTCTCACGCAAGCGGGAGAGGGTGCCCGTCCGGGCGGGAGAGGGCAAGATTTGTCATGCCCTGAAAATAAAATATACCGCACCCATCAGGCACAGCCCCGCATACAGATAATCCCATTTCAATGGCTGGTTCATATATAGCACCGCGAAGGGGACGAACACCGACAACGTGATGACTTCCTGCAATATCTTCAACTGCCCGAGATTGAGCATCGTAAAACCTATGCGGTTGGCGGGTACTTGCAGCAGATACTCGAACAGCGCGATACCCCAACTGATGAGCGCCGCCACATACCACGGCGCAGTCGCGAGATTTTTCAGGTGACCATACCAGGCGAACATCATGAACAGGTTGGACACAGCCAGCATCAGCGCCGTGACCAATACCGGATTGGATATCTGATTCATGCCCAGAAAACCTGGCGGTTCTGGCTATTGAATGCCGAGCAGTTCGACATCGAACACCAGTGTCGCGTCAGGCGGGATCACGCCACCTGCCCCATTTTCTCCATAGGCCAGATCGGGAGGAACGATCAACGTGCGCTGTCCGCCAATTTTCATTCCGTCTATGCCCTGATCCCAGCCCTTGATGACTTGTCCAACTCCAAAACGGAAGCGGAAGGGTTGCCCGCGATCGCGTGAGCTGTCGAATTTCTTGCCATGATGGTCGGCAGCCTTCTCATCGTACAGCCAACCGGTGTAATGCACCGTCAGCATTTTGCCAGGAATGGGACGCGAGCCGTTACCTGCCTTGATATCGGTCTTGATCAGTTCCGCCATCTGGGGAGATGCGCAGGCTGCCAGCATTAACATGCCGCCCAGCAACAGGAGCAGCCGGGGAAAAGATATAAAATTTCTCATCTCGTGTCCTTATTGAACGCCCAGCAACTCGACGTCAAACACCAACGTTGCATGCGGCGGGATAAGCTTGCCTGTGCCACTGTCGCCATAAGCCAATTCGGGAGGAACGATCAGCGTGCGCCGTCCACCCACTCTCATGCCCGCCAGGCCTTGATCCCAGCCCGCGATGACTTGTTTCATTCCAAACCGGAATTTCAAGGGGCGGCGCCCCATGTCGCGCGAGCTGTCGAATTTTTTGCCATGATGGTTGGCGGCTTTCTCATCGTATAGCCAGCCCGTGAAATGCACCAACACCATTTTGCCCTGAGCGATTTTTTCGCCTTTGCCTACCTTGATGTCGGTCTCGACCAGTGCGGGCATCTGGGTAGTGGCGCAACCAGCAGCAAGTAATAGCAGCATGCTGCCCAGCCACAATAGCAAACGCGGGAATATTCTAGCGCACACCCAGCAGCTCCACGTCGAACACCAGCGTCGCGTTCGGCGGAATCGCCCCGCCCGCACCGTGTGTGCCGTAACCCATCTCCGGCGGAATCAGCAGCGTGCGCTGTCCACCCACCTTCATGCCTGCCACGCCCTCGTCCCAGCCCTGGATCACCTGGCCTGCGCCGAGCGGGAATTCAAACGGCTCGTTGCGGTCGCGCGAACTGTCGAACTTCGCGCCATGATGATCGGGCGCGGCTTCGTCATACAGCCAGCCGGTGTAATGCACGGACACGTTGTGCCCGGTCACGGCTTCTGCGCCGGTTCCGGCCTTGATGTCGGTTTTGATCAAGGCAGTCACGTTGCTTTTCGCGGCAGGCGGCGGTGCGGCTTGCCTCGAGCAGGCGGTGGTGACAAACGTGACGGACAACAACAAGGCGAGCAACAGTTTTGGCATCAGGTTCATGGGTGTCTCGAAGGAAAGCAGTCGAAAGTAAAGGCCGCGATTTTACTGCACATCCAGCAATTCCACCTCGAATACCAGTGTCGCATTCGGCGGGATCACACCACCCGCGCCGCGCCTGCCGTAGCCCATCTCCGGCGGGATCACCAGCGTACGCTGCCCGCCCACCTTCATGCCTTGCACGCCCATATCCCAGCCCTGGATCACACGTCCCGCGCCGAGCGAAAAATCGAACGGCTCGTCGCGGTCGCGCGAGCTGTCGAATTTCCTGCCCTTGTTCTCCGGCGCATTCTTGTCGAACAGCCAGCCGGTGTAATGCACGACCACGGTCTGCCCGGCTTGCGCTTCTGCACCCGCGCCGACTTGAGTGTCCGTGATGTCGGTGCGGATCACCTTGAGCAGCTTCACCTCGAACACCAGCTTCGCATTCGGCGGGATGTCGTCGCCTGCGCCGCTTGCGCCATAGCCCATCTCCGATGGAATGATGAGCGTGCGATGTCCGCCCTCCTTCATGCCCTGCACACCCTCGTCCCAACCCCGGATCACATGTCCCGCACCAAGCGGGAAATCGAACGGGTCGTTTCGGTCGAGCGAGCTGTCGAACTTCGCGCCCTTGTTGTCCGGTGCGCTCTCGTCGTACAGCCAGCCGGTGTAATGCACGATCACGGTTTGTCCGGCTTGCGCTTCGGCGCCTTCGCCGAGTTGGGTGTCGGTTTTGATGAGGGTGGTCATGTGTTCTTCCTTTGCAATTTAAGCTCTTCGATTGAAATTGGTGGTCTTGCTTTATGAAGCATGCGATGACAATTTGCACAGACAGGTCTCAAGTCATCTATTGGATGTATGAGGTATTCCAGGCCAATGTCCGCAACTTGTTTGAGATGATGAACCTCAATGTATTTTGAGCCCAGCTTTCCGTAAGCACTCTCAAAATTGAAACCACAAACACAGCAACTGTAACCATAGTGCTCTATGCACGCCTGTCTTGCCGCAGGGCTTCTATCATAAGTGTTGTGCGTGACGCTCTTTTGCTTGCCTTCAGCATAAAGCTCTATTTCCTTTTTTATGGAAGGCTGAAAACTGAATTTGTTATCACTCTGAATTTGTGCAAATAGCTCTCCCGCAATCTCATCAGGGATTGGCATCCCTGAGCTTTGTGGAGTCCATGTGTACTCAGGATATTTTTCTTGCAAATAAGGTAGTGAAATAATCGGCTCATCTGAAAGGGACTTAAACAGCAAATCAGTTCTTAGTGCTGTTTTGCCTTCATTTGCCTTTTCTTCATCCCAATGAGGCAGAGCGTATGGCCTAGACGAAATGTAACCGCAGCCAATAATGCCCTTTGGCTCAACTCCCAGCCGCATCAAAAAGAATACATCTCCAATTTCTATACGCTTCGTATTTCCGCAACTCCAATACATATCGTACTGGTCGCCATTGTTGACGCGATAAATTGCATCTTGTTGGTCGCTCCAAATCCAGCGTGCTGGACTCCATGTGTAGAGATAGGTGCTCATAAGTTTTGGCTAATAACTCAACACCAGAGCCAACCACCGCTTCGTCTCTTCCCGCATCAAGCATGCACCGTCGGCCTTGGTGCCGGAGCGCCATACAACATACCTTCGATGCTGATGTCTTCGTCAACCTCGGGCCAGTGAATGCCTATACCATCTCCAATGAGCTCCCAATGGTTGCGCTGTTCAGGAGTTGCCTCGGACAGTCGCCATGACCAGGCAAGAGGGACGCTCACCGTTCGTCCGTCAATCAGGAGGGCGGTGATGTCGGATTCCGAAATATGCAGGTCAGCAATTCTGGGTTCAATGATCAATGCCACGGTGTCTATCAATGTTAGTTATGCAATGCGCGCAAAAAATCATCGGCTGATACACCTGCCTGACGCAAGATACCCGCCAAAGTACCAACCTTGATTTCCTTGTGGTTGGGTACGACACATCCCGCAGAGCCTTTGCGCAATACGATGTGGCTGCCGTTCTGGCGCATCACCACAAACCCAAGCCGCTCGAATATCTTGACGGCCTGCGCGCCGGAAATATGCGGCAGTTTAGGCATGGGCGGGAACGTCGAATGTGGTCACCAGCGGATGGCCGTGTGTGACGAGAGGAAACTCCTCCAGATAGAGCGTCGTTGCTTCTTGCAGGTTGCTCAAGGCCTCATTGATAGTCTCGCCTTGGGTGGTCGTGCCGGTCTCTGGATTCAAGGCAATGAATCCGCCTTCTTCGGCCTGTGTTAAAACGGCGGTCAGTTGCATGATGCCTCCTTCACGTTTTGAATATGTTCGCAGCAATTCTACTACGTTAATAACCCAGCACCGGCGCCAGCCAGCGCTCCGCCTCTTCCAGCGTCATACCCTTGCGCTTTGCATAATCCGCGACCTGATCCTTGTCTATCTTGCCGGTGGCGAAGTATTGCGCCTGTGGGTGCGAGAAGTAGAAGCCGCTCACGGCTGCGGTGGGCAGCATGGCGTAGCTCTCGGTCAGGGTGATACCTGCATTTAAAGGCGCTTGCAGCAACTCGAACAATGCGCCCTTCTCGGTATGCTCAGGGCAGGCTGGATAGCCAGGCGCGGGGCGGATGCCGCGATACTTCTCCGCGATCAGCGCTTCGTTGTCCAGGGCTTCATCCGCCACATAGCCCCAGAACTCGCGGCGCACACGCAGGTGCAGGTGTTCGGCAAAAGCTTCGGCCAGACGGTCGGCCAGCGCCTTGAGCAGGATCGCGTTGTAGTCGTCGTGCTTCTTCTCGAATTTTTCGATGTGCTTCTCGATGCCGATACCAGTGGTGACCGCAAACGCGCCGATGTAGTCCTTGACCTTGCTCTGCTTCGGCGCGATGAAATCGGCGAGGCAGTAGTTCGGGATGTCATTGGGTTTCTTCGTTTGCTGGCGCAGGTTGTGCCAGGTCATGGCCACTTTCTTGCGCGACTCGTCGGTATAAATCTCGATGTCGTCATCGTTCACCGAATTGGCGGGGAACAGCCCGAACACGGCATTCGCGGCCAGCCATTTTTCCTTGATGATTTTCTTCAGCATGGCTTGCGCATCGGCGAACAGCTTGCGCGCTTCCTCGCCCACCACTTCGTCCTGCAATATCTTCGGATAGCGCCCGGCCAGTTCCCATGCCTGAAAGAACGGCGACCAATCTATGTATTCGGCGATTTTGTCGAGAGGGTAACCCTCGAACTTGTGTACGCCCAGAAGCTGCGGCTTGGGCGGCGTGTATTTTTTCCAGTCCGCCCTGAAGCCATGCGCGCGCGCTTCCTTCAGCGAGACATACGAGGCCTTGCCCTTCTTGCCCTCATGCTGCTCGCGCGCCGCCGCGTAGTCGGCCTTGATCTCGGCGATGTAACTGTCGCGCGAGGTGTTGCTGAGCAGGTTGCTGCACACACCCACGGCGCGTGAAGCATCCAGCACATACACCGTGGCGCCGCTCGGATAGTTCGGTTCGATCTTCACTGCGGTATGCACGCGCGAAGTGGTCGCGCCGCCTATCAGCAGCGGTATCTTGAAACCTTGGCGCTCCATCTCCTTCGCCACATGCGCCATCTCTTCCAGCGAGGGCGTGATCAGGCCGGACAGGCCGATCACGTCGGCGTTGTGCTCGCGCGCCGTATCCAGAATTTGCTGGCACGGCACCATCACGCCCATGTTCACCACCTCGAAGTTATTGCACTGCAACACCACGGTGACGATGTTCTTGCCGATGTCGTGTACGTCGCCCTTCACCGTGGCCATCACGATCTTGCCCTTGGTGCTGGTGTCGCCTGAGCGCAGCTTTTCCGCCTCGATGTAGGGGATCAGGTGCGCCACGGCCTGCTTCATCACTCGCGCCGACTTCACCACTTGCGGCAAAAACATCTTGCCCGCGCCGAACAGGTCGCCGACCACGTTCATGCCGGTCATCAGCGGGCCTTCGATCACTTCGACCGGGAACTTCGCTTGCAGGCGCGCTTCTTCGGCATCTTCGACGATGTAAGTGGTGATGCCGCGCACCAGTGCATGGGTCAGGCGTTCCTGCACCGTGCCTTTGCGCCATTCGAGGTCTTCAACTTGCTCCTTGCCACCGCCCTTTACGGTCTCGGCCAGCTTGACCAGCTTCTCGCCCGCATCGGGATGGCGGTTCAGCACCACGTCTTCTACCGCGTCGCGCAGGTCTTTCGGAATTTCTTCGTACACACCGAGCTGCCCGGCGTTGACGATGCCCATGTTCATGCCCGCCTTGATGGCGTGGTACAGAAACACGGTATGGATCGCCTCGCGCACCGGCTCGTTGCCACGGAAGCTGAATGAAACATTCGACACGCCGCCGGAGATCTTCGCAAACGGCAGGTTCTTCCTGATCCACGCCGTCGCCTCAATAAAATCCACCGCGTAGTTGTTGTGTTCTTCGATGCCGGTGGCAATGGCGAAGATGTTCGGATCGAAGATGATGTCCTCGGGCGGGAAACCAATGCCTTCATCATATTCCGACAACCTGTTCCCTCCCCCTTGCAGGGGGAGGGTTAGGGAGGGGGTAGAAGAGTCTGTGCCCACGCCGTTTCTACCCCCATCCCGGCCTTCCCCCTGCAAGGGGGAAGGAGTCTCAATTCTGAAGCGCGCCGGGTCACCGGACAGCAAGCGATACGATCTCTCGCAAATTTCGATCTTGCGCTCATAAGTATCGGCCTGCCCCTTTTCATCGAAGGCCATCACCACTGCTGCGGCACCGTAACGGCGAACCAGGCGGGCTTGTTCGAGAAATTTCTCTTCGCCTTCCTTCAGCGAGATCGAGTTGACGATGGACTTGCCCTGCACGCATTTCAGCCCGGCCTCGATGATGTTCCACTTGGAAGAATCTATCATCACCGGCACCTTGGAGATGTCCGGCTCGGAGGCGATCAGGTTGAGGAACTTCACCATCGCGGCCTCGCCGTCGAGCATGGCGTCGTCCATGTTGATGTCCACCACCTGCGCACCGTTCTCCACCTGCTGTTTGGCGATCTCCAGCGCTTCTTCGTGTTGCGCTTCCATGATGAGACGCTTGAACTTTGCCGAGCCCGCGACGTTGCAGCGCTCGCCGACGTTGACGAACAGCGAGTCGTCGCCGATATTGAACGGCTCCAGCCCTGACAAGCGGCACTCGACCGGATTGTGCGGAATCTTGCGCGGCGCGATGTCCTTCACCGTTTCGGCGATGGCCTTGATGAAGGCAGGCGAAGTGCCGCAACAGCCGCCGATGATGTTGAGGAAACCGCTCGCTGCCCACTCCTGGATGTGCCCCGCCATATTCTCCGGCGTGTCGTCGTAGCCGGTGGGGGCCAAGGGATTCGGCAGGCCCGCATTGGGATGTGCGCTCACGTAACAATTGGCGACGCGCGACAGCTCTGCCACATACTGGCGCAGTTCCTCCGCGCCGAGCGCGCAATTCAGCCCGATGGAAATCGGATTGGCATGGGCCAGCGAGTTGTAGAAAGCTTCGGTCACCTGGCCGGTCAACGTGCGCCCCGAGGCGTCTGTGATCGTGCCGGAGATCATGATAGGCAACGAAGTGCCGCGCTCCTCGAACACCGCCTTCACCGCGAAGATGGCTGCCTTGGCATTCAGCGTGTCGAAGATAGTCTCGATCAGTATGGTGTCGGCGCCGCCGTCCATCAGGCCGCGCGTCGCATCGGAGTAATCGGCCACCAGTTGATCAAAAGTAATGTTGCGCGCTGCGGGATCGTTCACGTCGGGCGAGATGGTCGCCGTCTTGTCGGTCGGCCCCAGCACGCCGGCGACGAAGCGCGGCTTGTCCACTGTGGCATATTCGTCGCACGCCTCACGCGCAAGGCGCGCACCGGCCACGTTGAGCTCATAGTTGAGCGACGACATGCCATAGGCATGCAGCGTGGTCGCATTCGCGCCAAAGGTGTTGGTCTCGACGATGTCGGCGCCCGCTTCCAGATATTCGCTATGGATGCCCTTGATGACTTCGGGCTGGGTCAGCACCAGCAGATCGTTGTTGCCCTTGAGATCGCGTGGCCAGTCGGCAAAGCGCTCGCCGCGATAATCCGCCTCGTTGAGTTTATGGCGCTGGATCATGGTGCCCATCGCGCCGTCCAGGATCAGGATACGTTTTTGCAGCAGGACTTCGATGGGGTGGGGCTTGTGGCTCATGGCATGCGGCTCGAAAAATGAGCGCGGATTTTACCATGCGGACGACTCCCGCCAGAAACCTTGGAACAGGGAAAGCGCAGTAGTGACAATTGCATGATGCCGGGACGGTTGCGGAAGCTCCTCGCCAAGTTTTGAATGGCTCGCCAATCTGGACTCGAACTGGAAATTAAATTTCCAAAAATGCATAGGCATTTTCTCCGCTTGTGCAATGTGGTTTCTTGCTGGTAGATTGCCGCCCATCCGTAGCCCCCGTGTTACTTGGACGGGGTAAACCGCCTAAGCAACGGGAGAAATATCATGTTTGGTTTTGGTCGATCCGCCAATGAGAAATATATAATCAGTCAGTTTGAACCGACACTGCTTAGGTTCGGGCACTCACCTGCCGAGGCAAAAAAAATAGCGAGTGGGATTTTCGACAAGGTCAAATATGACTTGCAATCTCGTGGGATTGATCTCTACAAAACAGACCAAGGCTCAATCTACGCCAAAAACCAAGACTACATGGCACTCAGATTGAAAGCGGGCTTAACAGTCCGCGATATAGAGTCATTTTGGAATAGACATATTGTGGTGATTCTGTGCGAAGAGAAGAATAGAGAATTGAATAAAATTTTGACAAAGGATGCAAGAAGAGATTTGGGGCAAGACTCTGATAGTTTCGAAGTCGAATGGAGAAAATTTAATCCGTGCTATGGAGACCCAGCGAAATTTGAACAATGGACGATGCCCTACCTATGTGAATCTAATGCGGATATTTACATTGAGTTTGCGAAACGGATTGAAATCTGGGCATCGAAGACGCCCGATACTGAAGTGATTCGGTTAGTTACCGAGGAGTATTCTACTTTCAACCAAATGGTTCGCGACCTCGTTTCCAAAGGGCTTATGTAAAACCGAAATGTTACCCGCCGCGTCGTGCGTAGCCCGACCTACGAAATGCAGAGACTCTGTCTTCAATTATGTAATCCTCAATAATTAGTGAGTAAGCTATGGGTTCAGATGAATGCATTAACCAGAAACTTGAAGCTTGTAGGGTGGTTGAACAGCAAATATCGAAAGTCCCATTTTGTATAATAGCCATTACTGGAAAAATGGGCGTCGGCAAAACATCATTGTCACGATATTTATCATACAAGCTCAGAATTTCACATTTGGAGACGGATCTTTTCTTGCGACTTATAGATTCAAAGGTCAGATACGATTACAAATATATTCATGAGGTACTGGAATCCAAGAAAAGAGATAAGCGACACATAATCGTTGAAGGATGCTCTGTTTTGCCCATTATCAGGAAATTTGAACCGAACGAGGTTTTCCTCATACATATTGAGAATTCTTTTTCCGAACGTCCACCTCATGAGTTAATTGAGCTTGAAAATACAGAAAAGTGTTCGATCCGGGAAATTATCAATGTGGATTTAAATCCAGATTGCCCATCTGATTTAAAGGCAATAAAGAACCATGCAATTTGTTGGTAGGCGCAAAAAATAATTAAGGGGATAGCATGGAAGTCTTTTTGTTGATTGTTGCTGTATTGCTTGCCATAATAATTTTCGGGAAGCTGAAAGGCGACCTTGATATTGGTAAGCTGGATATTGCCGGACTTAAGCGTGAAATATGGGTAACTCAGAACTGGATAAATAACTATCACAAAGGTGGTTGTCCGCCTAAATACCACGAGAAATTTCAATATAAACTATTACGCCTTGAGCAGGCTAATACACAACTGGATAAATTAACTTCAAACAATACTGTTAAAAGCGGTAATGCGGGATATAACAAGCCGAGTATTGATATAGATGGGCTTCATAAAATATACATCGATTTCATTTCCGATAAATATAATTTGTATTCAACAAAATCAGTAAGCGTCCCAGTCTCTGATCTATTAATGATTAGAAATGAAGTTAATGAGCTAACCAATGATGGTTTGACTGAGAATGAGGCTGTTCGCTGCGTACTAGAAAATTATATTCAAAAGAAAAGTTGACAGATTTATTTTGCGACGCTTGAAAGTTAGGAGATATTAAATGAACGATCGAATTACAATTGATCCTGCAATTTGTCATGGCAAGCCATGCATACGCGGGTTGCGCTATCCGGTGGAAAACGTGCTGGAGTGGTTGGCCAGCGGCATGAGTACCGAGGATATTCTGGCTGATTATGAGGACTTGGAGCGCGAGGATATTTTGGCGGCGCTGTCTTATGCCGCACGCTTGACTCATATCAAGCGACTGGAGCGTTTGGCGGCATGAGATTTCTGGTTGATGCGCAGTTGCCCCGGCGTTTCGTGGTTTGGCTGGCCGAGGCCGGGCATGATGCGTTGCATACGCTCGACCTGCCGCTGAAAAACCGGACTCCAGACCATGCAGTGGTTGCGCGTGCCATGCAGGATGGGCGCGTAGTGGTAAGTAAGGATGATGATTTTGTGCAGACCTTCCTGCTTATGGGTAAACCGCCGTTGTTGCTGATATCTACTGGCAATATCACCAATGCCGAACTGGAAAAACTGGTGCGCGCCAATCTGGCGGGCATCGAAGCTGCTTTTGCCGCAAATCGCTTCGTCGAGATTACCCGCGATGCGCTGGTGATACATGAATGATTTTGCCGCACCATCATATAATGCGAACAGCGATAAGGGATATGCTAAATGTCGATAGAGTTTCGATGGGACAAGGAGAAAGCTCTCCGAAATTTCAAGAAGCATGGCGTGACTTTCGAAGAAGCGGTAACAGCTTTCTACGATACTCTGTCGAGCACCATTCCAGACAATGAGCACTCGGAGGGCGAAGCTAGATTTCTCCTTCTGGGATTATCGAACCAGTCACGCCTTCTTGTGGTCTCACACACCGACAGAGGAAACACAATCAGGATAATCAGCGCGCGTCTGGCAAACAACAAGGAGCGTAAATATTATGAAATCAAAGAATGACGACCTCAAGCCGGAATATGATTTTTCCAGTGGGATTAGAGGGAAATATGTTTCCCGGCTTTCCAAAGGCGCAAACATTGCAGTATTGGATAGCGATGTGGCGTCAGTATTTCCGGATTCGGCCTCGGTTAACGAAGCCTTGCGCGCACTGGCACAAATCATTCAATCCAACTCCGGCAAACGCGCTCCCCGGCGAGTAAAGCACACGTAATTTATCCGATAGCAACTGATAATATCCAGTGCCCAGATTCGTCCGGCCCGGCGAGCCAGTCAAAACTTGATTTCTGGACGTCCGATTATCGGGAAGCTTGAAGCGTCGCCACTTATTTCTGTTTCTTCATCGCGCTTTCAATACGCTGGCACAGCGTTTTCAGAACTTTGATGCGCGCGAAGTTTTTGTCGTTGGCCTCCACCAGTGTCCACGGCGCGGCCTCGGTGCTGGTGCGATCCACCATGTCGCAGATGGCCTGCTCGTAGGCGTCCCATTTTTCGCGGTTGCGCCAGTCCTCTTCGGTGATCTTGAAGCGCTTGAAGCTGATCTTTTCGCGCTCCTTGAAGCGGCGTAATTGTTCGTCCTTGCTGATGGTCAGCCAGAATTTTACCACCACGATGTTATGGCGCACCAGTTGCGCTTCGAAGTCGTTGATCTCGTGATAGGCGCGCATCCAGTCGGCCTGCGAGCAGAATCCTTCGACTCGTTCCACCAGCACGCGGCCGTACCAGGAGCGGTCGAAAATGGCCAGGCGACCCCGGCGCGGGATGTGCCGCCAGAAGCGCCACAGATAAGGCTGCGCGCGCTCTTCCTCGGTCGGTGCGGCGATCGGCACGACCTGATACTGGCGCGCATCCACCGCGCCGGTGATGCGCCGTATGCTGCCGCCCTTGCCCGCCGCATCGTTGCCTTCGAATACCGCAACGACGGTGATGTCCTTGAACTTCGGATCGCGCGTCAGCAGGGCCAGCTTGCCCTGATATTTTTCCAGCTCCTCCTGAAATTGTTTTTTCTCGATCTTCTGTTTGAGGTCGAGGGACTTCAGGATATGCATGCTGTCGATGGAGGGCAGCAGCGGCGGCGCATGGATTGCCGTTGGAGTCTTCTGGCTTTCTTCGTCCAGGCGTTTGCGCAGCGCCTCCAGTATGACCTTGCCTACGGTCAGGCTGCGGTAACGCGCATCGGCGCCCTCCACGATGATCCACGGCGCTTCCGCTGTGCTGGTGTGGCGGATCACGCTTTCATGCACGGAGAGGAATTTGTCGTAAAGCTTGAAGTGCTCCCAGTCGCGCTTGGTCACGCGCCAGCGGGTTTGGGGGTTTTTCTCCAGCGCCTTGAGGCGGGATTCCTGTTTTTCCCTGGACAGGTGCAGCCAGAACTTGATGATCAGCGCACCTTCGTCGGTCAGCATCTTTTCCAGGCGTTTGGCGCGTTCCAGACTCTGGTCGAGTTCGGCAACCTTGGTGACGCCATGCACACGATTGAGTATGGGCCAGGTGTACCAGGAGCCGAGAAACAATCCGATCTTGCCCTTGGGCGGCAACTCGCGCCAGAAGCGCCACATCATGGGGCGATCCATTTCCTCATCGGAAGGCTCGCCCATGCCGTGGGTCTGCACATGGCGCGGATCCAGCCATTCGTTGAGCAGGTTGACGGTCTCGCCACGACCCGCGCCATCCACGCCGCCGACCAGGATGATGACCGGAAATCCGGTTTTTTGCGCCAGGTCGAATTGCGCGTCGAGCAAGGCCTCGCGCAGCTTGGGTACTTCGGTTTCGTAGCTGGCCTTGTCTATCTTGTGTCCGAGCTCTGCGGATTCAAACATGATGCCCTCCTTACAGTTGGTCGGGTGCGATGACGAGGCGCAACACGGTTTCATCATGCCCTTCGCGTTCGCGGTTGCCGAACCACCACACGGCGCCTTTTTTGATGTTCCAGTATCCTGTCTTGCCGGTCATAAGCAGTGCCGCGACCTCACCCAACGTGGGTTGGTGGCCGACTATGAGTGTGCAGCCATCCTTGTTGGGCCATCCCGCCGCCTTGAGTATCGCAGGCGCCGAGGCACCAGGCGCGATAGTGGGTTCGGTGGTGAAGTTTCTGGTGAGCGCCTGCGCGGTCTGCTGTGTGCGCCTGGCTGGGCTCGCGAGTACGTGTGCCTTCTGTGGTAAACGAGGGCGCAGGAACGCGGCCATTTTGTCGGCCTGTTTTTCGCCCCTGGCGGTGAGCTGCCGTTCCAGATCCGGGGTGCCGTCCTCGGCTTCGGCGTGACGCCACAGTATCAGCTCCATGATGCCCCAAATATTACATTTCAGTTCGGAGAATATACCGTATATACTATTTTCGCTACACCTAAACCCTGCCAGGAGGCCTGCATGACAGCAAAAAGCTCCACCGCCAAACGCAAGACAGCGCCGATGAAACCGGACGCTGTCAAACCGGAAAAGAAAAACCGGAAAGATAAAAACGGCAAGATGGAAACCAAGGTGAAAGTCGTGCGCGACAGTTTCACCATGCCGCAAACAGATTATGCAAAGCTTGCGGAGCTCAAGCAGGCGTTGTTGAAAGTGGGCATACACGTAAAGAAAAGCGAACTGCTGCGCGCCGGACTGCACGCATTAAGCAAACTCGGCGCATTGCAATTGAAGCGCGCGATCGCGCAGATCGAACAGGTCAAGACCGGGCGG
Source organism: Nitrosomonadales bacterium (assembly GCA_016199835.1). Lineage (GTDB taxonomy): Bacteria > Pseudomonadota > Gammaproteobacteria > Burkholderiales > Gallionellaceae > JACQFX01. The sequence continues at coordinate 149,109 of JACQFX010000009.1, read as the reverse complement.
CCAAAGAAGAATTGAATTTGGCCGCCAGGCTGGCGGTTAAGTCAGGCTTGGGGTTTTTCCGGTTCTGCCCAGTGATTAAACCTGATTGAGCTGACTGGCCAGCTCCTGCAACAGTACGGCTTGAGCACATCTGGGTGCCGCGCGGCGCAGGGTCTTCTGGCGGAAGTGGCCATCCGCATCCATGTCCCATGCCTGGCAGTTGTCCTGCAGGTATTTCTTGAGCCCTTCTTCCAGCACGCGCCGTTTTAACTTCTTGTCGAGCACGGGGAAGCAGACTTCAATGCGGCGGAAGAAGTTGCGATCCATCCAGTCGGCGCTGGCCAGGTAGACGTTATGCGCAAGATTATTGCGGAAATAGAAGATGCGTGTGTGTTCGAGAAAGCGGCCGATCACCGAGCGCACGCGGATGTTATCGGACAATCCCGGCACGCCGGGGCGCAGCGCGCATACGCCGCGCACGATGAGGTCTACTTTCACACCGGCTTGCGACGCTTCATATAACGTCATGATGGTTTCGGGTTCGAGCAGCGCATTCATCTTGGCGATGATATGTGCGGGCTTGCCCGTTTTCGCGATCCTGGTCTCGTTGCGTATGGCGCTCAGAATCTGGCTGTGCAGCGAGAACGGCGATTGCCACAGGTGGCGCAGCTTGCGTGCCTTGCCCAGGCTGGTGAGCTGGGCGAACACTTCGTTCGCGTCGGCACAGATTTCCTCGTTGGCGGTAAACAGGCCGAAATCGGTATACAGGCGTGCGGTGCGCGGATGGTAGTTGCCGGTGCCGAGGTGCACATAACGACGCAGCTTGCCGTCCTCGCGCCGCACCACCATCAGCATCTTGGCATGGGTCTTGTGGCCGACCACGCCGTACACCACATGTGCACCGACCTCTTCCAGTCTGCTGGCCCAATTGATATTGGCTTCTTCGTCAAAACGCGCGAGCAGTTCTACCACTACGGTCACTTCCTTGCCATGCCGGGTGGCGGCGATCAGCGCTTCCATCAATTCCGAATCCACGCCCGTGCGGTACACCGTCTGCTTGATGGCGACCACATGCGGGTCGGCTGCGGCTTGCTGGATGAAATCGATGACGGGTTTGAATGACTGGAATGGATGATGCAGCAGTATGTCGCCCTTGCGGATGACCTTGAATATGTCCGCCCCCTTCTTTTGTAACACCGTGGGCACTCCGGGCGCGAAAGGCTGAAACTTCAGGTCGTCGCGCGTCACCTGGCCGGGGATGCCCATCAGACGCACCAGATTAACCGGGCCATCCACGCGGTATAAATCCTCCGGCCCGAGTTCGAATTGTTGCAACAGGTATTCGGCTACCTGCGGCGAGCAATTGTCGGTGACTTCCAGCCGCACCGCGTTGCCGAAGTGGCGATGTGGCAATTCGCCCTGCAAACTGGTGCGCAGATTCTTCACTTCTTCGTCGTCCACAAACAGGTTGCTGTTGCGCGTGACGCGGAACTGGTGGCAGCTCAGCACCTCCATGCCGCCGAACAGTTCGCCGACATGGGCGTGCAGGATGGAGGAGAGAAACACGAAACCATGTTCACAGCCGCCGATCTCCGGCGGCAGCAGGATGGTGCGCGGCAACACGCGCGGTGCCTGCACGATGGCCTTGGCGGTGTTGCGCCCGAATGCGTCCTTGCCTTGCAGTTCCACTGCGAAGTTCAGGCTCTTGTTGAGCACGCGCGGGAACGGGTGCGAGGGGTCGAGCCCGATCGGCGTTAGCACCGGCATGACTTCATTGAAGAAGAATTCCTTCACCCAGGCACGCTGTGCATCGTTCCATTTGGTGCGGCGCAGGAAACGTATGCCTTCCAGTTCGAGTGCGGGCAGGATGGCGTCGTTGAGCACGCGGTATTGCTGTGCGATGATCTGGTGTGTCTGTTCGCGTACCAGCCTGAACGTTTGCAGGGCATCCATTCCGTCCGGCCCGGCAGGAACGCCTGCGAGGCTGATCTGCTCTTTCAGGCCGGCGACGCGGATCTCGAAGAACTCATCCAGATTGCTGCTGACGATGCACAGATACTTTAGCCGCTCCAGCAGCGGAATACTGGCGCTTTCCGCCTGCGCCAGCACGCGGCGATTGAACTCCAGTTGCCCCAGTTCGCGGTTGAGGAAGACCTGCGCGGGGAATTTTTTGACCACAGTGCGGATAACCTTATTTCAAGAATACACAGCGACCAGCGAGTCCTGCCACTTCGTCATTCCCGCGCAGGCGGGAATCCAGTGGGTTTAAAACAAAGGCATTATTGAATGGCTGGATTTCCGCCTGCGCAGGCATGACGGTTGCTGTAATCGCATCTGTCATGAATTACTGTCGCGGCGGAACATAGCCCTGCGGCATTTGCGTCCCGTCACCAAAAAAGTAGTTTTCCATTTGCCCTGCGAGATACTTGCGTGCTTGCGCATCGGCAAGGTTAAGCCGGTTTTCGTTGACCAGCATGGTCTGGAATTTGATCCAGCCCTGCCAGGCTTCCCTGGAAACATTTTCAAAAATACGCTGCCCGAGCGGCCCCGGATAAGTCGGGCGCTCCAGCCCTTCCGCTTCACGCCCGAGTTTTACGCAGTTCACCATTCTTGCCATCGTTGATTCTCCAGTATCAATTTAACCGTTATTTGTTACAAAGACTTTACAAAAACCTTGGAACGCCGCTGATAGTTGTACAGCGATTTCTTTTGTGCGGGCAATTGTCCCACGTCCGTTTCCTTGAAGCCACGCTCGATGAACCAGTGCGCGGTGCGCGTGGTCAGCACGAACAGTTTGCGCAATCCCTGTGCCTGCGCTTCCGCCGCGATGTGCTTGAGCAGCGCATCGCCGTAGCCATGGCGACGGTTGCCGGGCTGCACCGCGAGGCAGGCCAGCTCGCCGGCTTTTTCGTCGGCGAACGGGTACAGCGCCGCGCAACCGATGATGCGGTGGTCGTGTTCCAGCACCACGAAACGGTCTATCTCGCGTTCGAGCAGCTCGCGGTTGCGCCGCACCAGAATGCCTTCTTCCTCGAGTGGATGCAGCAGTTGCAGGATGCCGCCGACATCGTTGATGGTGGCGTCGCGCAAAGTGTTGAGCGTGCTTTCCACCACCATGGTGCCGATGCCGATGTCGGAAAACAATTCCTGCAGCAGCGAGCCATCCACATGGCGGCTGATCAGGTGTGTGCGCGCCACGCCTTCTTCGCAGGCATGCACCGCGCAGGGCAGGAACAGGCCTACATCGTCCGGCAGTTTGCGCTTGCCGGAGAGCACGGTGTTCGCCTGCTCGATGGTAAGTTCGCGCAGCAGCTCGCCTTTCTTGTCGGTCACGCCGTCGGTGTCCATCATGAAAATCAGCTTGTCCGCATCCAGCGCGATGGCGGTCTGCGTCGCCACATCTTCCAGCGTGAGATTGAACACCTCGCCGGTGGGCGAATAGCCGAGCGGCGACAGCAGCACCACTTCGCCGAATTCCATACGGTCTTTCAGCGCGGCGACATCCACTTTGCGCACGCTGCCGGTGTGCAAGAGGTCTACGCCGTTGATGACGCCCATGGGCTGCGCGGTGATGAAGTTGCCGCCCGCCACACGGATGTCGGCATTGGCCATGGGCGAATTCGCCAGTCCCATCGACAGCAGCGCCTCGATTTCCAGACGCACGCGGCCTACGGCTTCTTTCACGCAGCGCATGGTCTCCGCGTCGGTGAGACGGATGTTCTGGTGGTAATGGTCCTCGATATTGTTGCGCGACAGATGCTGCTCGATCTGCGCGCGCGCGCCGTGCACCAGCACCAGCCGCACGCCGAGGCTGGCCAGCAGGTTGAAGTCATGAGTCAGCCCGACGAACTTGCCGTCCTCCACGACTTCGCCGCCGAATGCAACCACGAAGGTGCGGCCACGGAACGCATTGATGTAAGGCGCAACGGAGCGGAACCAGGCGACGAATTCTTCAGGAGGCACGGAGCTGTAGGGCATATTTTCGTATATCTGCTGGCGGGTAGAAAATTCACACGCCGCATGATGCCATGAGCCGCGCCCGTTGTGTACTGTTGTAATGATGCGGTTCGTGTTTGCGGTTTATATGTTGCCCGCCAGACTGGAATATTCCAGCGCATGGCTGCCAACAATAGCCAGCACACCCAGCGTTACCATGCTCTGGCTTCCTTAACCGATTACAGGCGCCAGCATTATTTGCGCTGCTCGACAAACAGGCTGTTGCCGCAAATCCGTTTGGCCATTTTTTTGGCTTCCGTGGCGGTGGCCGAAACTTCGTGATGGGAGTCGAACTGCCCGGGCTGGATGCGCACCGCGCCTATCGACAACGTCGTCAGCGGGTGGAATACGACCGTTCCGTTGCGGTCTGCACTCTCGTATCCGCCTGCCCGCCGATGTTCTTCGCAGGCCAACGCAACCGATGTTGCGGCAAAAGACTGTAGCGCATTGCGGCAGCGTTGTTCCCGGTCGGCGCTTTGCATGATCAATATGAAGTCGTCTCCGCCGATATGGCCGATAAAATCCAGCCTGGGATCACATGCCGAACCCAGTATGCGTCCGGCAAGCCGGATCATTTCATCGCCTTTCTCGTAGCTATAGACATCATTGAACGGTTTGAAATGATCCAGATCGCCGTAGCAGACCACGAAGGGGGTGCCTGAGTGCAGCAGGCTTTCGATGTGTTTGCCGATGGGCACATTGCCGGGCAGCAGCGTGAGCGGGTTGGCATAGCGCGCTGCTTCGATCTGCATCCTGGTCAATTCACGCAACAGATCCTGGCCGGACGCCCAGCCGATATAGCGTCCCTGTTCGGTGATGATGAAGCCATCGGGAAATTGCTGCCCGTCCGCATCGACAAGATAATCGCTGAGCTCCTCTCCAGCGGCATGTCCTTGCTTACCATGAGCGGCATGGCTTGCATGGCGTCGGCGCAGGGTTTCCTGCCGAACAGTTCACGCTGGTAAGGCCTGGAAAAGCGATCGATGAAATTGTAGCGATTGATCAAGCCCACAGGTGCGCCGTTGCGGACGACAGAAATGACCCGCAATGCCTGATTTTCGGAAAAGCGTTCAAAGATGCGCCCGTTTACAGTATCAGGCTGCACTGGTTCGATATAGGTCAGCAGCTTGAGTGCGGTGACCTGTCCCCGGCTGGTAAACATCGGTTTGGCTGACACGGCGATCCTGCCGGCATGAATGATGCGGCTTATTTCCGGCGGCGCGATCAGCGGCGGCGTCGGGCTGGGGCGACCGATAAAATAGCCTTGGCCCAGCGCGATGCCAATATCTTTTATCGTCCGCAATTCAGCTTCGGTTTCCACTCCCTCGGCGATCACGTGGGTGCCACAGCTTTCGGCGATGCATTGTATGGATTTCAGGAATTGCAGTTTGATCGGATTGCTGTCTACGCCCTGTACAAAATGCATGTCGATCTTGACGATGTCCGGACGCAATTCAGACCACAGGCGCAACTGGAGAACCCTTCACCCAGATCGTCCAGCACGACCTAGCGGCTCAGCATTTCGGTCTCCAGCGAGAGCCCGTACCGTTGTGCTGCGCCGAACAAGTTGAACGGGGAGTGCAGCGGACTATCGGCAGGGCCGCGTATCAAGCCTTCGTATCCGACGATCGTTCCATTGCGCGTGTCCATGACGGGCTGCAACAGCGCGGTTAATTTGCGCTGTTGCAGGATCACGTGCAGCGGGGACGCGCCATACTCCGGCATGGCTATGCGGGACGCAACCGATGCCAGGCTGTGGATGTTCAACGGGAAGTGTTTTAGGCATAGGCGGTGCCCAATATTTCTTCTGCCTGGCGCATGAAGTGTTTGGCGTATTTTGCGTTCAGCCTGGACATGGGGAGCAGGATGAACAGATCGGCAGTATTGAAATCAGGATCCCATGCCGGTTCGCCCGCGACGTAAGCGCCCAGGCGCAGATAGCCCTTGATCAGCGGCGGGATGCTGACATTCAGCGTGCCGTCCAATGCTTCCAGCGGTAACGGGCAGCGCGGGAACACGCGATATTCGGCGGGTGCCGCATGCAGTTTGTGCACCTTGTTGTAAACGCTGGCGGCGTAATGTCCGCCGTCGCCCATGCTGATGCTGGCGCAGCCGATCAGGTATTCATGCTTGTGCTTCTTCATGTAATCGGCAAGCCCGCTCCAGAGTCTGGCGATGGTCGCGCCGTCCCTATGGTCGCGATGCACGCAGGAGCGACCGACCTCGACCATGCGGTCGCGCAGGTGCATCAAACGCGTCAGGTCAAATTCGTTTTCCGAGTAATAGCAGCCGATGTCTGCGGCGCGCTCGGGAGAAAGGATGCGGTAAGTGCCAATCACCTTGTTGTTGCCGTTGTCGCGCACCAGCAGATGTTCGCAATAGCGGTCGAAAATGTCGCTGTCTATCTCGTCATAAGCACCGGGCAGCCGGGCGCCCATTTCCTCGGCGAACACCTTGTAGCGCAGGCGCTGCGCTTCCTCGACTTCCGATTTTGTTCTTGCCGTGCTGAGCGTGAGCCTGTTATGCGTCAGATGTTGTTGCTGGTTCAGATCTAACATTGTCATCTCCGTGTCGTGTGGATGATGCAAGTTAGCGGATCGCCGTTGCCGGAGAGTTACAGGCAGTTTAAGGATTTGTGAAATATAGCGTAGTCATCCCGCCGAGCCGTGGTCTTCGATCACGGATTGGTAAAAGGACAGCATGCGTCGGGCCAGACCGGAGGCCGACCATTCGTACGCATAAGCGCGCCCTGCTGCGCCTGTCTGTATGCGCGCATCGCCATCGTTCAACAAGCCGATGACCTTGCCGGAAAAGTCGTCGAGTTTTTCTTCGGCTATGCGCACGCCGCATCCTTCGCGCAACACGTCGCGGGTTCCCATCTCTGCGATGGACACCACCGGTACGCCCTGCGCCATGGCTTCCAGCAGGACCAGCCCCTGCGTTTCCGTGCGCGACGAGAACACGAACACGTCTGCCGAGCGGTAGCAATTATTGAGTTCGGTATGACGGTCGAGGTAGCCGATGAACATGACGTTATCGCTCAGCCCGAGTTTTCTGACCTCATGCTCCAGCCCCGCGCGTGCCGGGCCTTCGCCCGCGATCAGGAACAGGATTTGCGGAATATCTTTCCTGATGCGGTCGACCACTTGCAGCAGGAAGCCGATGTTTTTTTCATGTGCCACGCGCCCGACGAACAGCAGCAGGGGCCGGTCGAGGGCGATGCCATATTTGGTGCGAAAACCCATGCCGTCGCCGGGGCGGAAGCTTTCAGGCTCCAGGCCGGTCGGAATGATTTCCGCGCGTGTTGTCACGCCATAGTCGCGCAACACCTGCATCATGGGGCGCGAAGGCACCACCATGCCGTGCAGGCTGTTGCCCTGATGGCGCGAGAAGCGGCGCGCCAGTGCCGCCGTCGCGGTTCTGGGCAGGAACGGGATGTAGTGATGCAGGTACTCCTCGAAGAAGGTGTGATAGGTTTCCACGCAGGGAATGTTCAGCAGGCGCGACAGGCGCAGGCCGAGATAGTGCGCGGTGAAGGGCGTCTGAATGTGGATGATGTCGTAGCGCTCGTTACGCAGTTTCTCGAGATGCGCCATCACTAGCCCGGATTTCATCAGGCGGTCTTCCGGGTCGAACGGCAGGCGACGCGCAGGCACACGCATGATGTCGCTCTCATCCGGACTGGGTGCCAGATAGTCCGGCGCGATCAGATGCACCGTGTGCCCGAGTTCGCGCAGCTCGTGCCGGAAGGTTTCCATGGAAGTCGAGACGCCGTTGATGCGCGGGAAATAAACGTCGGAGACGAACAGGATTTTCATGTCTGGTATGTGGAAAGGTTTGAAAGTGAGAGCATGTTCAGCCCAGCAATACCAGCGACCAGGTTGTCGCAAGATTGAGCAGCGTGAGTAACACGGCTGCGCTGCCTATGTCTTTGGCGCGTTTGGCCAGCCTGTGGTCGTCCAGCGAGATGCGGTCCACGGTCGCCTCGATCGCCGAGTTCAGCAACTCGACGATAAGCAGCAACAACACGCTGCCTATCATCAGCGCCCGTCCGACGGCATGCGCTTCAAGCAGAAATGCAAGAGGCAACAGGATCATCGCCAGCAATACCTCCTGGCGGAATGCGTCCTCGTTGCGGTAGGCCTCGGCAATACCGGAGCAGGAATAGCCGAATGCGTTCAGCAAACGCCTGAACCCGGTCTTGCCTTTGTGGGGGCTTTCCATCTCTGGTTTCATCAGGGCTGCACGACTGGTTCATGGTGCATGTTCCACACCACGAGCTCCATGCGCCCGTCCAGATGTTCGATGATCGCAGTACAGCTATCCACCCAGTCGCCGCAGTTCATGTAAGTGAGACCGTCCATGTCTTTCATGGCCGGCCAGTGAATGTGTCCGCATATCGCGCCATCCAGTTTGCGTTCGCGCACATGGTGCATGACCGAGTCTTCGAATTTGAAAATGAAACTGACGGCGGTCTTGATCTTGCGTTTGGCATACCCGGCCAGCGACCAGTAGCCGGGGCGGCGCAGCGTTCTGCGCAACCAGGACAGATAGACATTCAGCCGCACCAGCATATCGTAGGACTTGTCGCCGAGAATCGCTACCCAGCGGTGATAGCGTGTCACCTGGTCGAACTCATCGCCATGCAGCAACAGATAGCGTCGCCCATCTGCGGCGGTGTGTACCATCTCGTTTACCACGACGACATCGCCGAACGAAGTGCCCGCATATTCGCGCACGGCCTCGTCATGGTTGCCGGGAATGAAGAAAATCTTGTCGCCGTGACGCGCGCGCCGCAGCAGCTTTTGCACGACCGTATTCTGGGCGGGCGTCCAGAATACGGCCCCCCGGTTCATCGCCCACAAGTCCACGATGTCGCCGAGCAGGTAAACATACTCCGCCGAATATTCTTTCATGAAGCCGAGCAGCCGGTTTGCCTGGCATGCCCTGGTTCCGAGATGGATGTCGGAAAGGAATATGGAGCGGACTTGCACCATGCTTCAGGATGTGGGGTAGCGTTGTTTCATGGCCACATCATGGCAGGCGATTGTTTAACAATTGTTAAGGTTTTATTCCGGAAATATTAATCGGGATCAAATCAGGCTTTTTGCCGCAGGGGCTGTCGTGAAGAATTTTCCTGGTGCGACAGGAATGCCCTCCGGTACATGCACGGCGTGTTCGGTCGAGAGCATGGACAGCGCTGTATGTACCGCACCTTGAGCCTGGGCAGCCAGTATGCGCCGGCTTTTTCCGGCTTGCGGCAGATGCGGCAAGTAGACCAGAGTGGCGTGCAGGCAGGGGCTGCACAAGATTTTCCATAACGACTGGATGAATGTCATGTCGCCCACATAAGCCGCGTCGCCGTTGTGTTCGCCGCTACCGTCATGGTAGCGGATGGCAACCGGCTGGATAGCGGCTCCGGCATCCAGCGCTCCCTGCAACAGCGAGGAATGAAAATGGCCGGGATGGGTGCCATCGGTGGTGGTGCCTTCCGGAAAAACAGCTATACATTTTTCCTGTTGCAGCGCTGCGGTGATGCGTTCGTTGATATGCGCGGCATCGCGTCGCAGATCACGCCGGATGAACAAAGTGCCGGTGCGGCGGCACATCCAGCCCAGCAACGGCCAATCGGCGAGCTCAGCCTTGGCGACAAAACATGCCGGAGCAGCGGCGTTCAATGCGACGGCGTCCAGCCATGAGATGTGATTGGCAACGAACAGCCGTCCCTGCCCGGCGCCGTGATGAAAGTGGCTGCCGTGCGTTTCCAGTCCCACGCGCAAGATGTTCAGCAAACCGTGCGACCAGTGTTTGAGGATGCACCGTTGCGTGGGTGCGTTTAACGCGGGGTAAAAACCGGCAAGCAGCATTCCATAGATGATGTGGCATGCAACCCACATGCCGCGCAGGCAAGCGACCAGCACGTTCTTATTCTGATGGTGTTTAGTGGTGCGCATGATCAATGGGTGGTCAACAAATAATCTGGGCTGGGTACGACCAGCAGATAATCGGCCACGGCATAAACGATGAAGCTACTGCCCCATATCACTGCTTCACGCAGCGATGCGGTGGGGCACAGCCCGTTCCGCAGGCTGGTTAAAAAGATGCCACCCATGAAGGCGCTGATTAAAAGCAGCACGAATAGAAATGTCACGACAAACAGTATGTTCATATGCCTTGAAATGGAACCATGATGGGCATGCAGCTTATCTGCCGAATGTGACATTTTCATGAGCCGTTTATGGCATGCCTGTTAATCCGTGTCGTAACAAAAGATTCATGGTGCGCGAGTAGCATCGGACGACCATCCCTGCAAGGAGATACCATGTATTCCAGCGAACACACTTCTAAACGATTTGACGACGAACTCGATGCGGTGCGCGCGTGCGTATTGCAAATGGGCGAATTGGTAGAGAACCAGATCCGGCAGGCAATAGAGGGACTGGCCAGCGGCGACATGGAACTGATGAGCCGTGTTATCGCTGAGGATCATCGCGTCAATGCCATGGAAGTTGATATAGACGAGCGCTGCAACGCCATCATCGCGCGCCGCCAGCCTGCCGCAAACGATCTGCGCCTGGTGATCATGGTGGTCAAGACCATTACCGATCTGGAGCGCATCGGCGACGAAGCAAAGAAGATTGCCTATATGGGGAAATCGCTGGCACAGAGGAAGCGCATCGGCCTGCCACGTTCCAGAGAGATCAGACGCGCCACACGATTGGCGCTGGAGATGTTGCGCAAATCGCTGGATGCCTTTGAGCATCTGGATATTTCTACTGTTGCGCAAGTAGTGCGGCAGGATGAGCAGGTGGACAATGAATTCCGCGCCATCATGCGTTTTCTCATCACTTTCATGATGGAAGACCCGCGCACGATTTCGACCGCGCTGGAGATCCTGTTCATCGCCAAGGCTATCGAACGCATCGGCGACCACGCCAAGAACATGTCCGAATATGTGGTGTATATGGTCAAGGGGCGCGACGTGCGGCATGTCACCGTAGAGGAGATCGAGCGCGAAGTGCGCGAGCAGGTTAAGTTCTCCAGCCACACTTGATGCAGGAAGATGCGCGCGATAAACCGGCATCCGGCCGTTGTATAGTGGCGGGGCATCGTTTATAGTGGCCGCGTGTAATTGATCGAACAGAAGATTCCTCATGAAACTGGCACAACGCAAAACTAGGTGGCTGACCCGGCTGATGCTGGGACTGGTGCTATTCGCGCAAGGAGTCGTTGCCGCGAACGCTTGTGTTTCGCCCATTGCCAGCCCGGCACAGGCTTACGTGCTGGCGCAGGATGAAGATGCGATGCCTTGCCATGAGCAGCAAGCTCCTAATGCCAATGCCTGTCTGACGCACTGTACGCAGTCCGACCAGATCAGCGTGGATCAGCATGAGGCGCCCGTCGCCGTACCGCTCGGCGCCCTCGCCTGGACCGTACCCCAACCGCAAGCGCAAAGCATCCGTCCGCTTGCATCTTTCGATCATCTGGCGCTGGATACCGGCCCGCCCATTCCCATCCGTTTCTGCTCCCTCCTGAATTAGCCGCTTCTCGCGTGTAAGCGCTCTGCTGTTGCGGAGCGCGCTATCGCGCGTCCATTTTCGCTTGATTGTTTGCCGCCACTGGCGGAGCGTGCTGGAGCATCATCATGGGAAATATCTTAAGGATTTTGTGTTGTGCGTTGTTGTTCATATCCCCGGCCTGGGGGGCGGCGCCTGTGCCGGGCGCCACGGTGCAGGAGCTGCTGCAATGGCTGGAGCAGGGCAATGGCGAGATCGCGGCGGCCAAATCAGATACGCAAAGCGCCAGGTTGCGCGCCGAATCGGCGGGCTCCTTGCCCGATCCCAGCGTGCGCATAGAGTGGCAGGACATCAACGGCCTCAACGTGTTGCCGGGCCAGGCGGGCGCGATGAAGTACACCGTGCTGCAAGCCCTGCCCGGATGGGGCAAGCGCGATGCGCAAAAGCAGGTGGCATCGGCGCAAACAGCGGTGGCGCAAGAGCAGGAGCGTGCGCTCAGCACCGAATTGCGCAGCCGGGTAAAGCTTGAATTCGCCCGGTATTATCGGACATACCAGGCTTTGCAATTGAATGAGGAGCTGGGCAAATTCGCCGACACGGTGGCCGACCTCGCCAAGTCACGCTACGAATCCGGTCTGACGACGCAGCAGGAACTGATACGGGCGCAACTGGAACAATCCGCGTTGCGTTCAGAACATATCTCCTTGCATTCGGCCTATAGCCAGAGTCAGGCGCGCATCAACGCCTTGCTCAACCGCCCGGCCGATGCCGAGCTGGCCGCGCCGGCAAGCTTGAGGGCTTTGCCTCCGCCTGCTGTACTGAATCCGGAAACGCTGGAACAGAAGCTTTCTCAATCCAATCCGCAGTTGGCCGGGTTGGTGGCGCAGACCACGGTCTCGCTCAGCAGCAGTGAACTGGCGAACAAGAATTTAACGCCGGATTTTGTGCTGGGCGTGGGGCCGGTGCAACGCGGTAGCCGTTTCAGCACCTGGGAGGCGATGCTGGAATTCACGGTTCCGCTGCAACGCAGTTCCCACGGCGCCCACCAGCGCGAAGCGGAAGAGATGCTGCAAGCGGATCGCGCGCGGCTGATGGGCGCCGAAGCGCGTTTGCTGGCAGAGTTGCGCGAGCACTATGCGGCGCTGCAAGGGGCACGCGAACAGGAAACACTGACACAGCAGCAGGTGTTGCCTCTGGCTGAACTGGCATTCAACGGCGCATTGGCGGGCTATCAGAATGGTCGCGTGGATTTTGCCACGTTGCTGGAAGCCCGGCGCCAGATACAGAAGGCAAAACTGGATGAACTCGATGCGCGCATCGAACAGCAGATCCACTTGGCGGAGATAGAACGCCTGACAGGAGAAGAACTATGAAACCCGCAACCCTCATCATCGTCCTCATTGCCGCAGGGCTGGCCGGAACAGCCGGCTACCAGTGGGGCAAACAGAAGCTGGCTGCGGAACCACAGCAGGCCGTCGTTAAAGTCGAGCGCAAGATTTTGTATTACCGCAACCCCATGGGTCTGCCCGACACTTCGCCCACACCCAAGATCGATGCGATGGGCATGGATTACGTCCCGGTGTACGAAGGCGAGGGCGCGGCGAATTCGACGGTGGCGGTGTCTGTGGATCGCTTGCAGTTGCTCGGCGTGAAAACCGAAACCGTGCAACTGCGCCATCTCGCGCGCACGGTGCGCGCCACCGCCGCGATCCAGGTCAGCGAACGCAGCCTGCACTGGATCGCGCCGCGCTATGAAGGCTGGGTGCGCCAATTGCATGTGAACACCACCGGCCAGCAAGTGACGCAGGGACAGCCGCTGCTCACGGTGTACAGCCCGGAATTGCAAAGCGCCGCGCGTGAATATCAGCTCGCGGTCAAATCCGGCATGAACGACCTGGCGCAAAGCTCCATACAGCGCTTGCGCAACTGGGACGTCACGCCCGAATCCGCCGATCAGATCGCACTGCTTGCCACCGACTACCTGATACTGCGCTCTCCGGTTAACGGCGTGGTGCTGGAAAAAACCGCAGTCGAAGGCGCGCGTTTCATGCCGGGCGAAGTGCTGTTCAAGCTGGCCGATCTTTCCACGGTGTGGGTGCAGGCCGAAGTGGCCGAACAGGATCAGGCCATGCTGCGCGTTGGACAAACAGCGAGCGTGACAGTGGATGCCTATCCCGGTGAAGTATTCAACGGCAAGGTGAGTTTCATTTCTCCTGTGCTGAACCCGCAGACCCGTACCGTGCAAGTGCGCGTGGAACTGCCTAACCGCAACGGCAAACTGCGCCCGGCGATGTACGCCAGCGTGCAACTGGCCACGGATAAATCGCCCGCTGCCGTTTTGAGCATACCCACATCGGCGGTGATAGACAGCGGCGTGCGCCAGATGGTGCTGGTGCAAGTCGCGGATGGGCGTTTTGCGCCGCGCGCCGTGAAGCTCGGCCAGCGTGCGGATGATCAGGTCGAAGTGCTGGGGGGATTGGGCGAGGGCGAGCAGGTCGTCACGCGCGCGAATTTTCTGCTGGACGCAGAGAGCAATCTGAAGTCAGCGCTGAGCGGTATGGCGGCTGCCGCACAGCCTGAGCCTGTGGAGCATAAACATGATCACTAAGCTCATAGCGTGGTCGCTGCGCAATGTATTTTTAATTCTGCTGGCGACCTTGTTCGCCGTGGCGGCAGGCATTTATGCGCTGGTGAAAACCCCGCTCGACGCCATCCCCGATCTGTCCGACACGCAGGTGATTCTCTACACCGAATATCCCGGACAGGCGCCGCAGGTCGTGGAAGACCAGGTCACTTATCCGCTCACCACCGCGTTGCTGGCCGTGCCGAAATCGAAAGTGGTGCGTGGCTTTTCCTTCTTTGGCACATCGTTCGTGTACGTGATATTCGAGGACGGCACCGATGTGTACTGGGCGCGCTCGCGTGTGCTGGAATATCTCAACAGCATCGCAACGCAATTGCCGCGCGGCGTCACGCCTACGCTGGGGCCGGACGCTTCCGGCGTGGGCTGGGTGTATCAATACGTGCTTACCAGCGCGCGCCACACGCTGGCGGAGTTGCGCACTTTGCAGGACTGGTTCGTGCGCTACCAGTTGAATAAGGCGCAGGGCGTAGCCGAGGTCGCGAGTCTGGGCGGTTACGTGCAGCAGTATCAGGTGGTGGTTGATCCGCGCAAGTTGCAGGCTTACGGCATCCCGCTCGCGCGCGTGACGCAGGCGCTGGGCGCAAGCAACCGCGATGTCGGCGGGCGCGTGGTGGAATTGAGCGAGGCTGAGTACATGGTGCGCGGGCGCGGCTATCTGCGCGGCATCGCCGACATCGAGCAAGTCTCTCTGAAGAGCGAGAACGGCACGCCGGTCATGTTGCGCGACGTCGCGCGCGTGGAGCTGGGGCCGGACGAGCGGCGCGGCATCGCTGAACTCAACGGGGAAGGCGAAGCGGCGGGCGGTATCGCCATGGCGCGCTACGGGCAAAACGCGCTCGATGTCATCTCCAACATCAAGGCCAAGCTCGCGGAGATCGCACCCGGCTTGCCGGAAGGCGTATCGGTTCAGGCGGTGTATGACCGCTCGGCCTTGATCGAGCGCGCCATCGCCACGCTCGACCGCACGCTGCTCGAAGAAAGCGTGGTGGTGGCGCTGGTGTGCCTGCTGTTTCTGATGCACGCGCGCAGCGCGCTGGTTGCCATTCTGATGATGCCGGTGGGCATATTGCTCGCCT
Organism: Nitrosomonadales bacterium; assembly: GCA_016199835.1. Lineage (GTDB taxonomy): Bacteria > Pseudomonadota > Gammaproteobacteria > Burkholderiales > Gallionellaceae > JACQFX01. Next base: position 133,897 of record JACQFX010000009.1, on the reverse strand, counting down.
TCGTGGCGATGCGCGCGGCGGGCATCAACGCCAACATCATGAGCCTGGGCGGTATCGCCATCGCGATGGGTGCGATGGTGGATGCGGCCATCGTGATGGTGGAGAACGCGCACAAGCATCTGGAGCGAGCTTCCTCACCCCCTTCCCCTTGCAGGGGGAGGGCTGGGGAGGGGGTAGAAATGTTGAGTGGTACAGCATCTTCTACCCCCATCCCAACCTTCCCCCTTGCAGGGGGAAGGAGCCTGGATCCCGATGAGCCGCCTGAATTCAAAGGAGGCGCAGAAACACAAAGATTCCAGATTATCCTTGCTGCCTGCAAAGAAGTCGGTGCGCCGCTGTTCTTCTCGCTGCTGGTGATCACGGTTTCCTTCCTGCCGGTATTCACGCTCGAAGCGCAGGAGGGCCGCTTGTTCGCGCCGCTGGCTTACACCAAAACTTTCGCCATGGCTGCTGCCGCCTTGCTGTCGGTGACGCTGGTGCCGGTGCTCATGCTGTTGTTGATACGCGGCAAGATCATGCCGGAACAGAGCAATCCGCTGAACCGCGTGTTGATCGCGGGCTATCGTCCGTTGTTGCAACAAGTGTTGCGCTACAAATGGCCCACGCTGTTGCTGGCAATAGCGGCCATGCTGCTCACGCTGTATCCGGCCAGCCGCCTGGGCAGCGAGTTCATGCCGACGTTGAACGAAGGCACGTTGCTGTACATGCCGACCACGCTGCCTGGCCTGTCGGTCACCAAGGCGGCGGAATTGCTGCAAGTGCAGGATCGCATCATCAAGAGTTTCCCCGAAGTCGAGTCGGTGTACGGCAAGGCCGGGCGCGCGCAGACGGCCACCGATCCCGCACCGCTGGAGATGTTCGAGACCGTTATCAACCTCAAGCCGGAATCCGCATGGCGCCCCGGCATGACCACCGATAAGCTGGTGGCGGAGATGGACAAGGCGCTGCAACTGCCCGGTGTGTCCAACGCCTGGACCATGCCGATCAAGGCGCGCATAGACATGCTTTCCACCGGCATCCGCACGCCGGTTGGCATCAAGGTGTTCGGGCGCGATCTCGGTGAATTGGAGAAACTCGCACAGCAGATGGAAGCGGCAGTGAAAACCGTACCCGGCACCAGCAGCGCCTATGCCGAGCGGCTGGGCGGTGGCTACTACCTCGACATCGTGCCGGATCGTCTGGCGCTCGCGCGCTACGGCCTCAGCGTGGACGAGGTGCAGGATGTGATTTCATCCGCACTGGGCGGCGAGAAAGTCACCACCGTGGTTTCCGGGCGCGAACGTTTCGGTGTGAACGTGCGCTACCCGCGCGAACTGCGCAGCGACCCGCAGAGTATCGCCACGCAAGTGCTGGTGCCAACGTCGACGGGCGCGATGGTGCCACTGGGCCAGATGGCAACAGTCTCAGTGAGCAAAGGCGCACCGGTGATTCGCACCGAGAATGCGCTGCTCGCCGCCTACATTTTTGTGGACGTGCGCGAACGCGACATCGGCGGCTATGTGCATGACGCGCAGCAGGCGGTGCGCGACAAAGTGCAGTTCCCGCCCGGCTATTACGTCGCGTGGAGCGGCCAGTTCGAATATATGCAGCGCGCCGCGCAACGCATGAAAGTCGTGGTGCCGTTTACCCTGGGATTGATTTTCCTGCTGCTCTATCTCAACTTTCGGCGACTTACCGAAACGCTGATCGTGATGCTGTCCGTGCCGTTCGCGCTGGTTGGCGGCGTGTGGCTGATGTGGCTGCTGGGCTACAACCTTAGCGTGGCAGCGGCGGTCGGCTTCATCGCGCTGGCGGGTGTCGCGGCGGAGACCGGCGTGGTGATGCTGGTGTATCTCGACAATGCATGGAATGCGGTGCGGCAGCGCTGTGAGCATGAGAACAGGAAAGTTGAACTGACCGATTTATATGCAGCGGTAATGCACGGCGCGGTGGAACGCGTGCGTCCCAAGATGATGACCGTCGCGGCGATCATGGCCGGCCTGCTGCCCATCATGTGGGGAACCGGCACCGGCTCCGAAGTCATGCGCCGCATCGCCGCACCCATGGTGGGCGGCATGGTGACTTCGACGCTGCTGACGCTGCTGGTGATCCCGGTGATTTATATGCTGGTGAAGGAGAGGAACATTTCCAGATGATGGGGATGCTCCGCCAGGTGAGCCATGTCTTTACTTCATCCCAGTATTCCTCCAGCCTCCGGATTGGCCCCAAACTGACTAGGAAGGCCTGGCCGAACAGGCGCTCCATCAACACATCTCGCTCAATACCTTGCGCTGCGGCCACGTCATTGAGAATAGCGGAAAGTGTTCCTATGCGTAGCGAATCATGTAGAGGGATGGTGACGTGATGTTGAGATGGATCATCGCAAGTCAGGCGAACATGGCTGCCAGTCTGTCGTGTTTGCCGGTAACCCAGCCTGGATAAAAGACCGATTAGATCAGCCCCTGACAGATCCCGCGGAATCCTCATGCCGCAAGCATTTCTTCCTGCACGATATGCAAACGAATAACTTTTGGCATATTGTTTTCATCGAAATGGCAATGAACTGCTTCCTGTACCATTTTGCGCAACTCTGGCAAGGTATCTGCCTCTGTAAAAATGGATTCGCCCAACGCCCTTGCTGTATAGCCGCCTTCGGGAGCCTGTTCGACGAGAAATAGAATTTCACTCATATTACCTCCACCATCAACGCATTCTTGAGTTGTGAGCCTATCACAAAATTTAACTCATCGGCTTATGCAAAAGGCTGGGCACGCGTAGGCTGGGCTGAGTTTGCGATGCCCGGCATTTCACCACAAAGCTTGGGTTCGGAGCCTACCCCAGTCCGGATTGGACTTCGTCCTTATAGCTTGCTGATGTTGTGTTAGCAGATACTGCTGGTATTCGTCAGAACCCCGAACCCGGTTGCTTCAGAAACTCGATTTCCTCATCGGTAGGTTTCCGGCCAAGGATGCTGTTTCTGTGCGGATAGCGGCTGAACCTTGCAATGATTGCCTTGTGCTTCAATTCGAAATCGTGGTTGCTCTGGTTGCCATTGTCGCGGAACAGCCTGGTGGCGATCTCATGAAGCTTCAGCGACTCGCTGTGCATGAACGGCATGTAGAGGAAGCTGCGCTCAGACTGTTGTAATACTTGGTCTGTGCCCGCTGCAATGGCTTCCGTCCTGATTGATGACCACGGCGTTGTGGTCTGATGGTTGCGGAACTACCACACGCGGAAGATCATCTGCGCCGACACCGCGCCGTGCAGCCGGCTGCCATAGCTGGGAATTACGGTAAGATTTACGCCCAGCCGTTCGCCGCGCAGGCTGATCCAGGGCATCGCTGCAAAGAACCAGTTGCCGTCGCGCATGGCGGGATAACCGTCGAAGGCGGCGGCGGCAACACCTATCCTGATCGAGTGCCAGCTCAGCGGCTGCCAGGCGAGTCCGGCGTAATTCGAGCGCACGCGGTCGCTGTTGATGAAGTTCCCGGCTTGCACCGTGAGTTGTTCGGACAGATCGGATTGCGCGCCGAATCCCCAGTTTTTGCCGCGATACCCGGCGCTATGGTCGAAATGATAAGAGACCAGACCGGGGTTGATCCAGAGATTGAATCTGCCCGGCTTGGCGCTCTCCTGATATTTTGCGGGAAGTTCATCCGCATCGCATATTGAGAAACCCAGCAGGAGCAGCAGTGCAGTTGCTGCGCTGCAAGCGGTTTGCATTGCGCGGCTATTCCTCATCCAGCATTCCCCGCTATCGCCCAGTTCTCGTCCGGCAACTCGTCGAACGCGATATAGGTGTACGACCTGGGTTTATGCGCGATGCGTTCCAGCGTGTCGGTGATCTCCTCGGCAATCTGCGCTTTCTGTTCGCGGCTCAGTGTCCCGGCGATGCGGATGTTGACGTAAGGCATGGGTGCTCCTGTGATAGATATTTTATTCTGACACGATGACCAGCCCTCTGGACTGGTTGCTGGTAGTGTCCGTGGTGGCGATGGCTTTTTGCAGCGTGCTGATGCCGACCCACGCCGGCATATATTTATACTTGGCCACGTCGAGTATCAGCACGCTGTCGTTCTGCGCATCGTATTCCGCCAGCACTGACCAATGGCCGCCACCGACCTGTCCCAGATTCGCACGCAGGTAATTGGCCAGCACGAACTGGCCGTCATCGCCCAGCGCCTTTTGCAGCAAGGCGCGCAGGGCGGCATCGTCCAGGGTGTCGCCCGCGATGGATTTTGTTTTGACGCCGTGCTGCCTTAGCGTCTTCGCCATCTCGTCGCGCGTCATGCCTTGTGCCAGCACGGTTTGCGAGCTGATGATTTTGCTGACTTCGGGCGTGAAATAATTGCTCTGGGTGAAATAGGCGTAAGGCGCGTAAGCGGGGGCGACGGGTTTCCTGATCGGCATCGCGTTGAGCACGGTGACGGCGCTGGCGACCGAGCAATAGGACTGGGTCTCCTGCACGGCGAACACCGGACTCAGTTGCCAGTAATCCGCATCGGGCGGGATGCGTGCGCGCAGCACCTTGCCTGCATCCGAGTTCCAGTACACCACGGCAGGCTCTTCGGCTGCGTAAGCCAGGGTTACCGCCATGACGGCGAGCAGAAAAAATAAATGGGCGAGCCGTTTCACAGGAAATCGCCCCATAAGGTTTGCAGCGCGGTGATGCCTGCCATCGCGGCCGTCTCGGTGCGCAGCACGCGCTTGCCCAGACGGATCGGGGTGAATCCGGCCAGGTGCGCCATCTTGACCTCGTCTTCGCTGAAGCCGCCTTCCGGGCCGATCAGCAATATCACGCTGCCTTGCGGCGGCGGTTGTTTGTGCAAGGCGGTGGAGCCTTCGGGTTGCAGGATGAATTTGGCGCAGGCCACATTGCGCATCGCGGCCAGCCAGGCGCTGATTTCCTGCGGTGCCTGTATCTGCGGCAACACGTTGCGCCCGCATTGTTCGCAGGCGGAGATGATCACGCTGCGCCAATGCGCGGTGCGCTTCTCGGCGCGCTCATTTGAAAGTTTCGCTACGCTGCGCTGGGTCTGTACCGGCAGGATCTCGGCGGCGCCGAGTTCGGTGGCCTTCTGCACCACCCAGTCCATTTTCTCGCTGCTGCACATTGCCTGAGCCAGCGTGATGCGCAACGGAGATTCGGCCTCGGCCATGCAGGTCTGCAATTCGTGCAGCACCACGCGTTTGCCGCCGATCTCGTCTATCTTGGCATCGAAGGCGTTGCCCTCGCCGTCGAATATCTGCACCGGGTCGTTCGCGCGCAGGCGCAGCACGCGGTGGGCGTGATGGGCGGCCTCGCGCGGCAGTTCGAAGTGGTTGCCTTCGGGTAGCGGCGGGGGGCAATAAAAGCGCGGTGCTGACATGGTCTGGATTCTGGGTGTAAGGGTCGGCGTGATAATATAACGACCTTCGATTCATTGTCAGGGGATGTGATGGTCAGTCTGCAACCGCCGCTTTGCGATTTTGGCTGGAAGGCGCGCGAATTCGACCTGTTGGGCGTGGATGGCAAACGTCATACGCTGCAAAGCGCGCGCGGCAGGAGCGGTCTGCTGGTGATGTTCATCTGCAACCACTGCCCCTATGTGAAATCCATACGCGAGCGCATCATGCGCGACACCCGCGAACTATTGCAACATGGCGTCAATAGCATCGCTATCATGTCTAACGATCCTGCCGACTATGCGGAAGACTCGTTCGAGAACATGAAGCTGGTGGCGCAGCAATACGGCTATCCTTTCCCTTATGTGTGGGACGAGACGCAGCAGATTGCCAGAGATTACGGCGCGGTATGCACGCCGGATTTCTTTGGCTTCAATGCCGATCTCGAATTGCAGTACCGTGGACGTCTGGACGCTTCGCGCAAGGAAACGGTGGCGGAAGCGCCGCGCGACCTGTTCAATGCCATGGTGCAAGTGGCGCAAACCGGGCAGGGGCCGCGCGAGCAGATCGCCAGCATGGGTTGTTCCATAAAATGGAAGAACGAAACGTGATAAAACCAATAGAAAAGAAAACTGCACCGCGCGCCAAAACCATGAGCGCCATGCTCAAGGCGGTGGTGGCGGCGGTCAAGCTGGTCGCTGCTGAAGAGATCATGCCGCGTTATATGAAGGTCGCGCACCAGCGCAAGAGCGACGGCAGCCTGTGTACCGAAGCCGACACCGCAACCCAGCTTGCCTTGGCCAAAAAACTTCAGGCCATACTGAACGTGCCGGTGCTGGGCGAAGAGATGTCTGCCGAGGAGCAGCGTGCAATATGGCGGGCCGGGGAAAATGGCCTGTGGTGCATAGACCCGATAGATGGCACTTCCAACTTCGTGCGCGGCCTGCCTTATTTCGCCGTGTCCGTCGCACTGCTGCGCGAAGGCAAGAGCGTGCTGGGTGTGGTGTACGATCCGGTGGCGGACGAGACATTCGCTGCCGAGCTGGGCAAGGGCGCGTTCCTGAACGGCGCGCAACTCGTGGGACGCGAAGCCGTGGAAACGCTGGAGCAGGCGTTGGCCAACGTGGATCTGAAACGGCTGAGCACGAAACTGGTCGCGCAACTGGCGACGCATCCGCCCTACAGTTCGCAGCGTAATTTTGGCGCGAGTTCGCTGGACTGGTGCTACACCGCCGCAGGGCGCTACGATGTATATTTGCACGGCGGACAGAGGCTGTGGGATTACGCGGCCGGGACGCTGATATTGTGGGAAGCGGGCGGCCACGCCTGTTGCATCGAAAACGATGAATTCGCGCAGGGCGACATCTGGCAGCGTTCGGTGATCGCGGCACTGGATAAAAAATTGTTCGACGAATGGAAGAACTGGATACGCGCGCAGCAATAAATCAGGGGGCGCATTGAAAATATTGATACTCGGGGCCGGGCAGGTCGGCTCGACAGTTGCGGAGAGTCTGGTCAGCGAGGCCAACGACATCACCGTGGTGGACACCAACGCGGAGAAGCTGCGGCTGCTGCAGGATAGATTCGATCTGCGCACCCTGACGGGCAATGCTTCACATCCTTCGGTATTGGAACAGGCGGGCATCGCCGATGCCGATATGCTGCTGGCGGTGACGCAGAGCGACGAGGTCAATATGGTGGCGTGCAAGCTGGCTGCCAGCCTGTACAACACGCCGACCAGGATTGCGCGCATACGCGCCGCCGATTATCTGGCCCATCCCGAGATCTTCAGTCCCGCCAATTTCTGCGTGGATTTCTCCATCTGCCCCGAGCAGATACTCACCGATTACATCCGCAAACTGATCGAATTTCCCGAGGCCTTGCAGGTGCTGGAATTTGCCGATGGCCTGGTCTCGCTGGTGGCGGTGAAAGCGTTCGAGGGCGGGCCGCTGGTGGGCAAGCCGTTGACCTATCTGCGCAGCCACATGCCGCACATCGATACGCGCGTCGCCGCGATCTTCCGCCAGGACCGGCCCATCATCCCGGAGGGCGACACGGTGGTCGAGGCAGGTGACGAAATATTCTTCATTGCCGCCACGGAAAATATCCGCCGCGTGCTGAAGGAGCTGCGCCGCATGGACAAACCCAACAAACGCGTGATGATAGTCGGCGGCGGCAATATCGGACGGCGTCTGGCGCTGGATCTGGAACAGGATTACCAGGTCAAGATCATCGAATACAACAAGAAGGCCTGTGCGCAACTGGCGGGTGAATTGAAGCATACGCTGGTGCTGAATGGCGACGGCACCGACGAGACTCTGCTGGGAGCCGAACACGTCGGCGATGTGGACGTGTTCTGTGCGTTGACCAACGATGACGAGAACAACATTATGTCATCGTTGCTGGCCAAGCGTGACGGCGCGCGCAAAGTGATCGCGCTGATCAATCGCAATGCCTACGTCGGCCTGGTGCAGGGCGGCAAGATAGATATCGCGCTGTCGCCTGCCTACGTCACCATAGGCTCGCTGCTGGCCTATGTGCGTCAGGGCGATGTGGCGGCAGTGCATTCCTTGCGGCGCGGCGCGGCGGAAGCGCTGGAGCTGATCGCGCATGGCGATCGCCAATCCTCGAAAGTGGTAGGACGGCGCATAGATGAGATAGACCTGCCCAAGGGCGCGACCATAGGCGCCATCGTGCGCGAGAAGGAAGTCATCATGGGCCATCGCGACACGGTAATTGAAGCCGATGATCACGTCATCGTCTTCGTGATCAACAAGAAAATGATCCACAGAATCGAGAAGCTGTTCCAGGTGGGGATCGGATTCTTTTAGATGCAACGCATATTCACCGTTTTCAACGCGTTGGGGCTGATGCTGGTAGTGTTCAGCGTGGCCTACCTGCTGCCTATCCTCGCGGCATACGCCTATGCCGACGGCACCGTACTTGATTTCGTGCTGGCCATGATGTGGACGTTATGCGCGGGCGTGTTGATGTGGCTGTTGACCCGGCGTTACAAGGGCGAACTGTCCATACGCCACGGCTATCTGCTGGTGATCGGCATGTGGACGGCGATGCCCGCAGTGGCGACCCTGCCCCTGCTCATGGTGCTGGATAACCTGTCGTTCACCGATGCTTATTTCGAAACCATGTCCGGCATCACCACCACGGGCGCGACCGTGCTTACCGGGCTGGATAATCTGCCGCCCGCAATCAACATCTGGCGCCATGAACTGAACTGGCTCGGCGGCATGGGCATCATCGTGCTGGCAGTGGCCGTGTTGCCACTGCTGGGCGTCGGTGGACGCCAGTTGTACAAGGCCGAGACGCCGGGCCCGATGAAGGATTCCGCACTCACGCCGCGCATCACCGAGACAGCGCGCAATCTGTGGCTGGTTTATTTCGGCATCACCGTGGCTTGCATACTGTCGCTGAAAGTGGCAGGTATGAACTGGCTGGATGCGATCTGCCATGCTTTTGCGGCGATGGGGCTGGGCGGTTTTTCCACGCATGACGCCAGCGTGGGCTTCTTCAATTCTCCCGCCATCGAAAGCGTGCTGATCGTGTTCATGCTGCTGGCGGCAATGAACTTCGCCACGCATTTTCTGGCGTGGCGTGAAAAGAGTCTGAAGGTTTATCTGCAAGACACGGAAGCCATCGCCACGCTCACGCTGATACTGGCGAGCTGCGTGGGCATCGCCGTTTTCCTGTGGTGGAAAGGCACGTACACGGACTTCTGGACTGCGCTGCGCCATGCCAGTTTCAACCTCGTGTCATTGGCGACGGACTGCGGTTTCGCCAGCGTGGATTTCAACCAGTGGCCGATCTTTGCGCCGATGTGGATGCTGTTCCTGAGCTGCGTCTGCGCCAGCTCGGGTTCTACCGGCGGCGGCATCAAGATGATACGCACGCTGATCCTGTTCAAGCAGGCCGGACGCGAATTCATCAAGCTGTTGCACCCGGCGGCGGTGAATCCGATGAAAATAGGCGGCCATGTGGTGCCCAACAACATCGTGTTTTCAGTGCTGGGATTCATCTTCCTGTATTTCATGACGGTGGCTACGCTGACTTTTACGCTGACGGCCAGCGGAATGGACTTCATTTCCGCTTTTTCCGCTATCATCGCCTGCATTAATAATGCAGGGCCAGGTCTGGGGCAGGTGGGACCGGCGGGAAATTATTCCGGGTTGACGGATTTTGAAACCTGGATATGCACCTTGGCGATGCTGGCAGGCCGACTCGAAATATTTACCCTGCTGATAATCTTTACACCGCAGTTCTGGCGGAGATGAGCATGGAAATTCGAGACTACCTGGCCATGGAGACGGTTCAGGACGAAATGGATCCGGAGTTGCTGTCGTTGTTCCTGGAAGAGGCGGACGAGCTCTATCCGCAGATCGCGCAAGCCTTGCAAGCCTGGCGCATGCAGCCGGACGACGCGCAATTAGGGCGCAAACTGCAACGCAGTCTGCACACATTCAAAGGCAGCGCCCGCATGGCAGGAGCCATGCGCATAGGCGAACTGTTGCACCTTATGGAAGACCGCGTGACCGAAACTGCGCAGCGATCTCCCGCGTTCCGGGACGAGTTGCAGGATATGCTTGCTCACGTGGGCGAATTGGTCGGACAAGTGCGCAGCGGTGTTGCGGCAGAAAACAGTACCGCTACGACAGAAGAAAGCACGGAATTCCAGACGCTGTTTTCCAGTATAGGCAAGCGCCTGTATCGCATCGTACGCCAGACCGGCAAGGAGTTAGGCAAGAAGGCTAATCTGGAATTGCGCGGCACAGAGCTGGAGCTGGAGTGCAGCATGCTGGAAAAAATGACCGCGCCATTCGAGCACTTGCTGCGCAATGCCATGGCACACGGCCTGGAAAGTCCCGAACAACGCGAAAGCGCAGGCAAGCCGCCCGTGGGCGAGATATGCCTGTCGTTGCGTCGCAAGCCGAATGAGATCGTGTTCGAGTTTAGCGACGATGGCGCCGGACTGGATGTGGAGGCCTTGCGGCGCCGGGCCGCCGAACTGGATTTGCCGCAAATCGGTGCGGTGCACAGCGACGCAGAGGCCATGCAACTGATTTTCACTCCCGGCTTATCCACGGCCGAGCAAGTCACCGAAACCGCCGGGCGCGGAGTGGGTATGGATGTGGTGCGCAGCGAGATCGCCGCATTGGGCGGCTGTATCGAGGTGACATCCGAGCGCGGAAAGGGGACCTGCTTCATCATGCGCTTACCGCTGGTTACATGAAGTGGTTTACAATAGCGACCATGTCACAGCTTGATCTCAGCCACCACTTCCTCATCGCCATGCCCGCCATGGACGACTCGGTATTTGCCAAATCGCTTACCTATATTTGCGAGCACAACGATCAGGGCGCGCTGGGCATTGTGGTGAACCGCCCGATCAGCCTGACGCTGCGCGAACTGTTCGAGCAGGTCAAGGTGCCGCTGGAGTCTGAAGAATTGAAGAGCATGCCAGTGCTTTTCGGTGGCCCGGTGCAGACCGATCGCGGTTTCGTGCTGCACGATCCGGTGGGCCACTGGCAATCCACGCTGAACATCAATGACAAAGTTGGCCTGACCACATCCAAGGACATACTCGAGGCTGTGGGCGGAGGACAGGAACCGCACCATTTGCTGGTAACGCTGGGCTATGCCGGCTGGGCGCAGGGGCAACTGGAACATGAGCTGGCGCAAAACGCCTGGCTCAGTGTGGCGGCCTCCGAACACATCTTGTTTGATCTTCCCGCAGAGGAACGACTGCCTGCCGCGATGGCGCTGCTGGGCATAGACTACGCCACGTTGTCAGAGGAAGCCGGACATGCCTAGCAGGGTGTTGAAAAACTACTGCGAGACGATGATGCTGCGTTGGGAACCGTCAAAAAATGCTCACTTACTTTGTGTAAGCTCCGCTTTTTTGCCAGTGCCCGCCTTGCCTGATCGTCTCTCGCTACGTTTTTGAACACCCTGCAAGAGGTATGAGTGACCCCACTCCTTCCGGCACCCTGCTCGCATTCGATTTCGGCACCAAACGCATAGGCGTGGCGGTCGGCAATACCATCTCCGGCACGGCGCAACCCTTGACCACCCTGCACGGCGAACAGAACGACCAGCGTTTCGCGGCCATCGAAGCGCTGATCCGCGAATGGCAACCGGCCGCACTGGTGGTGGGCCTGCCGTGCAACGACGACGGTACGCCGCACGAGATGACCCGGCTGTGCCAGCGCTTCGCCAACCGCCTCAAAGGGCGGTTCAATTTGCCCACGATACTGGTGGATGAGCGCTATACTTCCGCCGCCGCCAGTTCGCAGTTGAACGAGGCGGGGATACGCGGCATCAAACAAAAACCGCTGCTCGACCAGGTCGCCGCGCAGCAGATACTGCAAGCGTATTTCGATGAACCCGTAGCAGGAATTTACGCATGAACAATCCACAACTGAACAAGAACGGCGAGCTGCAACACCTGCTCACCACCGAAGGCCTCCCTGCGCGCATCGTGCGCGACATCCTCGATCGCGCCGCCACTTTCGTGAACATGGCCGAAGGCGGCGAGATCAAGAAGGTGCCGCTGATGCAGGGCAAGTCGGTGTTCAACATCTTCTTCGAGAACAGCACGCGCACGCGCACCACCTTCGAGATCGCGGCCAAGCGTTTGTCCGCCGACGTAGTCAATCTCAACATCGGTTCGTCCAGCACCAGCAAGGGCGAAACCTTGCTCGACACCGTGGACAACCTGTGTGCGATGCATGCCGACATGTTCGTGGTGCGCCACGCGCAGAGCGGTGCAGCGCACCTCATCGCCAACCATGTCGCGCCGCATGTGCATGTCGTCAACGCCGGTGACGGGCGCCATGCGCATCCCACGCAGGCGCTGCTCGATATGTACACCGTGCGCCACTACAAAAAAGAATTTCACAACCTGCGTGTCGCCATCGTCGGCGACGTGCTGCACTCGCGCGTGGCGCGTTCGCAGATCCACGCGATGACCACGCTGGGCGTGCCGGAAGTGCGCGTGATCGCGCCCAAGACGCTGCTGCCGGCCGACGTGGGGAAACTCGGCGTGCAGGTCTATCACGACATGGCGCAGGGTTTGCGCGACGTGGATGTGGTCATGATGCTGCGTCTGCAAAACGAGCGCATGACGGGGGCATTGCTGCCGAGCGCGCAGGAATATTTCAAATACTACGGCCTGACCCAGGAGAAACTGGCGCTGGCGAAGAGCGATGCCATCGTGATGCACCCGGGCCCGATGAATCGCGGCGTGGAGATCGATTCCAGCGTGGCCGACGGTTCGCACTCGGTGATCCTGCCGCAGGTCACGTTCGGCATCGCGGTGCGCATGGCGGTGATGAGCATGTTGGCGGGGGCGAAATGAAAAGCAACCAGCCAGCTTCCCGTCATTCCCGCGAAAGCGGGAATCCAGCAATACCCTATCCGCGAAGCGGACAAAATACCGACACTGTCCCGCTTCGCGGGATGTTTTTTAATCGGCTGGATTCCCGCTTTCGCGGGAATGACGCGCTAATGGATTCCGGGATTAACGCATGAATATTCACATCAAGAACGGTCGCCTGATAGACCCAAAGAATGGCACAGATGCGATGCAGGATTTATTCATCGCGGCAGGCAAAGTCGCAGCTATCGGCAACGCCCCGGCAGGATTTGTAGCCGACAAAATCATTGATGCTGCGGGATTGGTTGTCGCCCCCGGCCTGATAGACCTCGCCGCGCGCCTGCGCGAACCGGGCTACGAATATCGCGCCACACTGGAATCCGAAATGAATGCGGCGGTGGCCGGTGGCGTCACCTCGCTGGCCTGCCCGCCCGACACCGATCCCGTGCTGGACGAACCCGGCCTGGTGGAGATGCTCAAGCATCGCGCCAAGTCGCTGAATCAGGCGCGCGTGTATCCGGTCGGCGCGCTCACGCAAGGATTGAAAGGCGCGGAACTCACCGAGATGGCCGAGCTGACCGACGCCGGTTGCGTGGCATTCAGCCAGGCCGACGTGGCGCTCACCGACACGCGCGTGTTGCTGCGCGCGATGCAGTATGCAGCGACCTTCGGCTTCAGTGTGTGGCTGCGTCCGCAGGATGGTTTCCTCGCCCGCGACGGCGTGGCGCATGACGGCGAAGTGGCGACGCGGCTGGGATTGCCCGCCATCCCGTCCCATGCGGAAACCATCGCGCTCTCCACCATGATCCTGCTCGCGCAGGAGACCGGCGTGCGTTTGCATGTCTGCCGCATCTCCACCGAATCAGGCGTGGCGCTGATGCGCGTTGCCAAGCAAAAGGGTTTGCCGCTGACCTGCGACGTATCGGCCAACCACGTGCATCTGTCCGAGCGCGACATCGGCTTCTTCGATTCCAACTGTCATCTGACGCCGCCACTGCGCAGCCTGCGCGACCGCGACGCACTGCATGCCGGACTGCTCGATGGCACCATAGACGCGATCTGCTCCGACCACACGCCGGTGGACGAAGATGCGAAACAACTGCCGTTCGCCGAAGCGGAAGCGGGTGCGACGGGATTGGAACTGTTGCTGCCGCTCGCGCTCAAGTGGGCGGGAGCAGGCGCGCTAAGCGCTGCACTCGCCAAGGTAACGCAACATCCGGCGCGCGTGCTAAGGCTGGATGCAGGGCATCTATCCGTGGGCGCTGTCGCCGACGTGTGCGTGTTCGATCCTGAAGCGTACTGGAAGATCGAAGCGGCGGCATTGAAGAGCCAAGGCAAGAACACACCGTTCCTTGGGCTGGAGTTACAGGGCAAGGTGCGGTATACGCTGGTGGATGGGCAGGTTGTTTATCAGGGGTAGTATGGCCACACCTCGGCATTCCATACAACGCATGAATGAGAGGTCTGACGATGTCACGTCTGAGCTTTGAGTCTCTGGAGAAATCACTGACCCGGCTGGAAGAAGGCTTTGCTGATGCCGCCTGCTATCCCGACCTGCTTACCGTGCGCGACGGCGTCATCCAGCGTTTCGAGATCGCCATGGATTTGTCATGGAAGCTGATGCAACGCGCGCTCAAGGAAATCTATCAGGTTGACGAAGGCGTGTTGCTGTCCAAGAAAGACATCTTCCGTCAGGCAGCGAAATACCGCCTGCTCGACGATACCGAGGCGTGGCTGGGCCATTACGAAGCGCGCAACAAAACCTCGCACATCTACGACAACGAAGAAGCCGCCCGCGCATTCGAGCGCGCGCGCGTTTTTCTGGCGGATGCGAAAGTCACCCTCGAACGATTGCGCCATGCCGCTTGACGTGCGCCCCGACTATCTGGCGATGGTGCGGGCGATCCTGCAACGCAACGTGCCGGATCGCGTGGTGTGGGCGTTCGGCTCACGCGTCACCGGCAGGGCGAAACCCACCTCCGATCTCGACCTGTGCATCGTCGGCGAAACGGCATTGCCCTATGAAGTCTCGGCGCGGCTGCGACAGGATTTAAGCGACTCGGACATTCCCTATACCGTGGACGTGGTGGACTGGGCGACATGCAGTGCGGGTTTTCGCGACATCATCGAGCGGGATAGGCTGGTGGTACAGGAGGGCAATAAGCCATAGTCATCCCCCTCTTTATACATGGGCAACTCGTTGTTTCTCCCCTTGCGCACGCTTCGCTGGTTTGGCCTGTTTCGCATAATAGGCATTGAGCGTCTTGACCAGAGATTTGCCGATTTCCTCGGCAAGATTGACTGGAACTGCGTTGCCGATTTGCTTGTATTGCGAAGTCATTGAACCTTCAAATATCCAATCATCCGGGAAGGTCTGGATACGCGCATATTCGCGCACGGTAAAAGGCCGTGTCTCATCTGGGTGGCAGCGTTCCGTTTGTTTTTGCGCCGGGGCACAAGTTAGTGTGAGGGAAGGCTCGTCCCATGATATGCGGCGCGCCATGCCGGTCTTGCCGCCGGAAAGATGGAAGCTTCCCTTCATGTATTCCTTCTGGATTTCCAGCGGCAATTCGCGCCAATAACCTCCGGGAGGAATCATGGCCATGATTTCACGTTTACGTTTTGGATATGCTTGGCCTAGGGAAATAGGTACATCGCAGTTGAACAGCCGCCCTTTTTTTAGTGCATCGCGCAAGGTGTAAAACTCTTTTTGTGGTTTCGGCCACTCGAATGACAGGCCAGCATCTTTCCTCAATCCTACTACAAGCAGGCGTTCGCGCTTTTGCGGTACGCGATGGAAAATCGCCTTGAGCAGACGCGGTGGCAAAACTTCATACCCCAGTTCATCGAGTATGGAAACCATGCCCTGTATGGTACGCCCTCCATCGTGCGACAACAGCCCGCGCACATTTTCACCAACACAGACGAGCGGTTTTATTTCCTTCACCGCCCGCGCGAACTCATAAAACATGGTGCCACGCGCATCTTCGAAACCCAGTTGCTTTCCGGCATAGCTGAACGCTTGGCACGGAAAGCCGCCGGTCAGCACATCGACCTTGCCTTGTAGCGGGTGAAAATTCAGTGCGGCCACATCACCTTCGATTACATTCCAGCGAGGGCGATTCTTTCGTAAGGTAGCGCAAGCCTCACGGCTAATCTCGTTCAGCAACACACAATGCAGTCCCGCCTTTTCCATCCCCAAGGCTAAACCTCCCGCGCCGGCAAATAATTCCGCGACTGTGTATGCGCCTTCTGGGGTTGCGGCCACTTCCGGCGTCCCTTCATCAAACATGAAACCGATTTGCCCGAATTGTTTAAGGTCGCACGAGCGGTAAACGCGGTAATTGTTGATTGGATGGCGAACGGATTCCAGCTTGCCTGACTTGTCCCAGCGTCGCAGTGTTTCCTTGGAAACTGACAAGATGTCGGCGACTTCAGATAAGGGAAGAAAATCTTTCATGAAATAACCATGTGTAAGGTTGTGTGTGTGGTTATTGTATTTGAATGCGGTAGCTTTGTGTTGGCAAATAAAGCGCGGAGAATGCGCAGCGGCGACACACATGGAAATGGGGCATAGTGATGACAAAAGCGGAACGCAAGCGCATCTTGGAGCAGGTCAAGGAATGGTTCCGTACCGTTATTATTACGAACCACTTGAAAAATACAAAGAAGCTTAACAAGCCTTCAAAATTAGACATCAACCCATTCCTTACGCCCTATTTGGCAACCTATTTGACCGGCGAACTTACGCCGGAATCCGTTGCAAAAGCCCTGATATACCCCAGAGTGCTTGGAGCCTCAATCAATACTAGTTTTGGCATGAATATGCAGAAATTCATCAGCGATGTACTGAAGAATTCGTTTGGCTCCATGGTGAGCGGAATAGACATCGAGTTCGTAGATGCGCTGGATGGTAGGCGTAAATATTGCCAAGTGAAGCTGGGGCCAAATACCATCAACAAGGATGATGTGGAAACAATCCACAATCACTTTAAGGCCGCGCGCAATCTTGGACGCACCAACAACGTCAAGGTTGCGCATGGTGATTTGGTGGTGGCAATACTGTATGGCGAGCCAGGCCAAGAGCGCGGTCATTACAAACGCCTGCGCGACGAATATGACTATCCTCTTTTCATTGGACAGGAATTTTGGCATCGCCTGACGGGTGACGAGAATTTTTATATGGAACTGCGGCAGGCTATTGCCGAAGTTGCCATTGAAGCGCGCGGTGTGACTTTGCTAGGTGAAACCATACAGCAGCTTGCCGCAACCCCGGACATCAAACAGCTGGCAGGCCAATAGACTCAGACCTAACCAAATTGGACGGCGCTACGGTTAAAACCTGAATTTTTGGACATGGCATCGCCAAAATATCCTTCATCTGTTCGGGACGTCGCCGCAGTCCTGAAAAGCCGCTACCGCGACTTCAATCACTACAACCTCAAAGACCCGCTGGACGAGTTGCTGTTCATCATTTGCAGCACCAAGACCGGCGAAGCGAGCTACCGCAGCACCTACCGCTCGCTGAAACAAACCTTCCCCACCCATTACCAAATCGCCGAAGCGCCCGCCGAATATATCGCGCAGCCTATCGTCAGCGGCGGTCTGTCGAACCAGAAAGCCAAGGCGATCCGCGCGCTTCTCGACATCATCGTGGCGAGGTTCGGCGAGCCGACGCTGAAGCCGTTGCGCAAGATGAGCAACGCGGATGCCGAGGCTTTTTTGTTGTCGCTGCCGGGTGTCGGCAAGAAAGTGGCGCGCTGCGTTTTGATGTATTCCTTGGGCAGACAAGTGTTCCCGGTGGACACGCATTGCTGGCGCATCGCCAGACGTCTCGGTTGGGTCAGGCCAACGCAAAAAGACAAGCATTGCGCGCCGCGCGATATGGATCGTCTGCAATCCAAAATCCCGCTCGAACTGCGTTACTCACTGCATGTGAACATGATTTCTCTCGGACGCGAGATTTGCACTCCGGCCGCGCCGCGCTGCGATGAATGTCCAACATCAGCTTGGTGCCCGAGGATAGGTGTACCAAAAGACAAGGCGTAAGAATCGCACAAGGTTTTGTGTGGTATCGCACATAGGCCAGCGCAAGTCGGATGGTTGCGAGAACCTTTCGTAGTAAAATGCCCCCGTCAGATTTTCTCCCGCAGTTTTTATCCTCAGGTCATTCATGAACCCACTACTCGATTTCTCCGGTCTCCCGCGTTTTGCGGAGGTTAAACCCGAACATGTCGCCCCAGCCGTCGAGCAATTGCTGGCGGATAACCGCGCATTGGTTGCGCGCTTGCTGGCCGACACGTCAGTGCCGACTTGGGACAATTTCATGCAGCCGCTGGACGACGCCAACGAGCGCCTGTCGCGCGCGTGGGGGCAGGTGGGGCATTTGAATGCGGTGATGAACAGCCCCGAGTTGCGCGAGGTGTACAACGCCAATCTGCCGAAGATCACGCAGTATTACGCCGAGCTGGGACAGAACCTCGAGCTGTTCAACAAGGTGAAGGCAATCCGCAACGGTGCGGAATTCGCTACGTTGAGCACCGCACGGCAGAAGATCATCGAGAACGAGTTGCGCGATTTCCGCCTCGGCGGCGCAGAGTTGCCGGAGGAGCAGAAGGCGCGCTTCATGGCGATACAGGAAGAACTGTCCTCGCTGTGTTCTAAATTTTCCGACAATCTGCTGGACGCCACCAACGCTTATACTTGGCTGGTCGAGGATGAAGTTGAGCTGTCCGGCCTTCCTGCCGATGAGCGTCAGGTCGCTGCCGAGGCGGCGCAGGAAGCGGGTAAGAAGGGCTGGCTGTTCACGCTGAAAGCGCCGTCTTACGGCCCCTTGATGCAATACGCTGATAACCGCGCTTTGCGCGAGCGCATGTATCGCGCCTATGTGGGCCGCGCCAGTGAGCTGGACAACGCCGAACTCGACAATACGCCGCTGATGGCGCAGATATTGAAACTGCGCGCGGAAGAATCACAGATGCTGGGCTTCGCCAATTATGCCGAGCTGTCGCTGGCCGCCAAGATGGCGACCACGCCGCAACAGGTGATGGATTTCCTGCGCGAGCTGGCGCAGCGCGCGCGGCCTTTCGCCGAACGCGATCTGGCGGAGCTGCGTGAATTCGCCAAGGCGCAGCTCGGCCTCGCCGAGCTGCAATCGTGGGACGTGGGCTACGCCAGCGAGCATCTGCGCCAGCAGCGCTACGCCTTCTCCGAACAGGAAGTGAAGCAGTATTTCCCCGAAGACAAGGTGCTGCCGGGCATGTTCAAGCTGGTCGAGACTTTGTTCGGTTTGAGCGTCCGCCCTTCGCAAGCCCCGTTGTGGCACGAGTCGGCGCGCTTCTTTGACATCCTCAATGCGGACGGCAGGCTGGTCGGCCAGTTCTACCTCGATATGTATGCGCGCGACAGCAAGCGCGGCGGGGCGTGGATGGACGATGCCATTACGCGTCGACGCATTCCGTCCGGCATCCAGACTCCGGTCGCTTATCTCAACTGCAATTTCGCCTCACCGGTCGGCGGCAAGCCCGCGCTGTTCACGCACGACGAAGTCATCACGCTGTTCCACGAATTCGGCCACGGCTTGCACCACTTGCTGACCAAAGTCGAAGACCTGGGCGTGTCCGGCATCAGCGGCGTGGAGTGGGACGCGGTGGAATTGCCCAGCCAGTTCATGGAGAATTTCTGCTGGGAGTGGGATGTGTTGCAGGATATGACGCGCCATGCCGAGACCGGCGACAAGCTGCCGCGCGCGCTGTTCGACAAGATGATCGCGGCGAAAAATTTCCAGAGCGGCTTGCAGACTTTGCGCCAGATCGAGTTCTCGCTGTTCGACATGCGCTTGCATTGTGATTACGATCCGGACGGCGGCTGCGACACGTTAGCCGATAGGCCCGATTGCGGGAGCAGCCGCCAAGCCACCCCTCCCGCACCAGAGGGCTCCGCCCCACCGTGTCGGGGTGGCAAGACGATCCTGCAACTGCTGGACGAAGTGCGCAATGAAGTGGCGGTGTTGATCCCGCCCGCTTTCAACCGCTTCCCCAACAGCTTCTCGCACATTTTTGCGGGCGGCTATGCGGCGGGCTATTACAGCTACAAGTGGGCGGAAGTATTGTCCGCCGATGCCTACAGCCTGTTCGAGGAAAATGGCGTGCTCAACATGGCGGTGGGCCTGCGCTTTCGCGACGAGATACTGGCGGTGGGCGGCAGCCGCGATGCCATGCAATCGTTCGTCGCGTTCCGGGGGCGCGAGCCCGCGATTGATGCGCTATTGCGGCATAATGGTTTGCTGGACGAGAAAGTGGTGGCGTAGGGTGGGCTGCGCCCACCATGTCGGGCGTAGCCCGACCTACAGTTGACGGAATTAAGGAGGGCGTATGAAACCACATTTGATTCTGGCTGGCTTGTTGCTGGCATGGTGCTGCAGCGCGCAGGCGGCAGGCGTATTTCGCTGGGTGGACAAGGACGGCAACGTGCATTACGGCGACATGCCTGCGGAGGGCGCAGCACAGGTTCAGCAGAAAAAATTCGGCGAAGATCATGAGATCGAGGATGCAGCGCTGCCGTTTGAAACGCGCCGCGCGCGGCAGAAATTTCCGGTCACGCTGTATGTATCCGCCAATTGCATCGATGCGTGCCAGCAGGCGCGCGAACTGCTGAACAAGCGCGGCATCCCGTTCACGGAAAAGAAATTGTCCACGCAGGAAGAGATCGAAAGTTTCAGAAAAGAGTCGGGCGACAACCAGGTGCCCACGCTGAAAGTGGGCAGATCCTGGCTGCTGGGTTTCCTGCCCGAACAATGGAGCGGTCAACTGGATGATGCGGGGTATCCCAGGTTCGCCTCTTATGTTCCGCCCAATACGCCTGGCCCGACTAGCCCGCCAGCTTCTACGCCGGTGATGGAGAAGAGGCAGACGGAGTAGCCATGAATCCAAAATTCATAACTTTGTTCGCCGCCATGCTGTTGCTCGCCGCTTGTGGCGACAAGCCTCAGACTCCCACACCGCAAACTGCGCCTGCACCGTTGTTCAAGCCGCAGCGCGATGCGCTGGACAAAGCCAGGGGCGTGGAGCAGACCGAGGCACAGAGCGCCGAAAACCTGAAGAAGGAAGAAGAGAAGCAGACGCAATGAGCGTTTGTGCTTCGGGCTCACCATGCGCATAGCTACCTGGAACGTCAATTCGCTCAAAGTGCGTTTGTCGCATGTGCTGGACTGGCTTGCGGCGAACCAGCCGGACGCGCTGTGTTTGCAGGAAACCAAGCAGCAGGACAGCGATTTCCCTCTGGCCGAATTGCAGCAGGCCGGCTATCAGGCAGTGTTCAGTGGGCAGAAGACCTATAACGGCGTGGCCATCCTGAGCAAATCAGCGCCTGCCGCTGTGCAACACGGCATTCCGGATTTCCCCGATGAACAGAAGCGCGTGATCGCCGCCACCATCGGCGACGTGCGCATCGTGTGCGTGTATGTGCCGAACGGGCAGAGCGTGGATTCCGACAAGTATCAGTACAAACTCCAATGGTTGGCTGCGTTGCAGGCATGGCTCAAGGCAGAGCTCGTGAAGCACCCCAGGCTTGCGCTGCTCGGCGATTACAACATTGCTCCAGAAGACCGTGACGTGTATGACCCGCAGGCATGGGCGGGCAACGTGCTGGTAAGCGAGCCGGAGCGCGCGGCGTTCCATGCGCTCGAACAGTTGGGCTTGCACGACAGCTTCCGCCTGTTCGAGCAGGCCGATAAATCCTATTCCTGGTGGGACTATCGCATGATGGCGTTCCGTCGCAACATGGGATTGCGCATAGACCACATTCTGTTGAGTGATGCGCTGGCGCCGCATTGCACGGCTTGCAGCATAGATCGTGCGCCGCGCAAACTGGAACGGCCTTCCGACCATACGCCCGTCATGGCCGAATTGGCCTTGCCTTGATAAGCGCTTTACAGTACCTTGTTCGCCTTGCGTAGGGGTCCTCACCAGTAGTCGTGGCGGGGTGAGAAACACCCTTTGAACCTGTACGGGTAATGCCGTCGTAGGGAAGCGTC
The DNA here is from genome assembly GCA_016199835.1 of Nitrosomonadales bacterium. Classification (GTDB taxonomy): domain Bacteria; phylum Pseudomonadota; class Gammaproteobacteria; order Burkholderiales; family Gallionellaceae; genus JACQFX01. The sequence continues at coordinate 112,109 of JACQFX010000009.1, read as the reverse complement.
CGCTGGTGCTTCCTGATTTTCCGGAGCACTACAACATGAATGACATCCCCCAATTCCTGAACCAGGCCGCGCACGTCGATGCTGCTGCGGTGCAGCCTCTGCCGAATTCGCGCAAGGTGTACGTCCAGGGTTCGCGCCCCGATATCCGCGTGCCCATGCGCGAGATCTCGCAGGCCGACACGCCCGCCGGCATGGGCGCAGAGAAGAATCCGCCTATCTATGTGTACGACTGTTCCGGCCCTTACACCGATCCGAACGTGAAGATAGACATCCGTTCCGGCCTGGCGCCGATGCGCGAAGGCTGGGTCGCCGAGCGCAACGATACCGAGCAACTATCCGCGCCCAGCTCGGATTACGGCAAGCTGCGGCTGGATGACCCAGAACTGGCCGCGTTACGATTCAATCTCCAGCGCGCACCGCGCCGCGCGCGCGCGGGCGCTAACGTAACGCAGATGCACTATGCGCGCAAAGGCATCATCACGCCTGAGATGGAATACATCGCCATCCGCGAGAATCAGCGTATCGACGGACTCTCCGAAATGATGTTGACCCAGCATCAGGGCGAGAACTTCGGCAAGGCCATGCCGAAGAAGATCACCCCGGAATTCGTGCGCGATGAAGTCGCCACCGGCCGCGCCGTGATCACCGCCAGCATCAATCACCCCGAATGCGAACCGATGATCATCGGCCGCAATTTCCTGGTGAAGATCAACGCCAACATCGGCAACTCCGCGCTGGGTTCCAGCATTCAGGAAGAAGTCGAAAAGATGACCTGGGCCATCCGCTGGGGTGGCGACACGGTGATGGATTTGAGCACCGGCAAGAACATCCACGAGACGCGCGAATGGATTATCCGCAACTCGCCCGTGCCCATCGGCACCGTGCCCATCTATCAGGCGCTGGAGAAGGTGAACGGCAAGGCCGAAGACCTGACCTGGGAAATATTCCGCGACACATTGATCGAGCAAGCCGAACAGGGCGTGGACTATTTCACCATCCACGCCGGCGTGCTGCTGCGCTACATCCCGATGACCGCCAAGCGCATGACCGGCATCGTCTCGCGCGGCGGTTCCATCATGGCCAAGTGGTGCCTCGCCCATCACAAGGAGAACTTTCTTTACACGCACTTTGAAGATATCTGCGAAATCATGAAGGCGTATGACGTGACTTTCTCGCTCGGCGACGGCCTGCGTCCCGGCTCGGTTTACGATGCCAACGACGAAGCGCAACTCGGCGAACTCAAGACGCTGGGCGAACTCACGCAGATCGCGTGGAAACACGACGTGCAGGTGATGATCGAAGGTCCCGGCCATGTGCCCATGCACATGATCAAGGAGAACATGGACCTGCAATTGAAGTGGTGCCACGAAGCGCCGTTCTACACGCTGGGCCCGCTGACGCAGGACATCGCCCCTGGCTATGACCACATCACTTCTGCGATTGGTGCGGCGATGATCGGCTGGTTCGGCACCGCCATGCTGTGTTACGTCACGCCCAAGGAACATCTGGGTCTGCCCAACAAGGCCGACGTGAAGGAAGGCATCATCACCTACAAGATCGCCGCCCACGCCGCCGATCTCGCCAAGGGTCACCCCGGCGCGCAGGTGCGCGACAACGCGATGAGCAAGGCGCGCTTCGAATTCCGCTGGGAAGACCAGTTCAACCTCGGCCTCGACCCCGACCGCGCGCGCGAATTCCACGACGAAACCTTGCCCAAGGAATCCTCCAAGGTCGCCCACTTTTGCTCCATGTGCGGCCCGCAGTTCTGCTCGATGAAGATCAGCCAGGACGTGCGCGATTTCGCGGCGAGCCAGGGCGTTTCGGAACAGGACGCGCTACAAAAGGGAATGGAAGTGAAGTCGGTGGAATTCGTGAAGCAGGGGGCGGAGGTTTATCACAAGGCTTGACCTGCTTGCGTTTTGAAACACACACGGCCGCAATGCGGCCCGTGTGTGTTTGCAGTTATTGTTTTCCAGCCAGCTTTGAATTTATGCAAGTTCCCATCAAGATGATCTGCCGCTCCCACTGCGCTGCCTGCTGTATTGCGCCTTCCATCACTTCGCCACTGCCCGGCATGCCGCAGGGCAAGCCTGCCGGGGTGCCCTGCGCGCAACTTGATGAGGAACTGCACTGCAAGGTGTTCGGTCAGTTGGAACGTCCAGCCTTTTGCACCGGGTTGCAACCGTCCGCAGAAATGTGCGGCGAGTCGCGCGAGCAGGCGCTGGTTTGGTTGACGCAGTTGGAACGGGAGACACAGCCGTAGCTGCGAATGAATTCGCAGCTACGGGGTTTTCCGGGATAATTGCGCCATCATGCATCTGCACGCCACACCACCTCCTCACGAAATCTCAGCCGATTGCCCTTGCACGGGTCATTGCTCCACGGCGCTGGGCGATGATGTGTGTCGCAGTTGTCAGCGCACTTTCGAAGAAATTACACGCTGGCCGTTGATGAACGAAGAGGAGCGGCGCGCGGTGAACCGGCGCATCGCACTGGAACAGTGGGAGCAATCCCCGCGACAAGGACAGGTATAATCTGCCCTTCGACAGACTCAGGGCGAACGGCCCGCTTCATCTCTACCCCCTCTCATGGACATAGCACTACTCATCAAAGCCGCCATCCTTGGCGTGGTCGAAGGTCTTACCGAATTTTTACCCATTTCCAGCACGGGCCACCTGATTCTGGCGGGTGACCTGCTCGACTTCAATGACGAGAAGGGCAAGGTGTTCGAGATCGTGATTCAGTTCGCGGCGATATTGGCGGTGTGCTGGGAGTTCCGCGCGAAGATACTGGCGGTGGTGAGCGGCTTGCCGCGCGAGCAGGCGGCGCAACGTTTTGCGGTCAATGTATTTGTCGCTTTCCTGCCCGCCGCCATGCTGGGGCTGTTGTTCGCCAAGGCGATCAAGGCGCATCTGTTCGCGCCGGTGCCGGTGGCGCTGGCGTTCATCATCGGTGGACTGGTCATCCTGTGGGCGGAGAAACGCGAGCACAGGATCACCGTGGAAACGGTGGACGATATGGGCTGGCAGGATGCGTTGAAGGTGGGCTGTGCGCAGACACTGGCGCTAATCCCCGGTATGTCGCGTTCGGGTTCGACCATCATCGGCGGCCTGTTCTTCGGACTGTCGCGCAAGGCGGCGACGGAATTTTCTTTCTTCCTCGCCATCCCCACGCTATTCGGTGCGACGGTCTACGAAGTGGTGAAATACCGCGAGCTATTCCATGCGCAGGACTGGAGCATGTTCGCGGTGGGCGGCATCACTTCTTTCGTGAGCGCGTTTCTGTGCGTGCGCTGGCTGTTGCGCTATATCAGCCGACACGATTTCACGGTATTCGCGTGGTACCGCATCGTGTTCGGGCTGCTGGTGCTGGGAACAGCGTACAGCGGGATGGTGAACTGGTCGGCGAGTTAATTTGAAGAACTGGTGGGTGCGAATGAATTCTCGCACCTACCAATGGATCAACCCTGCTTCCAGGGTAACCCGGCCTTGCGCCAGCCTTCCTTGGTGTTGCGATGTTCTGCGATGTCCTTGTCGCCTTCGAACCCTTCGAGCACGTTGTAGCAGTCTCTATAGCCAGCCTGGGTGGCCAGCGCGGCGGCGTTGTGCGAGCGCACCCCGCTGCGACAGATGAACATGGTCAGCGCTTCTTTTTCCACCTGCTGTTCCAGTTGTGCCATGAAGTTCGGATTGGGTTTCATGCCGGGATAGCTGACCCATTCGACTTCGACCGCATCGGGGATGCGGCCTACCCAGTCAAGTTCGGCGCGCGTGCGCACGTCCACGAGTTTGGCACCGGGCGCAGCTTCCATAATGCGGCAGGCCTCTTCCGGGGTCAGGGCGCCTTCATAAGGCAGATTCATTTCCTTGGCGCGCTGTTGCGCGGCGCTGAGTATTTCTGTGATTGTGCTCATGGTGACCAGTCTTGGGGCAAGTGTTATGCTGTATACAAAGCGTCGCATACTATCGCATCCGCAATGAAAAATCACCCACACGACTCTGCCCATAAGATCTCCGCAGCCTTTGAACCAGCCAATCCGGAGCGTTTTGCTGCTGCGCAGAAAAGCACCTGGGTCAGCATCATCATTAATCTGCTGCTGACCGTGATGCAAGTGGTTGCGGGTTATTTCGGGCGTTCGCAATCCTTGATGGCGGATGGCCTGCACTCCTTGTCCGATCTGCTGGCTGATGTCATGGTGCTGTTCGCAAACCGTCACGGCAATCGTCATGCTGATGCCGATCATCCTTATGGTCACGCGCGCGTCGAGACGGCTGCTACGCTGATACTCGGTGCGGCGCTTGCAGCGCTTGGCGTGGCGCTGCTGGTCGCTGCCGGGACGCGTTTGCAGCATCCGGAATTGGTGCAGCCAGTGCATCCGCTGACGTTATGGATTGCGTTTGTCGCGCTGGCTGCCAAGGAGGGCATGTTCCGTTACATGCTGGCGGTAGCCAGGCGCGTGCGTTCGCAGATGCTGGTGGCCAATGCCTGGCATGCGCGTTCCGATGCCGCGTCTTCGCTCGTGGTCGTGGTGGGCATTGCGGGCAACTTGCTGGGCTATACCTTTCTTGACCTGATCGCCGCTGCCGTGGTGGGCGTGATGATCGCGCACATGGGTGGCAAGCTGGCGCTTGAAGCGTTGGCCGAGCTAATAGATACCGGGCTGTCCGCTGAAGAAGTGGAGGCTATACGCGCCACATTGCTGGCGACGCCGGGCGTGTGCGGCCTGCACGAATTGCGCACGCGCAAAATGGCCGACAATGCACTCGTGGATGCGCACGTACTGGTCGATCCAAAGATCAGCGTATCCGAGGGACATTATATTGCCGAGACTGCGCGGCAGGCGGTGCTGCGCAAGCACCATGTGCTGGATGTCATGGTGCATATCGATCCGGAAGATGATTCCCTGACGCGGCCCAATGCCCGCCTGCCCAGCCGCGATGCCCTGCTTAAACACTTGGCCGGGAGGCTGGGCGAGGATCTGCCGCAAGGCGGACGTATCTTGCTGCATTATCTGGATGGCAAAATAGACGTTGACGTTTTCCTTGATTTTGCAAGTTATCCCGACTTGGCTCAGATAGAGGCCTTGCAACGACGCTGCAACGCGATCGTTGTGGATGATCCCTATTTCCGCGCGATCCACTTGCACCGCAGCCACGCACAGGAATAGTGCGGGTGTAGCGGCATGCGCCCCAGTTCGGGGCGCATATTTTTATCCATTTGTCCGGTCGGATATGGCAAAATGCGCGCTTTGGCGTAGCGGAGCCGTGGCATGTTTCATGCTGAAATCCCGTCCGGGGTTTCCAAGTTTCTGGTTGCTTTTGTGAGTGGTTGTTACGTTTATTGGGAGAAGAGTTATGGCCAAGTCGGCAGCAGACGTTCTGAAGTTAGTCAAAGAAAACGAAGTCAAATTCGTGGATTTCCGTTTTACCGATACCCGTGGCAAGGAACAGCACGTCGGCGTGCCGGTCAGTGCTTTCGGTATGGACAAGTTTGAAGAAGGCCATGCATTCGATGGTTCTTCCATCGCGGGCTGGAAAGGCATTCAGGCTTCCGACATGCTGTTGATGCCGGACCCAGACTCCGCTTACATCGATCCGTTCATGGACGAGACGACCATGATTCTGTCCTGCGACGTGGTCGAGCCGTCCGACGGCAAGGGTTATGACCGCGATCCGCGTTCCATCGCCAAGCGTGCCGAAGCCTATTTGAAATCCTCAGGACTGGGCGATACCGCCTACTTCGGTCCGGAACCCGAATTCTTCATTTTCGATTCAGTGAACTGGCATATCGATATGTCGGGCTGCTCGCTCAAGGTCAATTCCGAAGAAGCCGCTTGGGCATCCTCCGAAAAGTTTGACGGCGGCAATACCGGTCACCGTCCGACCGTCAAGGGCGGCTATTTCCCCGTGCCTCCTGTGGATAGCCTGAACGACATTCGCGCTGCGATGTGTCTGGCGCTGGAAGAGATCGGCATCCCCGTTGAAGTGCATCACCATGAAGTTGCGACTGCGGGCCAGTGCGAGATCGGCACCCGGTTCAACACGCTGGTGAAGCGCGCCGACTGGACACAGATCCTGAAGTACGTGGTGCACAACGTCGCACACCAGTACGGCAAGACCGCCACCTTCATGCCCAAACCCATCGTCGGTGACAACGGCTCCGGCATGCACGTGCACCAGTCCATCTGGAAAGACGGCAAGAACCTGTTTGCAGGCAATGGCTATGCTGGCCTGTCCGAAACCGCGTTGTACTACATCGGCGGTATCATCAAGCATGCCAAGGCATTGAACGCGATCACCAACCCCGGCACCAACTCCTACAAGCGCCTGGTTCCGCACTACGAAGCGCCGGTCAAGCTGGCTTATTCGGCGAAGAACCGCTCCGCCTCGATCCGTATCCCGCATGTGGCCAGCGACAAGGCGCGCCGCATCGAGACACGTTTCCCGGATCCTTCTTCCAATCCTTACCTGTGTTTCTCGGCGCTGCTGATGGCGGGTCTGGACGGTATCCAGAACAAGATTCACCCCGGCGATCCAGCCGACAAGAATCTGTACGACCTACCTCCGGAAGAAGACGCAAAGATCCCAACCGTGTGCGCCTCGCTGGATGAAGCATTGGCCGCGCTGGACAAGGATCGCGACTTCCTGACCCGTGGCGGTGTGTTCTCCAGCGACTTCATTGATGCTTACATCACATTGAAGATGGACGAAGTGAACCGCATCCGCATGACGACGCACCCGGTCGAGTTCGATATGTACTACAGCCTGTAAGCTGTTTGCATCAGGCAGATAACGGGGCCGCAAGGCCCCGTTTGTTTTTATAGTTGTCGTTTGTCACGGCATCTGGCTTTAACCTATACTTCGCGTACATGGGTACCTGCAGGAATTCAATGAAGCCACGTTTACAGTTCGCGTTGTTGTGCGTTGCTTATATTGGCTGCGCGCAAGCAGAAATCTACAAATATGTTGATGCCGACGGCCATGTCACGTACTCAAGCACGCCGAGGAATGGTGCGAAGAAACTCAATCTGGAACCATTGCCTGTAATGGCACCTCCGGCGCGCGCGCGCAATAAGGCCAGTCCGGCCGACTTTCCAAAAGTGGACGGCAACATGCAAAAGAGCCGCGATAGCATGCGCCGCAAAATACTGGGCGCCGAGATGACTGCGGAAGAGAAGCTGCTGGCCGAAGCGCGTCAGAGCCTGAAGAACAGCGAAGCGAGTCCGGGGATGTACCGCAGCAAGGATGGCAATGTTCAGCGCGATGCGGCCAAATACGAAGAGACGATAAAGACACAGCGTAACGAAGTGATGTTACATGAAAAGAATATAGACGCGCTCAAGTCCGAACTCGCCAACCTCAAGTAATCATCACTCACACGGCAATTTTCTGGCATATTCCCTGCTTAGGAAATACTTATGCCGGATACTTTTCTTCCCACTCTCGAACACCTCGCCACGGCGGTCATTCTGCTGGATGAACAGTCGCGTATCGCCTATCTCAATCCGGCAGCGGAAAGCCTGTTCGCGCTGAGCAGCAAGAATCTGGTCGGCCATCCGGTGCAGCATGCCTTTACCCACACCGAGCAGCTTGTTACGGCGATGCAGCAGGCGCTGAACAACAACGCCAGTTACATCGAACATGACCTGACGCTGGGCATACACGCGCACGGTAAATTGCACTTGCGCTGTGCGGCCACGCCGCTGCAATCGGGCAAGCACTATCTGCTGCTCGAATTTCATCCCATGGACAGGCCGCTGAAACTCGCACGCGAAGAGCAGATGCTGGATCAGACCCAGGCTAACCGCCTGCTGTTGCGCAACCTGGCGCATGAGATCAAGAACCCATTGGGCGGCATACGCGGTGCGGCGCAATTGCTGGAACAGGAGCTGGAAAAACCGGCATTGCGCGAGTATACCCAGGTGGTGATCCAGGAGGCCGACCGCTTGCGCTCGCTCATGGAAAAGCTGCTCACGCCGCAACATGTGCCGGATCTGAGCGCGCTCAACATCCATGAAGTGCTGGAGCGTGTGCGCAGTCTGGTGCTGGCCGAGATGCCTGCGGATCTCACCATACAGCGCGATTACGATATCAGCCTGCCGCCGCTACAGGGTGACAAGGAACAATTGATCCAGGTGATGCTCAATATCGTGCGCAATGCGGCGCAGGCCATGCAGGGTCGTGGCATTATCGTGCTGCGCACGCGCATCGCGCGCCAGGTCACGCTGATGAAAAAATTGCATCGTCTGGCGGTGATGGTGCAGATCATGGACAATGGCCCGGGCGTACCGGGGCATTTGCACGACAAGATATTTTATCCGTTGGTATCGGGACGCGCGGATGGGCATGGTCTGGGGTTGACCCTGGCTCAGGACTTCGTCAGCCAGCACAGGGGCAGCATAGAGTTCGACAGCGAACCGGGACGTACCTGTTTTACCGTGATGCTGCCGGTGCAATGAAACTTTAAAAACACCTTCCATAGTCTACAAGAAGTTTAGTTTAACTTTATGAGTACCACAATATGAAACCAGTCTGGATCATAGACGATGATCGTTCCATCCGTTGGGTGCTGGAAAAAGCATTGGCGCGCGAAAGCATTGAGTTCAAGAGCTTTGCTTCAGCCAACGAAGCCATGGGCGCGCTCGCACAGGGCGCGCCGCAGATGGTGATCAGCGATATCCGCATGCCTGGCAGCTCAGGGCTGGATATGTTGCAGGATCTGCACGAACGCTATCCCAACCTGCCGGTCATCATCATGACGGCGTACTCTGATTTGGAAAGCGCGGTTTCGGCTTTTCAGGGAGGCGCCTTTGAATACTTGCCCAAGCCGTTCGATGTCAATCATGCGGTCGAACTGATACGGCGTGCGCTGGAACAAAGCCAACGCAAAAATGCTTCAAGCGAAGATGCGCTCGTTCCGCCAGACATTTTGGGGCATGCGCCAGCCATGCAGGAAGTGTTCCGCGCCATCGGCAGACTTTCGCAATCACATGCCACCGTGCTGATCAACGGTGAATCCGGCACTGGCAAGGAGCTCGTGGCGCATGCGCTGCATCGTCACAGTCCACGCAAGGATGCGCCATTCGTAGCTATCAACACCGCTGCTATTCCGAAGGATCTGCTGGAGTCGGAACTATTCGGCCATGAGCGCGGCGCTTTCACCGGCGCTACGGCAACGCGGCGCGGGCGTTTCGAGCAAGCGGAGGGCGGCACGCTGTTTCTCGACGAAATCGGCGACATGCCTGCAGAATTGCAGACGCGTTTGCTGCGCGTGCTGTCCGATGGCAACTATTACCGTGTCGGCGGGCACCAGCCGATCAAGGCTAATGTGCGCATCATTGCGGCTACCCACCAGAATCTGGACGAGCGCGTGAAGCAGGGACTGTTCCGCGAAGATTTATTCCATCGCCTTAACGTGATCCGTTTACGTTTGCCGCCATTGCGTGAACGGCGCGAAGACATCCCGCTGCTTGCAAAGTATTTCCTCCAGAAGAGCGCGCATGAACTTGGTGTGGAACAAAAGGTTTTGAGCGAGAGCGCTATCCAATACCTGATGGCGCAAGACATTCCAGGCAATGTACGGCAACTGGAAAACCTGTGTCACTGGCTCACCGTGATGACGCCTACGCAACAGATCGAGATCGACGATTTGCCGCCGGAATGGCGCGAGACCCGGGTGGATGGTGTGCTGTCAGGCGATTGGCGCACGGCACTGGCGCAGCAAGTCACGCTCGCCTTGCAGCGCGGCGACCAGAACATCCTCGATAGCCTGAGCCGTCAATTTGAGGGCACGCTTATCACACAGGCGCTGCAATATACTGGTGGCAGGCGTATCGAAGCAGCGACTCTGCTGGGCATGGGCCGCAATACGCTGACGCGCAAGGTTCAGGAGCTGGGGCTGGACGGGAGCGGGGATTAGGCGGTCTTACGGATTCACGGATACGGTTTACTTGTGGTTGGCTTGCCATTCCTGCACCAGGTCTTGTGCTTCCTGGAGCAGATCCGGATCGAGTTTTTTCTCGACCAGTTTTTTATTGGTCTTGCCCGCTTCGTTTCCTGCGCTTGCGGCCAGGCTGTACCACTTGTAGGCCTGCACGAGACTATGCACGCCTATCCCATTTTCATACATATTCCCCAAGGCCAGTTGCGCAGCAACCATGCCTTGATCGGCCGCTTTCGTATACCACGCAGCAGCTGCCTTGAAATTGCGCGGGAAATTATTTTTGCCGATGTAATACAGCAGTCCAAGATTGTATTGTGCTATAGCATAGCCCTGTTCTGCTGCCTTGCCATACCACTTCGCAGCTTCTGGATAGCTTAGCGGCGATCCGATGCCAGTGCCTTTTTCATATAGCCACCCAAGATTGTTCTGCGCAGGCGCATATCCATGTGAGGCCGCCTTGTGGTACCAGGACATTGCCTCCATATTGTTTTGCTGCACGCCCTCGCCATTCTCGAACATCTGCGCAACCAGAAACTCGGCTTCCGGTATGCCCTGAGCCACCAGAGACTCCAGTTCTTTTTCTGCGGTATCGAAATCTTTTCTCTGGTACGCTGCTTTTGCTTCAGGCAGGCCAGCGTGGGCATTGGTGTTGATTGCGGAAAAAGTGATAGCTGTAGCCAGCCCAAAGAATATATGCCTTGCCTGATTTTTCAGTTGAATGGGAATGGCTGTCATATCAATTTTCTTGCCGGGCACCCTGCCAGACTTCACTGATGGATAATACTCGTGCGCTGTCTCCCAGATAGGATAGCCCAAACATTTCTTCAACGGTACGCAAAACATTGTAATGATCGATGCGTTGTGCGCTGCGTCCGGGTTTGACCATGGGGCCGATAAACATCGTGGCGACGTGATTGTCCGCCGAACCATCATCTTCATCCCAGGTAACAACCAGCAGACTATTGTGGCTCATTGCCCATTGTGCATAGGATTCGATGTGTTCTGCCAGCCACGCATCGCCATGCGCTACACTTCCATCGTGCATGTCATTGCGTTGATCGGGAATTACCAGCGTCACGGCGGGTAATTTCCCGAAGTCGCGAGGAAAAACCTGGAAAGGCTGGTTGAGTGCGGCCAAATTCTTCCAGTTTGCCACGGGGTTGTGCTTGCGATAATACGATTTCTCCACACAGTTCCGGAAGCCTGCTGTGGGCATGGATTCGGCATAACTGGTGAAGTCCAGCCCTTTTCTTTGCAGTACAACGGCAAGGTTGTCGCCTTCCAGTTCAAGCGGGCAGGCATTGCCGTTGACGTTATGCGTGGAACCTGAGAACAGGGCAAGGTAATTGGGTTGGCTGGGATGGGTCACCCCATAGGATTGAGTGAACAGTGTTCCGCGTTTGGCCAGTGCATTGATATAGGGGGCATCCGGGTTGTCGATGATCTGTGCGTATGATTTATTTTCTTCGATCACGATTACGACATGATCCGGGTGCGGAGCAGGTATTGCCGCTGCCGGGCGGATCGCCCACCCATACAGCAAGACTATCAGTACCAATATTCGCAGAGTCATACTTTCAGGCCAGAGAAAACCACAAAACAAATGCGCCGTAGCAAGCACGGCGCATTTGCGGAGCAGTCTGACGGCAGGAATCAAAGCCCAGTTGCGTACTCCGCCACAGCTTCTATTTCAGCGTCCGACATTTTCTTGGCGATATTGCCCATCATGCCTGCGGGATCGTTGTGGCGATCACCGCTACGCAGGTCTTTCAACTGCTTCATGATGTAGTCGCGGGTTTGCCCGCCAATCACCGGGAATAAATTGTTGTTTTCCGACTTGCCTTTGCCGTTTTCGCCGTGACAATTAGAACATGCGTACAACCCTGTGTCCGGGTTGCCGCCATGGAAAATGACCTCACCCTTGGCCGCCAATTCCTTGTTGGTGCTGCCGGCGGAGCCTTTCATGCGTTTACGGCTCGCGAAATAAGCCGCAATGTCTTTGGCATCCTGCTTCTCCTCTATACCTTGAGCCATTCCGGTCATGATGGGATCAGTGCGGCGCTCGGATTGGAAATCGCGTATTTGTTTTTCGATATATTTTGGAAACTGCCCCGCCAGATTGGGGCACATAGGATTGACGCTTATGCCATCTTCGCCATGGCAACCCTGGCATAAAGCAGACTTATCCTTTCCTGCTACAGGATCTCCCTCCGCCGCTTGTGCCGCTCCCACGGCGCAAAAAGCGATAACAAACAGTACGCGCCCCAAGAATTTTATTCTTCTAATCATGAACTTTCCCCACTGATGATTTGATTTGCATCATACTATCTATAATCCTGTATTGCATATTGTTTCTCATAACGTTTTCCTCGTCAACGCTATTTGTGATGTGCGTGCCGGTTACTTGTGATGGTAGCCAAAACGTTGAGCATGACTGGTGGCCTTGTTATACTGTTTATCTGCATTCAAGACAGAAGTGGAGCGGTGAAAATGAAAAATGTGAAACAGGCACGCTTTAATATGGTGGAACAGCAGATCCGGCCCTGGGATGTGCTCGATCCCCAAGTGCTGGATCTGTTAAGCAAGCTCAAGCGTGAGCAATTTGTGCCACCCGTGATGCAGGAACTGGCTTTCATGGATATGGAGATTCCGCTGGGCCATGGCGTTACAATGTGGCAGCCAAAAATCGAGGCGCGCGCGTTGCAGGCCCTGCGGCTTGGGCGTCGTGACCGCGTACTGGAGGTCGGCAGCGGTAGTGGCTATCTGACGGCGTTGTTGTCCCAACTGGCGGAGCACGTGACCAGTGTGGAAATCGTGCCAGAGTTGCACGCTTTCGCGGAGAAGAATCTTGCAGCGCAGCATATTGTCAATGCAACCCTCGCGCTGGGCGATGCGGCACGTGGCTGGCCGGGTCAGTATGATGCGATCATATTGACCGGTTCCGTGCCGGTGCTGCCAGGATCTTTCTGCAACAGCCTTAATCCGGGCGGGCGCCTGTTCGCTATTGTTGGCGATGCGCCCGCTATGCAGGCCAAAGTGATCACTTGCACAGCTCCCGGCATGTTTGAAGCTGTAACCTTGTTTGAGACCAATGTCGCACCGTTGCAAAATGCGCTGCAACCCGAGCGTTTCGTATTCTGACGCTGTTTGCCCGGCTTGATATTTAGCTTCCGAGCATGTAACATTAGAACATTCTAATATTGCGGGTGGGCCATGGCGATAGCAAGGTCACTATTGTTTGTACTGACGGCATGGAGCGCAACTCCCATGGCCGGGGCAGCAGACTTGCTTGGAACCTATCATGCGGCACAATCGCAGGATGCTGTTTTCGCAGCGGCGCGTGCGGTGCACCATGCCGGCCAGGAAAAAATGGTACAAGGGCGCTCGTTATTGCTGCCCAGTATCAATTTGAATGCCAACGCTACATACAACGATGTTTCAATCCAATACCATGGGGCCGCATCCCCATTCCTTGCTTCGGGAGAAAGCCGCTATAACAGCAATGGTTATGGCGTAAGTCTGGTGCAGCCTTTATATCGTCAGCAAAACTGGGTTGCTTACACCGAGGCTGAATTGCAGGTGGCACAAACCGATGCGCAATTCAGGAATGCAGAGCAGGACTTGGTGTTGCGTGTGGCTCAAGCTTATTTCGACGTGCTGATCGCGCAGGACACGGTGCAATTGGCCAGCGCGCAAAAGGCCGCCATCTCCGAACAACTCGATCAGGCCAAGCGTAATTTCGAAGTAGGAACCGCCACCATTACCGACACCTATGAGGCACAGGCGCGCTACGACCTGACCAGTTCACAGGAAATCGCGGCGCAAAGCAATCTGGAAATAAAGAAGCGCGCACTACAGCAGCTTACCAATGCCATGCCGGGCGACTTGCAGCCTTTGAGCAAGGAGCTTGAGCTCACAGACACGCAATCGGGTGACGTAGAAAAATGGGTGGAAAGCACGCATCACAGCAACCCGCTGGTCGTGGTGGCGCAAGCGGGGGCGCAACTCGCGGAAAAGGAAGTGGCGCGTAGTCGCGGAGGCCACTATCCGACGCTGGATATGGTCGCCAGCTATAACAAGAATTCGGCAGGGGGGAGCAGTTTCGGTGCGGGTAGCGACACCCGTAGTACTGCGCTAGGCGTGCAGCTTAATGTTCCGTTATATCAGGGCGGGGTGACCCAATCGCATATACGCGAGGCTGAAGCCAACCGCGACCGTGCCAGGGAAGAATTGGAAAACGCGCGTCGTTCTGCCGAGTTGCAAACACGTCAGGCATATCTCGGCGTGGTCAACGGTATTGCGCAAGTACAAGCCTTGCGCCAGGCGCTGAAATCCAGTTCCAGCCTGCTGGAAGCAAGCAAGCTGGGGCAGGATGTCGGTGTGCGCACCAACCTGGATGTGTTGAATGCGCAGCAGCAACTCTATGCTACGCGTCGCGATTTATACCAGGCCGAGTATAACTACCTGCTCAGCCAACTGCGGCTCAAAGCTTCCGCCGGAGCGCTGAACGAAGATGATCTGGCAGCAGTCAACACTGCGCTGCACTGATCGGAACAAACCGTTTCACCTGTAATAACGCTTGCTCTGTTGCGCCGCGATGAGTTTCCACAAAACGTAAACCGGCACGACCGGCCTGTTCCAGCCGATCTGGTTTAGCCATTAATTCTTCCATGACTTTCGCAAGATCATCCTTGTCCTGCACGCGGATGGATGCGCCACACGCGACGGCCAGTTCGCTGGCTTGCGCGAAGTTGTAGGTGTGCGGGCCAATCAGCACCGGCTTGCCGACGGCGCAGGCCTCGATCAGGTTCTGCCCGCCGAAAGGCAGCAAGCTGCCACCGATGAAAGCAAGGTCGCAAGCCGCATAGTAGGCAAACATCTCACCCATGCTGTCACCCAGCACCACTTGTATATCCGGTATGACGTGTTGGTTTGCGCTGCGGCGCTGGAAGCGGATACCGCGTTGTGTGAGCAATGCCGCAACCTCGTCGAAACGTTGCGGATGGCGCGGCACGATCACGCTGAGCAATTCCGGAATATGGGTTTGCGCTAGCGCATCCAGTAACAGCGCTTCTTCACCCGTGCGAGTGCTGGCAGCGAGAAAGATTTTTCTGTCTGAACCGAACATTGCGCGCAATTGTTTGCCGCGTTCCAGCATGTCCGGCGGCGGGGCGATATCGAATTTCAGATTACCCATGATGGATACGTCGGGCGCGCCCAGCGCAGTCAGGCGCGATGCATCGTCCGGATCTTGCGCAGCGATGGCGGCCAGTTCATTCAGGGCGGTGCGAACAAGATTGGGGTAACGTGCATAACGCGCAGCAGATTTTTCCGACAGGCGCGCGTTGAGCAGCAGCAGCGGAATATTCTCGACATGACAAGTGTGGATCAGATTGAACCATATTTCGGTTTCCAGCAACACGCCGATACGCGGGCGGAAATGGCGCACAAAGCGTTGCACCGCGAACGGATAGTCGTAGGGCAGATAGACCCGCAATACGTCATCACCGTACAACTGTTCGCTGGCTGCGCGCCCCGTGGGCGTGGTGTGGGTGAGCAGCAGTTGATGATCGGGCCAGATTTCGCGTAAACGCTGTACCAGGCTGGCCGCCGCGCGGGTCTCACCAACAGACACGGTATGCAGCCAGATCACGGGTTTGCTGCTGCGCACCGGATAGATACCGAAACGTTCGGCGGCATGCTGGAGATATTCGGGCTGTTTGCGCGAACGCCATAGCAGATGGAAAAAAACATAGGGCAGCAACAGCCACAATCCCAGCGTATAAAAAGAACGTGGCTTAAGCATGGCCGAGCAGTTGCGCGAGCGCAGCCTGGACATCCGCGATTGCAGGGGAAGAATTATTGCCGCCGAGATTGAGCGCGCGATTGCCCGCGTAAAGTCCGGTCAATCCCGGTTCAGTGGCGGTGTAGATGCCGATGGTGGGCACGTTCAGCGCAGCGGCGAGATGGCTGAGTCCCGTATCCACGCCTATCACCGCGCGCGCGCGCGCCAGCAAGGTCGCCGCTTCGGTGAGCGCGATGCGCGGCGTGCAAACTGACTTGCGGATGGCGGCACATAAACGCTCGCTGCGCATTTGCTCTTCTGCGTTGCCCCAAGGCAGCACAGTGCGCAAACCGGCACTGTGCAATTTATTGCCTAATGCGATCCAGTTTGCTTCATCCCATAATTTGTCATCGCGGCTAGTGGCATGCAGCAACACGACATAGGGAGTATCAGGTAGCCAGGGCAATACGGTGTCCGGCGCGCAAATGCCGTAATCTGGCGCACCCTGCGGGGTGTAGCCCAGAGCCTGTCCTGCAAGTTGGCGGTTGCGTTCTACCGCGTGCAGGTCTTTGCTCACATGATACGTACGACCGTAGAACAAACTGGCCAATGGTTCGCGTGCGCTGTCCCGCGCGTATCCGCAACGGACGGTCGATGCGCAACGCGTAATCAGCGCGCTCTTGAGCAGCCCTTGAGTATCCAGTGCGAGATCGTAATGCTGTGAGCCCAGCTTGCGGCAAGCTTCGCGTATTTCGCTGCGCGCCTGCCACCATGATTTGCGCCAGCGCCGCATGGCTACCGGCAGGATGTGGCTCACGCCGGGATGCAGCGCGGGCAGCGAAGCAAAGCTTTCTTCCACAACCCAGTCTATGCGCGCATGCGGAATATGACGCTGGATATCGGCAACCACCGGGAGATTATGCAGTACGTCGCCCATTGAGGAAGTCTTGATTAACAGCACATCCATCATCAGTTCAGTTACGTTTATAGTCGTCTTCAAAACGTACGATGTCATCTTCGCCCAGATAACTGCCGGACTGGACTTCGATCAGATATAGCGGCTCCGAGCCGATATTCTCCAGACGATGTTTGACGCCGAGCGGAATGTAGGTGGACTGATCTGCATGCAGCACCAGCAAGTCTTCTCCGCGTGTAACTCTGGCCTTGCCGGAAACGACCACCCAATGCTCGGCGCGCTGATGATGCATCTGCAGTGAAAGTTTGGAGCCGGGCTTCACCATGATGCGCTTGGCCTGAAAGCGGTCGCCCACGTCTATGCCTTCGTAGTAGCCCCAGGGGCGATACACGCGCCTATGCACGAGATGCTCGCTGCGCTCCGCCTGTTTGAGATATTCAACTGTATGTTTGACGTCCTGCGCCGCATCCTTGTGCATCACCAGCACCGCATCGGCGGTTTCCACGATGACCAGATCCTTCACGCCGATGGCAGCGACCATGCGGGTTTCGGCGCGCACATAACAATTGCCGGCTTCGCGCACGTACACATCTCCGCGCAGTACGTTGCCCTGTGCGTCCTTGGCGCTTACCTCGGACAGCGATGACCATGATCCGATGTCGCTCCAGCCTATATCCACGGCCACCATGGCGGCGGAGCGGGTGTGCTCCATAACTGCATAATCTATCGAATCGGACGGGCAGGCGGCGAAGGCAGTCTCATCCAGGCGACAGAAATCCAGATCGCGCGTGCTGCCTTGCCAGGCTTGCTGCGCCGCCGTATATATGGCCGGACTACAGCGTTGCAACTCGTCAAGATACACGGATGCTTTGAACACGAACATGCCGCTGTTCCAGAAAAAATCGCCGGTAGCGAGAAAGCGTTGTGCCGTTTCCAGATCGGGTTTTTCCACGAAACGCGCCACCGAGTAAGTGCCCGCTATACTCAATACAGTGCCGCGCTCTATGTAGCCGAAACCGGTCGCGGGTTCGTTGGGCGTGATGCCGAAGGTGACCAATTGGTCTTGCTCGGCCAGTTCCACGGCGTTGCGGACGGCGGCATGGAAACCTGCGACATCGCGGATCAAATGATCTGCGGGCAACACCAGGAGTACTGCATCGGCATCGTACGACTGCGCGGTAAAGGCGGCCACGGCTACGGCGGGCGCAGTGTTGCGCCCAAATGGTTCTAGGATCAGCGACAGCGGTGAGGTGGCGATATCGCGCAACTGTTCGGCAGCCAGAAAGCGGTGCTCGGTGTTGCAGATCACCATGGGTGCGGCCCTGTCGGGTATGCCGGTCAAGCGTTGCACCGTTTCCTGAAATAGTGTCTGTTCGGAAACGAGTGGCAGGAATTGTTTGGGCAGAGCTGTTCTCGATAACGGCCACAAGCGTGTGCCGGAGCCGCCGGACAGGATTACGGGATAAAGCATGTGTGTGTTCCAGTCTAAAGTCGGTAACAATAATCCATCGGCCTGCGGAGCCTGCATTATAATCCGGGTACCGCCACCTTGTCGTGGCAGCGGGGCAGCTTGGGGAGTTTGCGCCCGCTAACCAAACCATACAGACATTACATGATTTTAGTTACCGGTGCGGCCGGATTCATCGGCGCGAATTTTGTTTTGAACTGGTTGCGTCAAAACGACGAACCGGTCATTACGCTGGACAAGCTGACTTATGCGGGCAATCTCGAAAATCTCGCGGCATTGCGTGATGACAGTCGGCATATTTTCATGCGCGGCGACATCGGCGATGCCGGACTCGTTGGCGGAATACTTGCCGAATACCGTCCGCGCGCCATCATCAACTTCGCTGCGGAAAGCCACGTCGACCGTTCTATCAATGGTCCCGGCGAATTCATCCAGACCAACATCGTGGGTACTTACCGCCTGCTGGAATCGACGCGTGCTTATTGGTCGGGGCTGACACCGGCGGAGCAGGCGAACTTTCGTTTCCTGCATGTTTCCACCGATGAAGTCTACGGTTCGCTGGATGCCGGCGATGCACCTTTTTCCGAGACGCATGGCTATCAGCCCAACAGCCCTTACTCTGCATCCAAGGCCGCTTCGGATCACCTGATACGCGCATGGCATCACACCTATGGTTTGCCGGTGCTCACCACTAACTGTTCCAACAATTACGGCCCCTATCAGTTCCCCGAAAAACTCATTCCGCTGATGATCCATCACGCCGTCAACGGCAAGCCGTTGCCCATCTATGGTGACGGCAAGAACGTGCGTGACTGGCTTTACGTCGCAGATCATTGCACTGCCATCGGGCGTGTGCTCGAGGCGGGGCGCGTAGGTGAGACCTATAACGTGGGCGGCTGGAACGAGATGACCAATCTCGATGTCGTCCACACCTTGTGCGACATCATCGATCAGGAGCGGCCGCGTGCGGACGGACTTTCCTATCGGCAGCAAATCACCTACGTCAAAGATCGCCCCGGCCACGACCGTCGCTACGCCATAGACGCGCGCAAGATCGAACGCGAACTGGGCTGGAAGCCGGTGGAAACGTTCGAGACGGGCATCCGCAAGACCGTGCGCTGGTATCTGGATCACGGCGCGTGGATCGAACACATCACCAGCGGCGCCTACCGCGATTGGGTCAAGCAGCAATATGGCAATTGATATCCTGTTGCTGGGCAAAGATGGCCAGGTCGGCTGGGAATTGCAGCGCGCCCTTTCGCCGTTCGGACACATGGTTGTCCCGGAAATCGGAGAGTGCGACCTTGCAAATCCGGATCAACTGCGTAGCGTAATCCGTGCGACCAAACCGGCGCTCATCGTCAATGCTGCCGCCTATACTGCCGTCGATAAAGCCGAGAGCGATGCCGATGTTGCACGCGCAGTAAACGCTGTCGCTCCCGGCATCATGGCCGAAGAAGCCAGAAAACTGGACGCATGGCTGGTGCACTATTCCACCGATTATGTCTTCGATGGAAGCAAGGCCGGAGCCTACATCGAAGAAGATGTTCCTGTACCGCTGAGTGTTTACGGCGCGACCAAACTGCAAGGGGAGCAGGCAATCCTGGAAACAGGCTGCCGCCATTTGATTTTCCGCACCAGTTGGGTGTTTGCCGCACGGGGCGGCAATTTCGCCAGGACCATGTTGTGCCTTGCGCGTGAGCGCGATGCGTTGACGGTTGTGGATGACCAGTTCGGTGCGCCTACCTCGGCCGAACTGATTGCCGACATTACGGCACTCTGTTTGCGCGATGTATTGCGGGGTGGCGAAGCGAAGCAGGGTCTTTATCATCTGGTCGCTGCTGGGGAAACGAACTGGCATGGCTATGCACGTTTCGTGCTGGAACAGGCGGCGCAAACGGGTGCTGCGCTCAAGTGCCGCCCGGAAGATGTCTCACCTATCCCGACCAGTGCATATCCGTTGCCGGCCAGACGCCCCGCGAACTCCCGGCTGGATACGTCGAAACTGAAGCGGGAGTTCGATCTGTACTTGCCCGACTGGACGTATCACGCGAAACGCATGCTGACTGAAATTCTTGCCAAGGAGCGCGCATGAAATCAAGAAAAGGCATCATCCTTGCCGGAGGCTCAGGCACGCGTCTGTTTCCGGCGACGCTGGCCGTGTCCAAGCAATTGCTGCCGGTCTACGACAAGCCGATGATCTATTATCCGCTGGCAACGCTGATGCTGGCAGGTATACGCGACATACTGATCATCTCCACACCGCAGGACACGCCGCGTTTCGAGCAGTTGTTCGGCGACGGCGGCAATTGGGGTTTGTCGCTTTCCTATGCGGTGCAACCATCGCCGGACGGTTTGGCCCAGGCCTTCATCATCGGCGAAGAATTCCTGGCGGGTGGCCCGTCCGCGTTGGTGCTGGGCGACAACATTTTTTACGGGCACGATTTTGCTACGGTCCTGCAACGTGCGAACGGGCACGATGCCGGCGCCACGGTGTTTGCCTACCCGGTGCATGATCCGGAGCGTTACGGCGTCGTCGAATTCGATGCTTCCGGAAAGGCCATAAGTCTGGAAGAAAAGCCGCTGATTCCCAAGTCGCGCTATGCGGTGACGGGACTGTATTTTTACGATGCCCAAGTGGTCGACATCGCCAAGGGCTTGCGTCCGTCCGCGCGCGGCGAACTGGAGATCACGGACGTCAATCGCCATTACCTGGAGCGATCCCAGCTCGAAGTGGAAGTCATGGGACGAGGCTATGCCTGGCTGGATACGGGCACGCATGAGTCGCTTCTGGATGCGGCACAATTCATCCAGACTATCGAGCATCGGCAAGGACTCAAGATTGCCGCACCGGAGGAGATCGCCTGGCGCCAGGGCTGGATAGACGATGCAAGACTTGAGCAATTAGCGAAAGCGCTGGCCAAGAATGGTTACGGCCAGTACCTCCTGGGGTTGTTGAAGGAGCAGGTATTCGGATGAAAATAACTCCCACGGCTATCCCGGACGTTTTGCTTATCGAGCCGCAGGTTTTTGGCGATGTGCGCGGTTTTTTTTTCGAGAGTTACAACGTGCGCAAATTCAGGGAGCTTACCGGGCTGGAGCCGAATTTCGTGCAGGACAACCATTCGCGCTCGGAAAAACATGTGTTGCGCGGCCTGCATTACCAGGTCAAACAGGCGCAAGGCAAACTGGTGCGCGTCTGCGCCGGGGAAGTGTTCGACGTTGCAGTCGATTTGCGCAAGAGCTCGCCCACTTTTGGCCATTGGGTCGGCATGTATCTTTCCGCTGAGAACAGGCATTCTGCGTGGATACCGCCGGGCTTCGCACATGGCTTCGTTGTCATTTCCGGATACGCAGAGTTCCTGTACAAGACGACCGATTACTGGGCTCCGGAATATGAGCGCTGCATCGTGTGGAATGATGCTGAACTGGCGATAGACTGGCAGTTGGGCGATGCGAACCCCATCCTTTCCGGGAAAGACCGGATGGGCATGGCGTTGCGGGGCGCAGAATTATTTGAATGAAGGTGGCCGTTAACTGCGGCATCGGGGATGCATAAGTGAATAATGCCATCTGGCACACCCACCGGGTGAACAAATCGGATCGGGCACGGCAAAACGGCCAACGCCCATTCGCGCTCTGGCTTACCGGCCTGAGTGGCTCCGGCAAATCCACGCTGGCCGGCGCCATCGAGGACATCCTGTATGAGCAGGGTTGCCGTTGTTACCTGCTGGATGGCGACAATGTGCGGCACGGCCTGAATCGCGACCTGGGCTTTGGCGACGCAGACCGTGTGGAAAATATCCGCCGCATAGGCGAAGTCAGCAAGCTTATGCTGGATGCCGGCCTGATCGTGATCGCGGCTTTCATCTCCCCGTTTCGTGCTGACCGCGACATGGTGCGCGCCATGCTGGAGCCGACGGAATTCATCGAGCTTCATCTGGATGTGCCGCTCCATGTTTGCGAGCAGCGCGACCCCAAAGGCATTTATAAAAAAGCCCGGGCTGGAGAGATCAGAAATTTCACCGGCATCAGTTCACCTTATGAAGCGCCGCTGCATCCCGAGATCAGCATGAATTCGGCTACACTTACCGTGGAAGAAGAAGCCATGCAAGTGATCGGCTACCTGGTCGAGCGCGGTTATATAAAGCCTCTGCGCGATATTCCGGCTTAATACACTTGCAGCGCATTCCTTGACGGAGTTTAAGGAATGGTGTTCAAATGCTGAACGCGTTCAACGATTGAACGAAAAAGTATGGACAGCGCCACATGTTAAGCGACGAATACCGGTACAGGATATTGAAGCGGCTGGAAGCCGATCCCGATGTCAGCCAGCGCGAGTTGGCTGGCGAGCTCGGCATCAGCCTGGGGCGGGTAAATTATTGTTTGCAGGCGCTGGTTGAGAAAGGGCTGGTGAAGGCAAACAACTTCCGCAACAGCAAGAACAAAAAAGGCTATGCCTACCTGCTTACCCCCAGAGGTATCGAGGAAAAAGCCAGGATTACCGTGCAGTTCCTCAGGATCAAGATCGCGGAACATGAAGCGTTAAAGAAAGAAATAAAAAGCCTGCAACGGGAAGCCGAGCTGCTTCTGGCGCCGCAGAATGGCGGGCGCACTCCCAGAAAAATTGGCGGGTAGCGTATGAACACCAATCCTTCGGTTCTTGTTATCGAAGCCGGGCGAGCCGAACGTCATTACTGGCACGACCTGTGGCGCTACCGCGAGCTGTTTTTCTTCCTTGCCTGGCGCGACATCATCGTGCGTTATAAACAAACCGCGCTGGGTATTGCATGGGCCTTGTTGCGCCCATTGCTCACCATGCTGGTGTTTACCCTGATCTTTAATAAGCTGGGCAAGATGCCATCCGATGGTGTGCCCTACCTGATTCTGATCTGCACCGCATTGTTGCCTTGGCAACTCTTTGCCAGCGCCTTTTCCGGGGCCAGCGATAGCCTGATCAGCAATGCCGGAATGATGTCCAAAGTGTACTTCCCGCGCCTGGTCGCCCCTGCGAGCGCCATGATCGTATGCCTTGTGGATTTCCTGCTCTCCGGGATAATCCTGGTCGGGCTGATGCTCTGGTATGGGTTCGATGCTAACCTGCGCCTGCTCACCTTGCCTTTGTTTACGTTGATTGCATTTGCTACCGCTTTGGGTATGGGGTTGTGGGCTGCCTCGCTCAAAGTCAGATACCGTGATCTGGGAATGCTCATTCCATTCATTGTCCAGTTCGGATTATATTTGTCGCCCGTACTCTATAGCAGCAATCTTATCCCGGAAGACTGGCGGTTGTTGTATTCGATGAACCCCATGGTGGGTGTCATCGACGGATTTCGCTGGGCGATTCTGGGCGGTGCCAGCCAGCTCCACTGGCCCGGATTGTTGCTATCGCTTGCCTTGGTGGCGACGACACTCTGGAGCGGGATAATCTATTTCCGCAAGACGGAAAAATCATTCGTGGATGTGATCTGACCATGGCATCCGTTATCTGCGCTGAGAATCTCTCGAAGAAATATATCATCGACCATCAGAAGCAGGTCAGACACAGCTCATTCGCCGAAGCGCTGGTACAAGGCACAAACCGCGCTCTGGGAAAATTGATCCACCCCTTCAAACAGGGCGAAGGTGATCTTACGCATGAGGAATTCTGGGCGCTCAGGGATGTCAGCTTCGACATCCGGCAAGGTGACCGCGTGGGCATCATCGGGCGCAACGGTGCTGGCAAATCCACGCTGCTTAAAATACTGAGCCGCATCACCGAGCCCACATCGGGAAGGTGTGTCGTCAAGGGCCGCGTGGCCAGCCTGCTGGAAGTGGGCACGGGTTTCCATCCCGAACTTACCGGACGCGAAAATATTTTCCTTAACGGCGCGATCCTCGGCATGAGCAAAGCCGAGATCAGAAAAAGGTTCGACGAGATTGTGGCTTTCTCCGAAGTCGAAAAATTTCTCGATACTCCGGTCAAGCGTTATTCCAGTGGCATGTACGTACGCTTGGCTTTTGCTGTGGCTGCGCATCTGGAGCCGGAGATACTCATTGTGGACGAAGTGCTGGCGGTAGGGGATGCAAACTTCCAGAGAAAGTGTCTGGGCAAGATGGAAGATGCGGGCAAAGAGGGGCGTACGGTTTTGTTTGTGAGCCACAACATGGTTGCTATGCAGAAACTATGCGGCAGCGGCATTTTGCTTAAGGAAGGAGTCGTGAGTGATGCGGGTTCAATGGAAAAGGTGATTGAGTCTTATCTTGGAAATGACTCGGCATTGATGGGCAGCAGCAGTATCGGAGATATGCCTCGTGCCCATCCTGACTACGGAGTCATAGTCCGATTTATAAATATGTGGCCTGTAAATGCTAAAGGCGAAAAAGTCACTCGTTTCAAGTGCGGTGAAGACATCGCATTCAATCTTGAAATAAAAGCGTTCGAACAGGTTGATGAACTATCGGTGGTGGTCGGAGTGGATACCAATATGGACTACCGGATCACCACAGTATTAAGTGAGGAAACCGGCGCGTTATTTTCTGCGGGCAAAGATTCTGTAATAACCGTGAATCTTAAACTCCCAAGTTTTCGCCTTAAATCCGGAACATATTCGCTGACAATCGGTATCCGGCGCAATAAATTGACATTTGATCATGTCGTGAGGGCAGCCAGTTTCGAGATTAGCGAAATATCTGCAAACGATAGTGTCCGCGAGCCCGCGATACGTGGCGATTTGATAGCTGATTCCGTCTGGAGCCTTTTACAGGATTAAGTCGGCCTGTAAAAAAGCTTGCAGAAAGCAGATGATAAACATAAATGGTGACCCCATGCTTTCCAGGTTAAGAAAATTATTTTCCTCTGATGCACAAGAGCCCTCTCATCAAAGAGGCGTGTCACAGTTCGTTGATGTCGGTTTCCACGGTGATGAATATTTAATCAGTCTGGCTGGCCATCTTGCAATTGGTAGCAAGGCATTCATTGAGACGGGCGCCAATGTGGGATCCACCTTGGCATATGTTGCCAGAAGCAATCCAGAGTTGCATTGCTTGTCGTGCGAGCCGGATTCTTTGGCTTACAACCAGGCAAGCGGAAATACCGGGAAGTACAACAACGTATCCCTGTTCCATGGAACGTCCCAGCAATTCATCGAGCACCTTTCAAAAAATGAAGCCGGGATATTCTCCGAGCGGTGCTTCTTTTGGCTGGATGCACATGGCTATGGATTCGAATGGCCTTTGAAGAAGGAACTGGAATTCATCACGCAGAAATTCAGTTCAGGCTACATCCTGATAGATGACTTTAAAGTGCCGGGACACGAGCAATTTATTTATGACATTTATCAGGAGCAGGTCTGCTCGTATGATTACGTGAAAGATGCGCTGAATCCAGAATTGGCATACCAGCTTTACTACCCGATCTATAAAGACAGGACTTCCCGGCACCATCCGTTATGCGGGTGGGGTTTGCTGGTTTTTGGATGTGACGATTTCCGCATGCCGGATGAACTTGCGAGCAAAACAGAAAGGGTGCTGTGATCAAGAAATTGCTGAGGCCGCTGGTTCGATGGGTGCGGGCAAAAATATGCCCCTCTGTTGTGCCTGTCGTTGTGTCTGAGACAAAATCTTATGGCCAGATGGCGGTTAGAAATCGCTATGCCGATATAAAAGAAAAGTTGGCAACCGAGTCGCCTGTCATTATTGATGGTGGTGCGAATAACGGGTCAACGACGGATTATTTTCTGCAGCAGTACCGTTCCCCCGTTATCCATGCTTTCGAACCAATTCCGGAACTGGTAGAACAGTTGAAGGCACATTACGCGGATCATCAGAATGTCATAGTCCACGGGGCTGCTCTGGGAGCTGAAGTGATAACTGTCAGTTTTAATGTTGTGAACAATCTGGTCTCGTCTTCAGTGCTTAATCCGTCGGCTCTCAATAGAGGCATCCATGGAAAGAATATGGATGTGCGGCAGGTGGTAGAGGTGCAACAGGTTCGACTGGAAGACGTTATGGGAGCCGACGGCGAAGTTGATCTGCTCAAACTGGATTTGCAGGGCTATGAAATGGAGGCGCTGAAAGGGTGTGGAAAACTGCTTGAGCGCGTCAAGATCATTACGACTGAAATAGAGTTCGTCTCGCTTTACGATGGCCAGCCGTTGTTTGGCGACATAGATGTATATCTGAGAGCCCATGGATTCAGGTTGCTTAATTTATATGAACTCTATACGCATCCCAATGCCCAGTTGACTGCCGGCGACGCTGTTTATTTGAACAGCAAATACTTCAGGGATGCCTCTACACCAGATGAAAAAATCGCGGATCGGATATTAAATCCGGACGGCTCAATTTCAATCGATGATCCGGCAACCATCAAATCCTTTACGGACAATCCTGACTTTCCTTATATGGTGAGTTTCTCGCGCACCGGCAGTCACTGGTTGCGGATGATCATGGAGTTGTATTTCGGAAAACCGTCATTGATACGGGCTTTCTATTTCAAGGATGCGAGCGATTTTACCTGTTACCACACGCATGACATGGAACTTGGGTTGATGCGCGAGAACGTGATCTATCTGTACCGCAATCCGGTCGAGACAGTTTATTCACAACTTTGTTATTACAAAGAAGATATCCATGACGAGGGGCGTCGCCGCCATTGGACTAATCTATATGCCCGCCATCTTGCCAAGTGGCTGGCGCAGGAAAATTTCACACGCAAGAAAACCGTCATTACCTACGAGGGGATGCAAGCAAACATGGCGGATGAGTTCGCCAGGATATGCCAGCACTTTGGTGAAAAGCTGGATGCTCAAAAACTTGAAGCCGCACTGGAAAAGGTTTCCAAGGCTGAGTTGAAGAAAAAGACGGCACATGATGAACAGGTGGTGAATCTGACGGCGGAATACCAGAAGAACAGGAAACTATTTGCCGATAAATATGCGGAGCAAATTTATATGGAAATATTTTCCTGCGAGCCGGAATTGCGGCGCTGGCTACAGCCCGGCCATCAATGACATGAAATTTATACAGGCCATAAGACTCAAGTTTTGCAGGCTATTTGTGCGCCGGGCAGTATTGCACTGCATAGGTGATAGCCACATCCAGAACTTTGAGTGTCTGGCCAGAGAATCTCTGTTGCAACAAACGGATTTACATTTTTGCATCGTACCGGGGGCAACCAATCTGGGGCTGGCCAATCCTCATTCGCAAACCCGGGCGATGCCAATTTTCATGGAGTATTTGGGCAAAGTATCCTCCTCGGAGCATGTGGTTTTTTGCTTGGGTGAAGTGGATTGTGGTTTTGTCATCTGGTATCGGGCGGATAAACATGGCACTTCCATCAAGCAGCAATTCGAGTTGTCTTTAACGAACTATTTTGGACTAATTGAGGCTTGCTTGAAGAAACTTCCCCCGGCCAGCGTGATCGTTTGCAGTACGCCGTTGCCGACCATACCGGATCACCAACTGGTCAAGGGTGAGGTGGCGAACAAGCGCCTTGCCATCCGGGCCACTCAGAAAGAGCGGACTGCCTTGGCCATCGATTACAACCAAAGGTTGAATGAATTTTGCAAGAGGCGTGGCCTCCGCTATCTGGATTTGCAACAGGAGACGCTGGATAAGCAGACCGGAGTCGTAGCCAAAAGTTTTCTCAACGACGACCCGCTGGATCATCATCTGGAGCCGAAGAAGATGGCTCGCCTGATTGCCATCAAGCTGGAACGCATCGGTCTTTATTGAGCGGCTGAGCCCAAAGAAAAGTTATGGGAAATATGGATCCTGTTGTTAAGCCAAAAATTATTTGTTTGACGCCGGTCAAGAACGAATCCTGGATTCTGGAGAAATTTCTGGCGGCAGCCAGCCTCTGGGCTGACCATATCATTATTGCCGATCAACTTTCTAATGATGGCTCGCGTGAAATTGCCAGAAAATTCCCCAAAGTAATTCTTATTGAAAATACATCCGTTGAATTCAATGAGCCGGAGAGGCAAAAACTCTTAATTGAAGCTGCGCGAAAAATAGCAGGCCCAAGGTTGCTGATTACACTGGATGCAGATGAGTTTCTTTCGGCGAATTTTCATAATAGCGAGGCGTGGAAATCTATTTTGCAGGTGCCGCCAGGAACAGTCGTTAGATTTAAATGGGCAAATCTGAGACCAGGCCTAGCGCAATACTGGTCGCCGGGAAATTATATTCTGCTGGGATTTATGGACGATGGGAGCGATCACTCTGGTAAAGCTATCCACAGCACGCGCATACCGATGCCGACGAATCCCAATTTCATTGATTTGGACGAGATCATGATTTTGCATTACCAATATACTGACTGGGACAGGATGGACAGCAAGCACAGGTGGTATCAGTGCTGGGAAACTTTGCATAATCCGGAGCGGACCGCATTCGACATATATAGACAGTACCACCACATGTACGCAGTGAAAGATTCGGAGTTGCTGGAAGTTAAAGGGGCATGGTTTGATTATTATTTAACTGAAAATATTGATATTAAAAATATAAAGAAAGAGGAAGCCTATTGGTGGGATCGTGAAGTGCTGAAGTATTTCCACCGTTACGGCACCAGGCGCTTCAGAAAACTTGATATATGGAATGTCGACTGGCAACGGTTAGCCGACCATTTCAGGATGGACGGGATCGGAACAATTAATGACCCAAGAAGTACGCTGGATAAATTAATCCAAACGTGGCTGAAATCCGGCGCCTATAACAAGCCTGCTTTGCTCAACAGGTTATTTTTGAAATTACTGATAGATTCTCGCTGGTAGCGTAATGATGAAAATTTTGATTGCAGGCGGGGCTGGCTATATTGGCTCCCACATGGTTAAACAATTACTGCATGGCGGGCACGATGTTGTGACGCTGGATGATCTATCCACTGGCTATCGAGATGCCGTGTTGGGCGGCATGTTCATTCAGGGCAGCATTGCAGATCAGGAATTGCTGGACAGGATGTTTGCGGAACACCGTTTTGCTGCGGTGTTCCACTTTGCATCTTTTATTCAGGTAGGCGAATCAGTCGTGCAGCCCGCCAGATACTACGCCAACAATCTTGTTAACACACTCAGTTTGCTGGATGCCATGGTGCGGCATGGGGTGAAACATTTTGTATTTTCATCCTCAGCCGCCATCTTTGGGGAGCCACACAGTATCCGGATTGATGAGGGCCATCCGGTTGCGCCAATTAACCCGTATGGCGCTTCCAAGGCAATGGTCGAACAAGTACTGCGCGATTATGACCGTGCTTATGGGCTGAGATCGGTATCTTTGCGTTATTTCAATGCTTGCGGTGCCTCTCCCGATGGAGAGCTGGGGGAACGGCATAATCCCGAAACCCATCTCATACCTCTGGCGTTGCAGGCCGCTTCGGGTCGGCGCGAAAACCTGACCATTTATGGGCGCAATTACGGCACTCCGGATGGGACATGCATTCGTGATTACATTCATGTCTGCGATCTTTGCGATGCGCATATATTAGCGCTGGAATATTTACAGGGTGGAGCTGCCAGCAATGCCTTTAATCTTGGGAATGGGGACGGGTTTTCTGTGCAGCAGGTGGTCGATACGGTATCCCGTATTACCGGTGAAATAGTTCCGGTTATTGACGGACCGCGCCGCATGGGAGACCCTGCCCGGTTGGTGGCCGATGCCAAAAAAGCGCATGACACGCTGGGCTGGAAACCACGCTACGCTGATCTTGATGTGATTGTTTCCCACGCATGGACATGGGAAAAAAGATTAAGCACAGGAATTTGGACAGGGGCATGATATTGGAATGGGACAGAAGAACGCCAAAGCACTGCCACGCACTCAGACATAATACTTAATATGCCGCTTTCTCGCATGCCCCCTCCCTCATTGCAAGAGCTTCCGTCGCCGCCCGCCCGCCAAGCCGGCTGGCCCTGGACGACTGGAAGCCAGCGGCTTCCAGACTACATGCCGGACGGCAATCCGTGGCCGCGAATCAGCATCGTTACGCCTTCGTTCAATCAGGGAGCATTCATCGAGGAAACCATACGGTCAGTGCTGTTGCAGGGTTACCCAAACCTCGAATACATCATCATCGACGGCGGTTCGACAGATCAGTCGGTAGAAATTATCAGGAAGTATGAGCCCTGGCTCTCCTGGTGGGTCAGCGAAAAGGATAAAGGGCAAAGCCACGCAATCAACAAGGGGCTGGAAAAAACAAGCGGTGATCTGCTTGGGTGGCTGAACTCGGATGACTACTATGTTCCCGGAGCATTATTAAAGTTCGCCCAGGCTTATGCGGAAGATACTTCAGCAGGCGCGATTTACGGCCAGGGGCATGTTGTCAACGATAAAGGCGAGATCGTCCACACTCCCCAACTGGTACAGGTGACCAGGGAAAGTCTTTTTGGATGGTGTTTCGGCAACGATTTCATGCAGCCTTCCTGTCTGTTTACTCGCAAGGCTTGGCTGGAATCGGGGCCTATAGATGAGAGCCTGAATTTTTCTCTCGATGTTGAATTCTGGATAAGGATTTCTGAACGCTTCCAGTTCAAGCGGATAACGGACGTGCTGTCCATCGCATTATCACACCCGCAGGCCAAAACGACTGCGTCGAGGCGCCGGGCTCTTGCCGAGTTTGCCCTAGTCTGCATGAAATATGGAGAAGAAGTTTGCGCCAGGCGTACTTTGGATCTGAGTCTGGCTGAGTATGAGGAAGAATACGCAGCCGCAGTGAGCAGATTGCAGGCCGAGAATGATGCCTTGTACAACTCAACCTCCTGGAAAATTACTGCGCCGCTCCGTGCGTTGAGCAAATTCTTCAAAGGGAATAATTCTTGATCAGTTACAAATTCTGGAATGCGCAGCGATGAAATTGATAAAACGATTTATCAAGGGCGGCCTGCGACGGGCGAAAAAATTATATCAAGCGCTGCCGCTGAGTTACCAAACCAGGGCGACGCACCGCAGAGTCATATCCAGAGTTTTTCCAAGGTTGCTATTGTGGAGCCAGGGGACAACGAGCGTAAGCTTCACGCCCACGCAACGCCATATCAAACCGAGGTTTCACGGGGCGGCAAATTTTGATAACGGAATTCATATAGCGTCTTCGGAGAATCCGGCGGTTTCGATCATTATCCCGATCTATGGGAAGATAAACTACACATGGCAATGCCTGTCCTCGATTGCCGCCACGCCATCATGCGTCTCATTTGAAGTTATTGTGGTGGATGATTGTTCGCCCGATGATTCAGTAGCAAGGCTCGAAAAGGTTAGCGGCATTCGCCTGATCTGCAATTCTGGAAATCAGGGCTTCATCCGCTCATGCAATATCGGCGCCCATGCTGCACGAGGCGAATATTTATGTTTCCTGAATAACGACACAGAAGTGACTCCCGGCTGGCTGGATGAGCTGTTAATGACATTCAGCGAGTTTCCCGGTGCCGGTCTGGCTGGTTCCAAACTCGTTTATCCTGATGGGCGTTTGCAAGAGGCAGGAGGCATCATATGGCGGGACGGTAGTGCCTGTAACTTTGGGCGTTTTGATGATCCCTTATTGCCCGTGTACAACTATGCCAGGGAAGTCGATTATTGTTCAGGCGCATCCATCATGCTCCCCCAATCGCTGTTTGCCGGGTTGGGCGGCTTTGATGAGCATTACCTGCCTGCGTATTGCGAAGATTCTGACCTGGCGCTCAAGGTTCGCGACCAGGGGTACAGGGTCATCTATCAGCCGCTTTCAACGGTCATCCATTACGAGGGCATTACTTCCGGAACCGATACGACGCAGGGCATCAAGGCTTATCAGGTTGAAAACAGCAAGAAGCTATATGAGCGATGGAAGCATAGACTCGCGTCGCATCAGGTCGCTGGAAAGGAGGTAGATAAAGCGAAGGATAGAATGGCCAGATATCGCGTGCTGGTTCTTGACTATTGCACGCCCATGCCTAACCAGGATGCGGGCTCGCTAACAGTATTTAACTTGCTGCTGCTGCTGCGCGAGATGAATTTCCAGGTGACCTTTGCCGCAGCCTACAACTTTCTGTATCTGCCCGAGTACACTACCGCACTTCAGCGCGCCGGGGTTGAGGTGCTCTATGCGCCTTATATCAGTACGGTGGAGAAACACCTGAAGCAAGCAGGTTACCGATATGATCTCGCATTTCTGTTTCGTCCGGATATGGCGGAGCGATACACTAGGGCGATACGCAAATATTGCCCGCAGGCGAAGGTGCTGTATCACACCGTCGATCTTCACTATCTCAGGCTCCAGCGTGAAGCTGAGCTGCTGAATAGCACAAGCAGAATGAAGCAGGCCGCAGAGATGAAGCTGCGGGAGTTTACGGCTATCCGTTCGGCAGATGCCTCCATTGTTCACAGTACGACCGAGCTGGAAATGCTGCGGCCTGAATTGCCTGCGGAAAAGATCCATGTGTTTCCGCTCATCATGAATGTGCGCGGCACAGAGCAGAATTTTTCCGGGCGGCGCGATATTGTTTTTGTGGGTGGCTACCAGCATCCGCCCAATGTGGATGCAGTGAAATTTTTTGTCTCTGAGGTTATGCCGCTGCTGCGCATGCAGTTGCCGGGCGTGCGCTTCCATGCGGTGGGCAGCAACCCGCCTGACGCGCTTCAGAAGCTTGCCGGTGACGACGTGATCATCACCGGATTTGTAGAAGATCTGGATTCGTTGCTGGACAGGATGCGGATATCGGTCGCACCGTTGCGTTATGGCGCAGGGATCAAGGGCAAGATCGGTTCGGCCATGGTAGTCGGGCTGCCGGTCGTCGCTACCACGCTTGCAGTCGAGGGCATGTCGCTTACCGATGGCGAAAACATACTGGTGGCGGATGGGGCGACAGCAATCGCTTCGACCATCGCCAGACTTTATGGGGACGAGTTGCTCTGGAACAAGATTAGCAAAGCGGGATTGGCGTTCGCCGACCAGGCGTGGGGCGCGGAGGCCGCCTGGCGGGTATTGGCGAACATTCTGTCCGGGCTGGAATTCAAGGTGCAACGCAATGTTCATCCATTAAAGCTTTTCTCGCCCATTATTCAGCGCGCGGAATACTCCGGCAGCCAACGGCCTTCCGCTAAGTTGATTCCGGTTTTCGTGGCACATGATCGAAAAGAATATGAGCGGGGGATGCAGCAGAAAGAGCTGGCTGTTATCCGCGATATAGAAGAGCGCCTTGTGGCAAGCGCCAAGGCAGAAGCTTTTTCAGTCAATGGATATTGCGTGCCCTGCAATAAGGCGGTGCCGATGCTGGTTGATATGCAGGCTGGGGGGCAGCGCATGGCAAATGGCTGGATTCCCAATTGGCGCGAAAGATTGGTATGTCCGTTCTGTCAGATGAATAACCGGCAGCGCCTGATTGCTACTCTGGTCAAACAACATCTGGAGCAACATCGCGACGTGAAAATATATTTCATGGAGCAGGTCACGGCGATCTACCAGTGGGCAACAAATGCATTTCCCGCAAACCAGATCATTGGCAGCGAGTATCTTGGCTTTGAATATCGTAGCGGGCAGCTAATAAACGGGATACGCCACGAAGATGTGATGAACTCGAGTTTCGCGGACGGTTCGCTGGATATGGTAATCAGCAACGATGTATTCGAACATGTTCCGGATCCCGGCAAGGCGCTGGCGGAATGCGCCCGCATCCTGCGGCCGGGCGGAGTGCTGTTGGCCAGCATCCCGTTCCATCGAGATTACGATAATTCAGTGGTGCGGGCAGAATTGGAAGCGGGGGGGGAGAAACATCTGTTGCCGCCCGTGTACCACGGCAATCCGGTTTCTGCGGAAGGCTCGTTGGTATTCACGGATTTTGGCTGGGACGTGATCCAGACGCTACGGTCAGTGGGCTTTTCGGAAGCGGGAGTCGAGGTATATGCGTCTGCGGAATTTGGCCATCTTGGTGGCGGACAGTTAATCATCAGGGCAGTGAAATCAATATAAGGAGATTATTGTGCAATCATATCTGCCCGAGATGCATGGCATCAGTCAAGGGAACAGGAAGGGGCGCAACGTATATGAAGGATATCAGCGCGGCTGGGGTATCCAGTTCGGGGGGCTGAAGGAAAAGATACTGGGAGACCCGCTCTATCAGGAGGCGTTTTCTGTCGCTAAGGATCGCACCATCATGAGCGAAGAAAACCGGATGAACATCTTCCTTTTGATGCGCTTCTACCTTGGAAGGATTCCTTTCGGGCATATCGTCGAATACGGTACTTACCGGGGGGGCAGTGCCATCTTCATGGCGTATATCGCGCAAAAGCTGTATCCCGGTATGAAGGTGTTTGCGCTCGACAGCTTTGCAGGGATGCCGCAGACCGACAAGAGCGTCGATGCGCATAATGCAGGCGATTTCTCCGATGCGGATTTCTCCAGGCTGCAGGAGCGCGTGGCAAAACTGGAACTGGACAATCTGGTGCTGGTGAAGGGGTTCTTCGAGGACACCAACGACAGTGTGATGGCGCAGGCAGGAAAAATCAGCCTCGCGCACATTGATTGTGATATTCAGCCTGCGGTGAAATATTCCTATGAAGGCGTAAGGCCGTTCATGGTGGACGGCGGCTATTTCGTATTTGATGACGCAACCGTTTCAAGTTGTATCGGTGCGACCGAGGTGGTGGAGGAGCTGCTGATTCGCCGCGACGGATTGAATTCCGAACAGATCTGGCCGCACTTTGTATTTCGCGCGTTCAATAATCCAGCCTGAGGTGTGAAATGAAAGAATGCAGCAAGTCGATACAACGCAGGCTCGCCGACCCGAATTTCCTGCGCAGATATTTTGTCGGCGACGGACTGGATATCGGAGGCAAGCCTGATCCTTTATCGCTGTACAAGGAGCTGTTCCCGCTTATGGGCCACATCAAGACCTGGGATTGGGAGGACGGGGATGCACAGTTCCTCAAAGGGGTCGCCGATGCTATGCTGGGCTTCGTGCATAGCAGCCATTGCCTGGAACACCTGGTCGATCCTGCGGAAGGATTGCGCAACTGGTTCCGTGTCGTGCGCGAGGGCGGCCACATGGTGATAACCGTGCCGGATGAAGACCTGTACGAGCAGGGTGTGTTCCCCAGTACGTTCAATCGGGATCACAAGTGGACGTTTACAATCTTCAAGGCGAAATCATGGAGCGGCCGTTCGCTCAATCTGCTGGATATGCTGCGCGAGCTTGGGCCTTGTGCGGAAATTATCAGGATAGAGCAGCTCTCGGCAAGTTACCGATTCGATTTGCCGCGATTTGACCAGACGCTGACGCCGGTGGCGGAATGCGGCATCGAACTGGTTATCCGTAAGCGCACGGCTGCGGAAGTGCAGGCGGGTGGGCGGTGGTCGCGAACGGCGCAGCAGCCCGAGCGTGAACTGCGTTTGCATCTGAATCAATACCAGGACGATATGCAGATGATGAAGCAGTCGAATCAGGGATGCCCGCCGTTCGAAAACGATTCGGCATTGTAAGCGAGGTAATTTATGATCGTTCGTGCCCGCGCCCCTTTGCGCCTCGGTATTGCTGGCGGAGGAACCGATGTTTCTCCTTATTGCGATATCCACGGCGGTTATGTATTGAACGCCACCATCGACCGCTATGCCTATGCGGTGATCCGGATCATGGATGAGCCGGTCGTGCGCTTTGTGGCGACTGACCAACAGATGGAGGAGGCCAACGCCACCACCGAACCGCTGGTGTTGAATGGCAAGCTGGATTTGCACAAGGCCGTGTACAACGAGATGATCCGGCATTACCACGGCGGTGTACCCATTGCGCTGGAGTTGAGCACGTTCTGCGATGCGCCTGCGGGTTCCGGCCTGGGTTCGTCTTCGACACTGGTCGTGGTGATGATACGCGCGTTCGCCGAATTGCTGAACCTGCCGCTGGACGA
This sequence comes from Nitrosomonadales bacterium, assembly GCA_016199835.1. GTDB lineage: Bacteria > Pseudomonadota > Gammaproteobacteria > Burkholderiales > Gallionellaceae > JACQFX01. The sequence goes on along the minus strand of JACQFX010000009.1, from coordinate 76,145 downwards.
CTATACGATCGCACAGATGGCCTATAAGATTGAGCGGGTTGATTGCGGGCTGCAGGGTGGACATCAGGATCAATACTCAGCCACGTTCGGAGGCTTCAATTTCATGGAATTCTATGCGGATGAGCGCGCGGTGATCAATCCGCTCCGGATCAAGAACTGGATCATCTGCGAGCTGGAAGCCTCGCTGGTATTGTTCTATACCGGCGTGTCGCGGGAGTCGGCAAAGATCATCGCCGATCAGAGCGCCAACGTGGCGACCGGAGCCACGGATGCAGTGGAGGCGATGCATGGGATCAAGCGCGAGGCATTGACCATGAAGGAGTGCCTGTTACGGGGCGATTTCAGCGGCATCGTGGATTCGATGCGTGCGGGTTGGGAAAACAAGAAGCGTTCTGCCAGGACGGTTTCCAATCCGCTGATAAACGAAATCTATGATGTGGCGATCAGCGCGGGTGCGCTGGCAGGAAAGGTATCCGGTGCGGGCGGCGGCGGCTTCATGATGTTCTTTGTCCCGCCTGATAAACGCATGGGCGTGATCCGGGCGCTGGGCCGATTCGAGGGGCAGGTCAGTAACTGCCATTTCACGAAACATGGTACGCAGGCGTGGAGGGTGTGATGCAAGAAAGAATCTTGGCTCAGATTCGTGAGAGTGCAAGTGTGGTTGCACTTATGACGGAAGACCACAAATTGTTGCTGACAGTGCAGGCAGTCGTGGAAGCTTGCGTGACGGCGCTGAAGAATGGCAACAAACTATTGTTTATGGGAAACGGTGGAAGTGCTGCGGACTCGCAACATTTGGCCGGTGAGATGGTAAGCCGCTTCGCGTTTAACCGCCCCGGATTGCCGGCGTTTGCCTTGACGGTGGATTCATCGGTGATGACCGCCATCGGCAATGACTTTGGCTACGAGCAACTGTTCTCGCGCCAGATCGAAGCCGTTGCCAGGCCCGGAGATGTGCTGTTCGGCATTTCGACTTCGGGGCGCTCTCCCAATATCCTGGCCGGGCTGGATACAGCCGGGAATATGGGGCTGGTGACGGTTGGGATGAGTGGCAATCAAAAGGCGCGCATCACCGAGATGGTGGATCATTGCATCGAGATTCCTTCGGACAGTACGCCGAAGATCCAGGAAGGCCATATCATCATCGGCCACATCATCTGCGGGCTGGTCGAACAACAAATGTTTTCTGCGCTCCATTAGATGCAGGCGATCATCCTGGCCGGCGGTTTTGGCACACGTCTGCGCGGCGTGGTGTCGGAGGTGCCCAAGCCTATGGCACCCATTGCGGGAACGCCCTTCCTCGCGCTGCTGCTGAGCCAGTTGCAGGAGTCCGGTTTCACCGATGTTGTGCTGTCGGTGGGATACCTGCATGAAACCATTGTCACTTATTTTGGCGACCGGTTCGGCTCCCTGAGTGTTCGCTATGCGATAGAAGACCGGCCTCTGGGCACCGGCGGCGCGATTTGCCGGGCCATGCAGATGGGAGGCGCTGGCGAGGTTTTTGTGCTGAATGGCGATACCTTTCTCGATCTGGACTATCAGGCGATGCTGGTTTGCCATCATGCGCAGCAGGCCGACATCAGTTTGGCGCTGAAGCCGCTTGAAGACACGGCACGCTATGGCAACGTTAGAGTAGAGCATGGGCGTGTCGTGCGCTTTGAAGAGAAAGGTCTCTCAGCCCCGGGTTTGATCAATGCGGGCGTCTATGTGGTGAATCGCGGCATCATCGAATCAAGGGAGTGGCCCGAGGTCTTTTCCTTCGAGCGGGATTTTCTTGCGTTGTCGCAGCAAGATGTGAAGCTATGCGGCTATGTCAGCGATACATACTTTATCGACATCGGTGTGCCGGAAGATTTTCAGCGGGCCCAAGTGGAATTACCGTGTCAGATCAGGCATGCAATGAAATGAAAAAAGCGCTCTTCCTTGATCGTGATGGCATCATTAACCTGGATCAGGGCTATGTTTATCAGCCGGAAAAATTCGAGTTTGTCGAGGGCATATTCGATGTTTGCCGCTATGCCGACGAGCAAGGTTATCTGCTCGTGGTGGTGACGAACCAGGCTGGCATCGGACGCGGTTACTATACGGAGCAGGACTTCCAGAACCTGACGCAGTGGATGCTGGGGCAATTTGCCAAACAGGACATCACGATCACGGCAGTTTATCACTGCCCCTACCATCCGCAGGCGGGCATCGGTGATTTTCGCAAAGAGTCGTTCGACCGCAAGCCGAATCCCGGCATGCTGCTGCGCGCACAGAGCGATCTGGCTCTGGATCTGAAAGAGTCCATGCTGGTGGGCGACAAGGAATCCGATATCGAAGCGGCCATCAATGCCGGCGTGGGCTGCTCAGTGCTCATAGCACCGCAGGATGCGATGGCGGCAACGAAAGGAAACCATGCATTTTCCAGCCTTCTGAATTTTATGGACTGGTTCCGTTCGATACGGCAAGACCATGAGCCGCTGCAAAAATTTGCCATATGAAGCGAAGGCTGAGGTGTCGGATTGAGGGGCGCTGTGAAAGATAAATGCCAATTTCTGCTGGTTCGCCTGTTGGGCGCAGTTCGCTGGTTGCTTAAAACCACCGGCCTGCTGCCTTGGGTCAAGCGGATTTATTATCGCCCCGACGATGGTCAGGCCTGCGTGCGGAATACCGGCCTGCGCTACTATCTACGCACACTGATCGAACAGGCAAATTACGCGAGCGTTACCGAGGTGCATGATTTGCCGCCCATCTATAACTACTGGTCGGGTAAATACCTGGCACCGCTGGTGCGGGAATTCGGTTTTAACAGCATTGAAGATTTTTTCCTGAACGAGATCGTCCGTGTTCTTGGTGCGGTGCCCAGGCAGCCTGCGCGTCTGCTGAGCATAGGGTGCGGCAACTGCGATTTTGAAGTGGAACTGGCCTGTCGTTTGAGGGACAGGGGATATGGCGAATTCATAATCGAGTGCATGGACATCAATGCAACCATGCTTGCACGTGGCGCAGCACTCGCTGCACAGCGCGGTGTTGCAGAATATCTGGTGGCGGCGCAGGCGGACTTCAATCTCTGGGCGCCGCCGGAGGCGGGTTGCTATCAGGTGATTATTGCCAACCAGTCACTGCACCATGTCGTGAATCTGGAGGGATTGTTTGACGGGATACACCGGGCCTTGGCAAGCGATGGAAGGTTCGTGCTTTCGGATATGATAGGGCGCAATGGGCATATGCGCTGGCCCGAAGCGCTGGAAATCATCGATACGTTCTGGCAGCAACTGCCGATGTCATATCGTGTTAATCGGCGTTTGAACATAACGCAACAGTCGTACACGAACTTTGACAATTCGCGGCTGAGTTTCGAGGGCGTGCGCGCCCAGGATATTCTGCCCTTGCTGCTGGAGCGATTCCATTTCCTGAGATTCATTCCGTTCGCCAACGTCATTGATGTGTTCATCGACCGCGATATAGGCCCGAACTTCGACCCCGCGCGTCAGTGGGATACGGATTTCATCGACCGGGTCGCGCGCGCCGATCAGGCAGCGCTGGAAACTGGGCGAGTCAAACCTGCGCACCTGATGGCATCGCTGAGTGTGGCGTTCGTGGAGCCGCCCCAGTATCCCGGAAACCTCAGCCCGGGGTTCTGCGTGCGTCATCCGGAGTATGAGCCGAATGGTTGAGTTATCGTTAAGCGCATCCCTGGTGATCTACAAGCCAGACCTCGCGGTGCTGGAACGCACGCTGCTGGCCTTGCAGCGTGCTGCCCGCTATGCAAAGAAGGACAAGGCCCTGCATCTTGAATTGACGCTGGTGGATAATTCCTGCGACGCGATCCTGCATGAACAGTTGCGGGCACGGGTGAGGGAGCGAGCCGGGGAACTGCCGGACTGGACGGTGCGCTTGTTGCAGGCGCCGGGCAATGCGGGTTATGGGCACGGCAATAATCTGGTGATCGGGCAAACGCAGTCGGATTATCATCTGGTGATCAATCCCGATCTGTTTGTCGCCGAAGATGCTTTGCATGCGGCGCTGGATTTCATGGAGGCCAACCCTGACGCGGGTTTGCTTACGCCTGCGGTATATGGTGAAGATGGCGAGCGGCACTATTTGTGCAAGCGCAACCCGACCCTGTTCATCCTGTTCCTGCGCGGTTTTGCGCCTGAATGGCTGAGGTCGCTATTTCAGGCCGGGCTTGATGCCTTCGAGATGCGCGAGTGCGATTATGCCTCGCAGATAGAGGGCATCCAGTTTCCCACTGGCTGCTGCATGTTTTTTCGCACGGCGCGGTTGCGCGAACTGGGCGGATTCGATGCCAGCTTCTTCATGTATTTTGAAGATGCCGACATCGGCCGGCGCATGCTGAAGATAGCGCGCGTGATTTATGTGCCGACGGTCAAGGTGGTTCATCGCTGGGCGCGCGATTCCCGCCGGAGCTGGCGCATGCGTTGGGTGTTTATCCGCTCTGCCCTGGTTTATTGGAAGAAATGGGGAGGCGTGTTCTGAGTTCGTCTGCAAACCGGATATCGAATAGCGGAAAGCGTGTGCTGATTACCGGCGCATCGGGTTTCGTCGGACGCGAGCTATGCGGCAAGTTGCAGGAGCAGGGCGCCGCAGTGGTAGCGGCAGTCCGTAAAAAATCCCTATTTCCGGGGTGTTCCGACCGCCTGTTGTCACAGATCGAGGTGGGTGATATTAACCCAGCAACGGATTGGTCATCTGCTCTGGCTGGTGTCAATACTGTGATGCATCTTGCCGCACGGGTGCATGTGATGCGCGACACCGCTGCCGACCCGTTGGCCGAATTCCGTCGCGTGAACACGGCGGGCACAGAGCATCTCGCGCGAAGCGCGGCAGTCAGCGGCGTGAAACGCATAGTCTATGTCAGTTCGATCAAGGTCAATGGCGAAGCAACTCGTGACGGGCAGAAATACTCCGAAGCCGATGCACCGTCACCGCAAGATTCCTATGGCGTTTCCAAATGGGAGGCCGAACAGGCTTTGCAGCGGGTCGCTGAGGAAACCGGGCTGGAGGTGGTCATCGTGCGCCCGCCTCTGGTCTATGGTTCAGGAGTGAAAGGCAACTTTGCACAAATGCTGAACGCGGTTGCCCTGGGCTTCCCCCTGCCGTTCGCTTCCGTGCACAATCTGCGCAGCCTGATCTACGTGGGCAATCTGGCGCATGCCTTGATGGCCTGTGCCGAGCATCCCGCCGCTGCGGGGCAGACCTATCTGGTTTCTGACGGCGAAGATGTTTCCACTCCGGACCTGTTGCGGCAGTTGGCGGCGGCCATGGATGTTCCTTCGCGCCTGTTCCCCTGTCCGGCCACATGGTTGCGGCTGGCGGGTAAGCTGACAGGCAAACATGAACAGATAGAACGTTTGCTGGGGTCGTTACGGGTCGACGATGGTAAAATCCGCCGCGAGTTGAATTGGTCACCGCCTTACGCCTTGCAGCAGGGCTTGGCCGAAACGGTGAAACACAGATGCATTCCGTAATTTCAGTGAGGTAAATCCCCGGTTCTGCCGGTGGATTGTTACTCCGCCGTATCCCTCCGACAGGCGGTTGCCTGATAGAATAACTGCCATGAGACTCGCCGACGAACAAATCGCCATAATCAAGCAAATTGCCAGCCGCGTGTTGGGTGTTCCCCACCGTGTCTGGCTGTTTGGCTCGCGTGTTGATGATGCGCAACGCGGTGGGGATATTGATCTGCTGTTGGAAACCGATGCCGTTTTGAATAACCGGGCGCAGACCATCTGCAAGATTTACGGCGCCATGATCATGGCATTGGGAGAGCGCAAGATTGATCTCTTGCTCAAAGATGGCCAAACGCCCAGCGCACCGGTTTTTGAGGTGGCCAAACGCACGGGTGTGTTGCTATGAGTTTGCGCTATTTGCCCGAATATGCGGAGGCCGCAATACAGGCTTTGCAATTGGCAGTAAAAGAAGCGGCTCATCTTTCCTATTCCCGGCGCACGCTTTTTGCGCAGCCTATAGACATATCCTGGGTAGAAAAACTTTCCGAGCGGGAAGACTTGGCTGAAAAGATAGATGCTTTTGTTTCCCGTTTTGCCAGATTGCAAGACCATATCGGCGAAAAACTGGTTCCCCGTTTCGCAAATTTGCTGGGCGAACAACCCAAGTCGTTGCTGGATGTGCTGGCTTATGCGGAGCGCATGGGCTGGGTTGAGTCAGCGGAAGACTTCATAGGCATACGCAAGCTGCGGAATTTGCTGGTGCATGAATACATGAGCAGTCCGAATTTATTTCTTGATGCGCTCTTGTCTGCGGATCATGCTGCGCAACTTCTTCTGGAAATTGTCTACCGCCTTCAACAGCAAGCGCGAACCCTTGATTTGGCGGAGACATAGCGACGTGTTCTTCATTAACTCTCCGACAGCCGCAATACTTTCCTGAATCTACGTTTCTCTCTATGGCTCATTATTCTCCTGTAGTTTCCGCATTGGTCACCATGTTGCTGACCATCATTCTGCTTGCCAGCAAGATCGGCAAGACGATTCAGGATTTTCCCAATGAACGCTCCTTGCATGAAGAGCCCATTCCGCGCATCGGTGGCGTGGGCCTGATGGCAGGCATATTTTGCGGCTGGGTGCTGGTCATCAACTTGCTGGCCTGGTGGATAGTGATACCGGCGATCCTGTTGTTTGGTGTCTCGCTGCTGGATGACGTGCGTGGCTTGCCAGTGGTCAGGCGGCTATTCGCGCATTTCATTGCGGCCTTCATGCTGGTGCTGGGCTCAGGCGTACTGTGGCAAGATGTGGCACTGGCGCTGGCCGTGTTGCTGTATGCGGTGTGGATGACCAACCTGTATAACTTCATGGACGGCTCGGACGGGCTCGCGGGCGGCATGGCGTTTTTCGGTTTCAGCATGTATGGCGTCGCTGCGCTGATGCATGGCGACGATACGCAGGCCATGCTGAACTTTTCCGTCGGCGCGGCCGCGCTCGGTTTTCTTTACTACAACGCACATCCGGCCAAGGTTTTCATGGGCGATGCGGGCGCCATTCCGCTCGGCTTCCTGTCTGCTGCGATGGGTGTCTGGGGCTGGCAAAGCGGCCACTGGCCCGCATGGTTCCCGCCACTGGTGTTTTCCCCATTCATTGCGGATGCGACGGTTACGCTGGTGAAGCGCACGTTGCGCGGAGCGAAGATCACGGAGGCGCATCGCGAACATTACTACCAGCGCCTGGTGCAGGTTGGCTGGGGGCATCGCTACACGGCATTTCTGGGATACGTCCTGATGTTCGCTGCTGGTGTGTCGGCCATTTGGGCCATGCGTACTTCGCCGGATTTTCCGTGGCTGGTGTTTTTGATCTGGGGCGGGATTTACACCCTGTTGATGCTGGCGCTGGATCGCAGTTGGAAAACATTTTGCCGGAATCGTCATGAGTAGCCCGGATGCGGGGCGCTGGAAGCGGCATGATTAAACTGAACCCGCGCACCTTGCTGGCGCTGCTGCATGATCTGGTCGCGGCAGCATTCGCATGGGGGGCTGCCTATCTATTGCGTTTCAATTTCGAGTTGCCGCTGGACTTCGAAGCAGAGATGCTGCGCACTATGGCCTGGGTCGTGCCCTTGCAGGGTGCGGTGTTCTGGGCCTCCGGCCTGTATCGCGGATTGTGGCGCTACGCCAGCGTTGCCGATCTACGCCGCATTTTTCTGGCCGTGTTCGCCGGGGCCATGCTGATTCCTGTCGTGCTGTGGATGTTCCGCATCAGCGCGGTGGCGCCGCGTTCGGTTCTGGTGATCGATCCCGTTCTGCTGCTGCTCATCATGGGCGGCAGCCGTTTCATCTATCGCTTGTGGCGCGAGCAGGGCCTGTATCGCAACATCAAATTGGGCGGGGAGCCGGTGCTGGTGCTGGGCGCAGATGATGCAGCGGTTAATCTGTCCAGGGAATTGGCGCGCAGCGATGCCTGGCGCATAGTCGGATTTCTGGATGACGATGCCGATAAGCATGGGCGCCTGTTGAATGGCATCAAGGTGCTGGGCGCGCTGGACGAGCTGCCACAGTGGGCGACGCAAATGGGCGTGACGCAGGCCATCGTGGCGATGCCTTCAGGTTCACATCAGGCACGCAGGCGCGCAATCAAGTTGTGCAATCAGGCCGACCTCAAGGTGTTGACCGTACCCTCGTTCGACGATCTGCTGGACGGGCGTGTCGCCATCTCGCAATTGCGTGCCGTTGAGCTTGACGATCTGCTGGGGCGCGATCCCGTGCAACTGGATGATGCGGGATTGCATGGGCTGATCAGCGGCAAAGCGGTACTGGTCACCGGCGCGGGCGGTTCCATCGGTTCCGAATTGTGCCGCCAGATCGCGCGCTTCGATCCGGGCGTACTCATGCTGTTCGAACAGAACGAATTCGCGCTCTATACCATTGAACAAGAACTGCGGATGACCAGGCTCGATCTGCCATGTGAATTCCTGATCGGAGACGTGCGCGACCGGGCACGGCTGGACGAAGTGATGGGCAAGCATCGCCCCGCCGTGGTGTTCCATGCCGCCGCATACAAGCATGTGCCGCTCATGGAGCAGCGCAACGCATGGCAGGCAGTGCGCAATAACGTGCTCGGCACCTGTTGTGTGGCCTATGCGGCGCAACGTAGCGGCGTGGAACGGTTCGTGTTGATCTCCACCGATAAGGCGGTGAACCCGACCAACGTGATGGGCGCGAGCAAGCGCCTCGCCGAGATGGTGTGCCAGGGCTTGCAGCAGGCGGAGGGCACGCGCTTCGTGATGGTGCGTTTCGGCAATGTGCTGGGCAGCACCGGCAGCGTGATCCCGAAGTTTCGCGAACAGATCGCCCAAGGCGGCCCCGTGACCGTCACTCATCCGGAGATTACGCGCTATTTCATGTCCATCCCCGAGGCGGCACAGCTGGTGCTGCAAGCCGGGCTGATGGGAAGCGGCGGCGAGATATTCGTGCTGGACATGGGCGAACCGGTGAAGATTGCCGATCTGGCGCGCGACATGATCCGCCTGTCCGGTTTCAGCGAAGATGACATCCGCATCGAATTCACCGGCCTGCGTCCCGGCGAGAAACTGTATGAAGAGTTGCTCTCCGACAACGAACACACGCTGCCTACGCCGCATCCCAAGCTGCGCATCGCGCGCGCGCAGGGGGTAAATGTCGACTGGTTGCAGGAATTGCTAAGCTTCGTGAGCGCGCATATTGTGCTGGACGATGCAGAGGCGAAACGCACACTGGCGCAATGGGTGCCGGAATATGTGCCGGATATGACAGCATGAAGTACGACTTGAAATATAATCCGCTATCAGCATAAACGGGGTGTTTGCATGACAAATAAAATTGCATTGATCACTGGCGTCACCGGACAGGACGGCGCTTATCTGGCCGAATTTCTGTTGAAGAAGGGTTATGTGGTGCATGGCATCAAGCGCCGTTCTTCGCTGTTCAACACCGACCGCATCGACCACCTGTATCAGGACCCGCACATCAGCCACCGCAATTTCATCCTGCATTACGGCGACATGACCGATTCCAGCAGCCTGGTGCGCATCATCCAGCAGGTGCAGCCTGACGAGATATATAACCTCGCCGCGCAGAGCCACGTCGCAGTGTCGTTCGAGGAGCCGGAATACACGGCCAACTCCGATGCGCTGGGCGCGCTGCGCGTGCTCGAAGCGATCCGCATCCTCGGCCTCGAAAAGAAGACGCGCTTCTATCAGGCATCCACCTCCGAGCTGTATGGCCTGGTGCAGGAGATCCCGCAGAAAGAAACCACACCGTTTTATCCGCGCAGCCCGTATGCCGTGGCCAAGCTGTATGCCTACTGGATCACCGTCAACTATCGCGAGGCGTATGGAATTTATGCCTGCAACGGTATCCTGTTCAACCACGAATCGCCGGTGCGCGGCGAAACCTTCGTCACGCGCAAGATCACGCGCGCGCTGGCGCGCATCAAGCTGGAACTGCAGGATTGCCTGTATCTGGGCAACATGAATTCTTTGCGCGACTGGGGCCATGCCAAGGATTATGTCGAGATGCAATGGCTGATGCTGCAGCAGGATCAGCCCGAAGATTTCGTGATCGCCACCGGCGTGCAATACAGCGTGCGCGACTTCGTCAACGCGGCGGCCGAAGAGCTGGGCATGCATATTCGCTGGGAAGGCGAGGGCGTGGACGAGAAGGGTTACGACGCCGAGGGCCGCTGCATCGTCGCGGTCGATCCGCGCTACTTCCGCCCGACCGAAGTCGAGACCCTGCTGGGCGACCCGAGCAAGGCGCGCGAAAAACTCGGTTGGACGCCGAAGATCACCTTCAAGGAACTCGTCGCCGAAATGGTGCGCGAAGACCTGAAGGCATCGGAGCGCGACGAGCTGGTCAAGAAGCATGGCTACAAAACTTTAAATCGCCATGAGTAAAGCGGGATCGTCCATGCAACTCGACAGCAAGATTTTTGTTGCGGGCCATCGCGGCCTGGTCGGTTCGGCATTGGTACGCCAACTCCATGCCCAGGGTTACCGCAACCTCATCACTCGTACCCATGCCGAACTGAACTTGACTGATCAGTCTGCGGTGCGTGATTTTTTCGCAGCGGAAAAGCCCGAGTATGTTTTTCTCGCGGCGGCGAAAGTCGGCGGCATCCATGCCAACAACACCTATCCGGCGGAATTCATCCAGCAGAACCTGGCGATCCAGACCAACGTGATTCACGAAGCCTGGCGCAACCAGGTCAAGGGCCTGTTGTTCCTCGGCTCATCCTGCATTTATCCGCGCGAGTGCCCGCAGCCGATGAAGGAAGAGCATCTGCTCACCGGCCCGCTGGAAGCGACCAACCGTCCCTACGCGCTGGCCAAGATCGCGGGCATCGAGATGTGCTGGGCCTACAACCGCCAGTACGGCACGCGCTATCTGGCGGCCATGCCCACCAATCTGTATGGGCCGAACGACAATTACGACTTGCAGAATTCCCACGTCCTGCCCGCGCTGATCCGCAAAATGCACGAAGCCAAACAGCGCGGCGACAGCGAGATGGTGGTGTGGGGCACGGGCACACCGCGCCGCGAATTCCTGTATAGCGACGACATGGCAGACGCGTGCATCCACCTGATGACTTTGCCGCAGGAAAGTCTTTCAGGTCTGTACAACGAAGCTCATCCGCCGCTGGTCAATGTTGGCTGCGGTGCGGATGTCACCATCAAGGAATTGGCGCAACTGGCGCAAGAGGTCGTGGGTTTCGAAGGCGCGCTGACGTTCGATACCAGCAAGCCGGATGGCACGCCCAGAAAGCTGCTTGATGTTAGCCGTGCGGCAGGGCTGGGATGGAAAGCCCGGACCGATCTGCGCACAGGCATAGCGTTGGCCTATGCGGATTACCTCAAGTCTTTGGCGTAGGGTGGGCTTTGCCCGCCATGTCGGGCGGAGCCCGACCTACCCCTCGCGAATCAAGGCGCATGAACTGTGAGTAGCCTGTCCATCACCCTCATCACCAAAAACGAAGCGCATAACCTGCGTGCCTGCCTCGAATCGGTGAGCTGGGCGGACGAGATCATCGTGGTGGATTCGGGCAGTACCGATGACACGGTTGCCATCGCGCGCGAATTCACTCAACACGTTTATATCCACGATTGGCCCGGCTTCGGTGCGCAGAAAAACCGTGCGCTCGATTACGCCACGAAAGACTGGGTGCTATCGCTCGATGCAGACGAACGCGTCACGCCGGAGTTGCGCGCACAACTCATCAAGGCAATGGAAGGCGCCAGTGCGGAAGGTTTCTATCTGCCACGCCTGTCGCAGTTCTGCGGTCGGTTCATCCGCCATTCGGGCTGGTATCCCGACTATGTGTTGCGGTTGTTCAAAAGAAAACAGGGGCGCTTCTCCGACGATCTCGTGCACGAAAGCGTGATCCTGCAAGGACGTACGGGCAAGTTGTCCAGCCCGTTGCTGCATTACAGCTACCTGGCCGAGGCGGATGTGGAGCGCAAGATCGAACAGTATTCCTCTGCGGCGGCACAGCAGATGTACAGCAAGGGCAAGACGGCAACCAGCGCGGATGCGCCGGTGCGGGGCGCGTGGGCTTTTTTGCGCACCTACTGCCTGAGGCTGGGTTTCCTGGATGGCGTCGCCGGTTTCAATATCGCGCGCATGAACGCGCGCACGACTTACCGCAAATATGAAAAACTGAGGAGCCTGATTTTGTAGGTCGGGCTGCGCCCGACATGGCGGGCAGAGCCCGACCTACTAAAGCTCACCCCAGCCTGCGCTTCAGATCGCTGCGCAGCAACTGCCAGCGAAAATCGCGCGTGTCTTCAGGATCGGGCAGATGCAGTGATTGCGCAGGCTCCCCGCGCCGCAGGTAATAGCGGTCGAACACCGACTGGCGCATGCCCCACTTGTGCAGGAACTGTTTGCCGCCGTCGTTCTTCTTTATCTTGCCTGTGGATTTGCACTGGAAGTGGTACACCAGCGAGCCGCCCACACCTAAAAATATCCTGCATCCGGCATGCCACAGCTTCATCGAGAAATCGTTGTCGCTGCTCATGCCGGGTGAAAACTCGCTGCTGTAACCGCCCACCTTGAACCACCATTTGGCATGCACCAGCGTAGGCGGCCAGGTCGCGCCGTACCAGTCTGCCTTGCGGTAGTTTGGCAGCTCGAACAGCAGGCGCTCTTCAGCAAAAACGGCAGGGTCGCGCCCGTAGTCATGCACGAGCACGCAAGGGTTGCCCGTGTCCACCGGTTCTATCATGGTGCCGGAAAGCATGAACAGATCGGTGTCCAGCCCCTTCAGTTTGGCGATCAGCGCCGCGTCCCATCCGGGGCAGCAGTACATGTCATCGTTCAGGTAGAGGATGTAGTCATGGTTCGCCAGCATCGCCGACTCGTTCACTGCGAGGCAGATACCCACGTTCTGCGGCGAATGTGTGTGATCAAGCTGTTGCTCGCGCACCCAGTCGAGCGTGCCGTCGCTGCCGTCGTTGACGTGAACGATGATCTGGTGCTTGTGGGAGGAGTTCTGCCGGATGCTCTTCACGCATAGTTGCAGCAGCGCGAGGTTGTTCCAGGTGGGGATCAGGATTGAGAACATGAAGTGAATAAGGAGAAATGTGCCTACGGATGCCGCGCATTCTAGCCATATCCCATGTAACAGGCTATCACCTTGATCCCGATTTGCCGTGCGGCCAGCCGCGTCTCGCAGTTGAGGCCATGTATAATTCGCGGCCTAACCCATGACCAGCCCCGATTGGAATCGCCGCTATGGAAGTTACCCGGACACGCCGGAAAATTGCAGTTGTAGTGCCCAAGTACGGCTTGGTCGGCGGCGGCGAACGGTTTGCCAGTGAAATCACCGAGCGGTTGGCACGGAATGAGAATTTCGACATCCATGTCTTCGCCAACAAATGGGTTGCCGGTTCGGATCGCATCACATTTCACAAGCTCCCTATCATCCGCTTTCCACGCTTTTTGGGGCCGCTGGTTTTCGCCTGGGTCGCGCAATGGAAAATACGCCGCATGGGTTTTGATCTGGTGCATACGCATCACTGGATATTTCACGCGGACATCTATTCGGCACATGGCGTTCCGCATGCAGGCTGGGTCAGGAATGTGCGGAGCAGGAGTCCGAGCCTGTATGACCGCGCGGTGATACATATCGAGCGGAGCTTGATGCGAGACGGCGCTGCCTCGCGCTTCTTCCCGGTTTCATCCATTGCCATGGAAGCCTTCCGCCGCGAATATGCGACCTTGCCCGGACAATGGCAAATCGTCCATCCGGGCGTGAACGTGGAGCGGTTCTCCACGCCAGATCGCGCCACTTGCCGCGCCGACATCCGGGGGCGGTATGGCATCGGTGCGGCCGACATTTTGCTCCTCTTCGTCGGCATGAATTTCGAGGTCAAGGGACTGGATGCCATCATCGCGGCGCTGGCCCAGGCCAGAGCTGTGCGGCCCGATGCGAATATCCGGCTGCTTGTGGTGGGTAGGGGCAACGAAGACAAGTATCGTAAAATGGCGCAATCACTGGGAGTTGCCGAAGCCGTGACATTCGCCGGGACGCAGGTTGATGGGCTGGAGCGCTACTATCGCGCAGCGGACATTTTCATCATGCTGTCAAAATTCGACACCTTCGGCATGGTCGTGCTGGAAGCGATGGCAGCAGGGCTGCCGGTCATTGTCAGCCCCAACGTGGGGGCGAAGGATCTGGTGGAAGAGGGTATCAACGGATTTATTCTTGCCACACCCGATGATGCGGATGCTGCGGCTGATCGTATGATCCGTTTATCGGACACGGTGCAGCGCGAAGCGATGGGATCGGCTGCGACGCGAACTGCTGCGATGCATGATTGGGAGAGGCTGGCGGAAAGGATGGAAAGGCTGTACTGGAGTTTTCTCGAGTGAAATATAAGTCACTGGCAGCAATGAACGTTAAAACAGCATGCACAAGGGTGGGTAAAGCATGAAATTCTTCAAAAGAAAATCCCGGTTCAATCCGGATTCGATAATAATTCATACGCATCTGGGGCTGGGCGATCACATAATTTGCAATGGCTTGATCCGGGAGCTCATTCCGATGCTTTCCGAGAAGAACGTTTTCTTGCCGGCGAAGTTGCATAATGCGCCTACCGTTTCGTGGATGTACAAAGACCTGACCAATCTTTTTGTGGTGCCGGTACACAGTGACACGGAGGCAAAGGCGCTGGCAGATTTATATAAATGTAAATACGAATTTATAGATCGTGAAACCTTTAAGAATCTGGCATTTGATGAGGCCTTTTATCGGAAGAAGCAAATAGATTTTGAATGTCGGTGGGCACGTTCTTCTTTTGAACCGGGGCCGAGTGGCAAAAAATTGTTTATGGAATTAAATCCCCTTAATGTTCCATACAGGTTGGTTCACGCCGAAAGTTCCATCGGGAAATACTCGCTGAACCTGCCGGATGATGGACTGCTGACTATCAGGGTACAGCCCTTAACAAACAATCTGTTTGATTGGTGCGAATTGATTAAAGGTGCGAGCGAAATTCATGTGGTTGACAGTTCTTTCATCCATCTGGTTGAGAGTCTGCTGTATGGTGATAATGGGCATCGATATTATTACCACATCGTTAAACCGGATCCGGGGTTTGCCAGACGACTCAACTGGGTAGATATTTCTTACTGAGGCTGGAGGGATCGGATTGATCCAATCACTTGGCCTGGATAAAAATCTTAAACAAAATTCACATGGAAAAATACTCCTGGTGGCAAAAATTACGACGCAGTGTTTTAAAACGCCTGGGATACTGGCGAAGAATTCATCGCGCGTTGTTTAAGTTCTTGGGGGAGTTACTGCCCATTATTGATGGTGAGCGCATCGTTGTTCGATCTGCAAGCTCGGACGAGTTCGATTTTTCCATGCGTCATGTGCGTATTGTCAGTAGTTGGGGATTGATTCAGGCCTGTGATTTGCATTGCAAGAAGCCGGGCGATCACCGGATGTACATGGAATATCTGCAAGGCTTGCCAGATGCCATGTCTAGCCTTGAAGATAATAATCGAGCAGTGTCGATTTATGTCAAAGTTGAACCAGAGTTTCTTTCTTATTTTGCGTTCAAGGTGGCACCTGAGTTGAAGCGCCCATTTATTCTGGTGACCGGCGATAGCGACAACCCGATTGATGACACGAACAAAGACGCTATAGATCAGATTACCCGGCAAAGCCAATTCGTTGCATGGTATTCGCAAAACCTGAATTTCAATCATGACAGGATGTTTCATTTGCCGATTGGGCTGGATTACCATACCCTTTGGCATAATCCGGCTTTTTGGCAGGGACGACATGTTTTTCCGATGCATCAGGAGGGGGAGCTGTTTGATGTATTGCTGCAATCCAGAGCCTTTAAGGAGCGGGAAATCAAGGCATATTGCAACTGGCATTTCCATCCTGGACGCGGCGACAGGCAGCGATGTATGCAGGAAGTGCATCCGGATGCCTGTTATTTTGAAGCCCGACCTATCCCCAGATATCAAACATGGATCAACCAATCTCTTTTTGCTTTTGTCATTAGCCCGGAAGGGAATGGGATGGATTGCCATAGAACCTGGGAAGCGATTGCATTGGGAAGTATCCCGATCCTCAAGAAAAATCCTATAACCACAATGTTTGAAGGACTGCCAGTTATCATTGTTGACGATTGGCAAGCAGTGACCCCCGCCTTCCTTGATCAGCAGGCGGTTATTTTCCAAAATATGAAATTTGATTATTCGAAAATCTGGCTGGCTTGCTGGAAAGACAAACTCTCTGAGTTAGGAGAATTTACGTGGCCCTCAATGACGCTGAATGAATTTCGTCGGTTCTTGGCCGTCGGATCTTTGTAGTCAAAGGTGAATTTAGGGATGACGTTGGTTTGCCGCATATTTCTGGAAGAAGCTCTAGCCGGCCCGCGAAGGCAGTGTCTATGATACTTGTGCGTATCGCCAAAGACTGGGACTGGCCGGATTTGTTGCGCCAGACACCGGGAGGAAATGGAATCTGGGACGGCATTCATTTTACAACTGACGATGTTGAATGCGATGCGCTTGTAGTGCTGAACAACCGTATGAAGCACGCGGTGCATGCTCGGTGTCCTCAGGGGCATGTATGGGCATTGATGCAGGAGCCCTATGCAAAAGGGTTTACCGATTGGATGGCCGAGGGACATGGTGCGTTTGATCGGGTCTACACGAACTATATTCCTTCCACTGATCCGAAATATATCTCCTCGCAACCCGCGCTGCCGTGGCATGTGAACCGGACATTCGATGAGTTGACGGTCTGCGCCATGCCGGAGAAGAATCGTCCGCTTTCATGGATCGTGGGTAACTGCCATGATCTTCCTGGACACATGAAGCGAGGTGTTTTTTTGCGCGAGATCCAGTCCGATAAAGAGCTGGATATTGATCTCTATGGGCGAGCTGTTCAATTTATAGAAGACAAGTGGGACGGACTTGCGCCATATCGTTATTCCATCGCCGCAGAAAATACCGTATGGCCGGACTACTGGACCGAAAAGATTGCTGATTGCTTTCTCACGTGGACGGTTCCGTTCTATCACGGCAGCGAGAATCTGGAAAAATATTTCCCCGCTGATTCCTTCATCCGCATTGATATTGAAAAGCCGAAAGAGGCGATTGAGATAATCAAGCGGACTTTGCGTGAAGATGACTGGAGCCGACGATTGCCTGCGCTTGCAGAGGCAAGGCGCCGAGTGCTCTATGAATATCAGATATTCCCCGTGCTGGCAAAGCTGATCAAGGCCGAGTCGGACATGGAGCTGACAAAAATTGAACGTGTGGTGCCAGCTTACCAGCGCAGCATGACGACCAAGGCAAGGCGATTGATGTACAAGGCGCGGAAATTCTATCTCAGGATGACTGCATGAACCCGGATAATTCATTAGATCAAAAGCTCGTTATTTCCGCGCAGGCGGGAATCCAGTTGATTAAAAAATCCCGCGTAGCGGGGCGATACCGAGATTCTGTCCGCTTTGCGGAATGTTTGTCTCGCTGGATTCCCGCCTGCGCGGGAATGACAGTGCTAATGGATTATCCGGGATGAAAACAAGTGTCATCATCTGCTTCTATGACCGGCTTGATCTGCTGCCGGCTTGCCTGGATTCTTTGCGTGAATCTTCCTCGGAATTTCACGAGGTGGTGATAGCTGACGACGGGTCAGATGAGGGTGTTGTGAAAAGTGTGCAGGAATTGATCGGGAAGTACGACTTCCCCATCATCCATGCATGGCATCCCAGACAGGGGCCGCGTCGCTCAGCTACGCGGAACAATGGCATTCGCCATGCAACGGGAGATTATTTAATATTCCTGGATGCAGATTTCGCGTTGCTCCCTGGCGCGATACGCAGTCATGTCGAAGCTGCGAAGCCGGGATATTTCGCTGCTGGACGCTGCAAATACACAACAGAAGAACAGTGCCGCAGAATTCTTGTGGAGAGAGTATCCGCAAAAGTTCTGGAATCCATCTACACCGAACTTTCTGACGAGCCTATAGAAAAGGAACACCGCCGCTTCATCCGTCATTCGCTGCTGCGAAAACTCCGGCTTGTTTCGGCGCGGCGAGTTACGTTTGGCGGACATTTCTCTGCATTCAAAAAAGATGTCGAGGCCGTCAATGGCTACGATGAAAATTTCGTAGGATGGGGCGGGGAGGATATGGACTTTGCATTGCGGATGGTGCTGGCTGGTTTTAAGGGGACATCCGTTATTAAGACGGCTCGGGTGCTACATTTGTGGCATCCAAGCGAAATGAAAAGCAAGCATTGGAAGGAAGGCACGAATATGGATTATTACTCACGGAAAAAAATCCCCGTGTACTGTGAGCAAGGCTTGGTTCGCCCGAATGAAGAAAGGCAGACACTTAAGAGATGAGCACCCAAGACATGGTACTGGAAGACCGAATGATTATTACTGCCGCGTCGGCAGCCTTTGGCCCTTCATTGTTGGCCTTATTGGGCTCTCTGGATTGCAACTGGCCGGGGCATCCGCGAGTACGCGTTTATGACATCGGGCTGGACGCGGGAACGCTTGCTACGCTTCAGAAGCATCAGATTGAAGTCGTTCCAGTGCCACCTTTCTGCGCGCACTGGCGCAAACACTTTACCTGGAAAATCTGGTGCTGGAACGATGTTCCTGCACGGGATGTGCTCTGGATGGATTCCGGGATGGCGGTGCTCCAACCAATGGATGAACTCTTTGAGGCGATTGATCGATTGAGTTATTTTGTGGTTCCCACCTACCATCTGCTCACCGAGAACGCATCTTTGAATGCCTGTCGCAGTTGCGGAGTGAGTCCGTCGTTTCGCGACGGCAAGATGACGCTGGCCGGAACTTTCATAGGCTTCCGCAAGGAAGGCAAAATGAAAGCCATCCTGGCCGAGGCTTTGGCTATTGCGAACGTAGAGGAGAACATAGCCTCTGTTGAGAAGATGCATCGTCATGACCAGATGATTATCTCGCTGTTGCTCTATAAGCATTTTGAGCATGTTGTCATGCTGGACGGAATGGTTTATTGCGGCTGGCTTTCTCCGCAACAGGTGACTGGACAGAAAATCTGGGTTCACCGCAGGGCCTTGGCGGCAGTTGACCAAGCTTATTACGCTTCCAGAATTACTTCTGTCGGCCAGCCGCATCTTCCTGTTCCGCCTGAGATACCCAACCCATTCAAGGCCGGGTTGAAGGCCGCAATAAGCGCGCCGGAGCGCGCGCTCAGGAAGTGGGTGAAAAGGCAGAGGCAGGGAAAAGAAAAACCGTATGATGGGATTCGCGACAAATCTTGAGCATCTACAAATCTACCAACGGTTCTTTCTGAGCTTTCAGCTTACTACTTTCATAACCGAGTAGATTTTCTCTAGTACGGCTTCGCTGTCCAGTTGATCCAGACAGCGGCTTTGTCCTGTATCTTCACATCCCTTTTGCCCGCATGGTATGCAGGGCAAGCCTGCTGTGACGACCCGGTGGAGATGGTCGTCAATCGTCCATCCGCGCCAGTTGCCCGGGCCAAAGATAGTCACGGTGGGCGTCCCCACGGCCGCCGCGATGTGGGGTGCCGCGCTATCCACCCCGAGGTGGAGGGAGCTTAATTGCAACACTGCGGCCAGTTCGCCGAGTGTTGTTCTTCCTGCCAAATTGAAAGCACGTTCCTCGCGTCCGGCAACAATTTCATGGCAGGCTGCCGTTTCTTCCAGAGAGCCGATCAGTACAGCGGGAAGCCGATGCGTCTGCCATAGCTGATCGATTACTTCGCCCCATTTCTCATATCCCCACTCTTTGTATTTCCAGCGTGAGCAGGGATTGACCGAAACCCATTGGCTGTCGGCAGCGAGTCCGAACTTTCCCAGCAATGCGAGTGCGCGCGCCTGGTCAACTGATGCTATGTTGAGTTGTGGTGTGGAGTCGGTTGCGGTGATGCCGATCTCGCGCACGATATGAAGTGACTGATCAGCACCGGGATGCACATTTTCTGGATTTGGCGTGGGGCCGCTAACTGTCGTCGTGAAGGCCAGTTCGCGCCAGAATTTTTTACTCTCGACGCTTCGGCCAACCCGCTTTTTTGCGCCTGTGAAAAAGGCCAAAATGGCACCGCGATCCCCAGTGCGCAGATCTATCACCAGATCGTAGTGCGCCTGCCGCAAGCGTCGCGCGAATGCGAGATATTTCCATAGAAAGTGAAACAAGCTGCCGCGAATTTTTTCGGATTCGACGATTTCGTGAATATTGGGGTCTGCCGTTAAGAGATTTCCAAACGGTTTGCGTACCAGAATGGAGACGCGGGCGTCTGGGTAGGTTTCTTTTACGGCGCGGATCGTCGGAGTGGTCAGTACCACATCGCCGATATCACCGAGTTGGATCAGGAGGACGTTCTTGAAGCCGGAAGGGGAGGAAGAGTGGTTCATCCCTGCAGGATGGCAAAGGTCGCGAATTATAAGACACGGCGGAAGTAATCCACCGTCTCTTTAAGGCCGTCTTCCAGGCCGACCTTGGGTGCCCAGCCCAGCGTGCTGCTTGCCAGCGAAATGTCCGGCTGCCTTTGGCGGGGATCGTCTTGGGGGAGCGGTTTGAAGATCAACTGGCTGCTGGATTTTGTGAGCTTGAGCGTCATCTCGGCCAACTCGAGCATGGTGTATTCACCCGGATTGCCGAGGTTGACCGGCCCGGTCAAGTCATCTGCGGAATTCATCAGACGGACGAAACCTTCGATCATGTCGTCCACATAGCAGAAGCTGCGGGTCTGCTGCCCGTCGCCGTAGATGGTGATGTCTTCACCCTTTAGCGCCTGCACGATGAAGTTGCTGACCACGCGTCCGTCGTTGGGGTGCATCCTGGGGCCGTAGGTATTGAATATGCGCGCCACCTTGATGCGCAGCTTGTGTTGCCGCCAGTAATCGAAGAAGAGCGTCTCGGCGCAGCGCTTGCCTTCGTCGTAACAACTGCGGAAGCCGATGGGGTTCACCTTGCCCCAATAATCTTCCGTTTGCGGATGTACTTCGGGATCGCCATAGACCTCGGATGTGGAGGCCTGAAAGATCTTTGCGCGCAACCGTTTCGCCAGCCCGAGCACATTGATCGCGCCATGGACACAGGTCTTGGTGGTCTGGACAGGATCGCGCTGGTAATGGATGGGCGAGGCCGGGCAGGCCAGATTGTAGATTTGGTCCACTTCCACAAAAAGCGGGAATGTCACATCGTGACGCATTAGTTCGAAACGGGGATTGCCCAGAAGGTGACTCAGATTATCCTTCCCGCCCGTGAAGAAATTGTCCACGCACAGGACCTCGCTGCCGTCGCGGATAAGCCGGTCGCACAGGTGCGAGCCCAGAAAGCCTGCGCCTCCGGTGATCAGGATGCGGGTGGTGGGTGACGTCATGTTTTCTCCTGGAAGTCGTGTATGGTTTCAGCCGTCACTAGGTTTGTGCATTGAGAGATCAAAACTGCTTGGGCAAACCCGCTTGTTTCAGAACTGCGTTCGCCATATGTCTTGATTTGATTTTGCTATCTACAGGAAAGCGAATCTCCGTAATTGGACTGAACCAAATCCCGTAATTGCTTATACCCTGTCTTTCAAACTGGCACCCAGCAATTCGGGTATCAATGTGCGCAACTTGGTCAGCAAGCCTTCTGCGGCTTCGGCTTCGGCATTCCACTCTGCACGAACAAACAAAGCTTTTTCCATGATCCCCTCCATTACCTCGGCTGGACGCGCAGTGTAGCAAAAACGCAGCCAATTGACGAAGAACAAGAAGCTGTTGGCGGTTTGGAGTGGGGCAGGTGCGCGTTTATGAATGTGTGAAAAGCCGGAGCATAACTCCGAGAGTTCATGTATTCTGCCAGAATGATTCTCCGGTCCAATCATCTCGATCTGCTCCATTGGAAGCTCGCCAATTTCCCCGTGGTGGCCATGTTGGGCTCCAGGCAGGTGGGCAAGACGACGCTCGCCAAGCAACTGGAAGCTGCATGGCATGGTCCAGTGCGGCACTTCGATCTGGAAGACCCGGATGATCAGGCGCGCCTTGCCGACCCGGCCTTTGTCTTGCGGCAACTTAAAGGCTTGGTGGTGCTGGATGAAATCCAGCTTCGACCTGATATTTTCTCTTTGCTGCGGGTGCTGGCTGATCGACCGGATACGCCAGCAAAATTTTTGATTCTTGGTAGTGCCGCACCTGAGTTGCTTAAGCACACGGCGGAGAGCCTTGCAGGCCGGGTGGTTTTCCATGAACTGGATGGTTTGGCGCTGGATGAGATCGCGCCGGTTGCAACTGGCGGCGATTGGCTGGATGTGCGCTGGCTGCGCGGGGGGCTCCCGCGAGCCTTTCTGGCGGAAGATATTCGCGCCAGCCGCGAGTGGCGCGATGCGTTCATCCGCACCTATCTCGAGCGTGACCTGCCGCAATTGGGCATCCATCTTCCCGCGCTGACCTTGCGCCGCTTCTGGACTATGCTGGCGCACTATCACGGGCAAACCTGGAACGGCAGCGAGTTGGCACGCGCGCTGGGGGTGAGCGACAAGACCGTGTCGCGCTATCTTGATATTCTGGAGGGCACGTTCATGGCATTTCGTCTTTCACCCTGGCATGCGAACGTGGGCAAGCGCGAGGTGAAGGCGCCCAAGGTTTATGTGGCGGATACGGGCATGCTCCACAGTCTGTTGGGGGTAGGTGGGCAGGATGATCTGCTGGCCCACCCTAAATGCGGCGCTTCGTGGGAGGGCTTTATGGTGCATGAGATCATCCGCCGCACCGGTGCACGGCGCGGTGAGGCATTTTTCTGGGGCGTTCATGCCGGAGCGGAATTGGATCTTCTGATTATTCAGGATGGTCGCCGTCTGGGTTTTGAAATCAAGTTGACGCAATCCCCTGCGGTGACTACTTCCATGCGCACATCGCGTGAGATACTGAAGCTGGATCATTTGTATGTCGTATGTCACGGCGAAGGCGAGCCTTCGCCGCTGGCGGAAGAAATTAGCGCAGTGCCAGCATCGTGCCTGGCATCACCTGTTTAAATTATGGCGACTTACGCAATAGGCGACATACAAGGTTGTTGCACCGAGTTCCGGCAATTGCTGGAGCAGATACGTTTCGATCCCGTGACAGACAAGCTGTGGCTGGTGGGCGATCTGGTTAATCGCGGGCCGGATTCGCTCGGCGTATTGCGTCTGGTGCAAGCGCTGGGTGCTGCTGCTATTACCGTGCTGGGCAATCATGACCTGCACTTGCTGGCAGTGGCCGAGGGCGTGGCCGAGAAACACCGCAGTGACACGCTGGACGAGATTCTCGCCGCGCCAGACCGCGACGATTTGCTGGGCTGGTTGCGCGCGCAACGCATGCTGTACACGGAAGGCGGTTGGGCGATGGTGCATGCGGGTTTGCTGCCGGGGTGGACGATCAGGCAGGCGCAGAAACTTGCGCATGAAGTCGAGGCCGCATTGCGCGGCAAGCATTGCCGGGATTTTTTAAAACACATGTATGGCAACAACCCCGATCACTGGGATGATGAATTCACTGGCCACAAGCGGTTACGCGTCATTACTAATGCCCTTACCCGTATGCGTATTTGCACCGTATCCGGCGAGATGGAGTTCAAATTCAAGGGCGAGGTGCAAGACATACCGGCAGGGTATATGCCGTGGTTCGAAGTGCCAGACCGTGCCAGCGCCGATGTATCCGTGGTGTGCGGGCATTGGTCGGCGCTGGGTCTGAAAGTCACACCCGGAGTGATTGCGCTGGATACCGGCTGTTTGTGGGGCGGCGCGCTTTCCGCTATTCGTCTGGAAGACCGTGCAGTGTTCCAGACTCCTTGCGCCTTGTCGGTTGCGAAGGATTGGCAGACGTTAGTGTGATGCCACCAGCAGCTTCTGCATCATGCCTTCTGCCTGACGTATGTAACTGCCGCCGAACAGGTTGGCGTGATTGAGCATGTGATACAGCTTATACAAGTTTTTGCGCGTGGCATAACCCGCATCCAAAGGCCAGGCGGCGCGGTAGGCTGCGTAGAAATCGTTGGCGTAACCGCCGAATAATTCGGTCATGGCGAGGTCGGTTTCGCGGTCGCCGTAGTAAGGCGCGGGGTCGAAGATCACTGGTGTGCCGTTCGCAGTGTAGGCGTGATTGCCGCCCCACAAATCGCCGTGCAGCAGCGAAGGCGCCGGATGATAGGCATCGAAAAATTCCGGCAATCTTCCCATCAGGCGCTGCCCCAGCTCCTGCACTTTTCCGCCGTAGCCATTGTGCGCTGCAAGCTCAAGCTGGAAGCCCAGCCGCTGTTCGCGCCAGAAACAAATCCAGTCATCCGTCCAGGCGTTCGGCTGCGGCGTCGTGCCGATGAAGTTGTCCTGCGCGAAGCCGAATTGTTTTGCCGGGCAACGATGCAATGCGGCGAGCTGTTCGCCGAGCAGCTTTGCATCGCCGCGCGCATTCAACTCCAGATACTCCAGGACCAGATAGGTTTGTTTGTCTGCAATGCCGTGTGCTATGGGGCGAGGTGCGCGGACGGTGTTCGTCGCGGCGATCTCGTTTAGCCCCTTCGCTTCGGCGATGAACATCGGGTGAAGTTGTGCCTCGTTGAGCTTGAGGAAGCGGCGCGAACCGTCAGCCCCATCCAGGCGATAAGCCGCATTGATGCTACCGCCGCCGACGGGTGTCGCGGCGCGTGCTTCGAACGGGCGATGCGTCGCATCGCGGATGGCAGTGGAAAGGTGGGTGAGGAGTTTCTGGTTCACGCCTTGAAGCGCAGGTCGCCATGCTCGGTGAAGTCGAACATCGGCCCCCAGGCCACCTCCCAGTAATACCCGTCCGGGTCGGTGAAGTAGCCGCTGTAACCGCCCCAGAAAGTATCCTGCGGTGCCTTTGCTATGTGAGCGCCTGCTTCTGCGGCATGCGTAAAGATATCGATGATCTCTTCCTTGCTGCGCGCGTTGTAGGCAAGGGTGAAACCGCGAAACGAATTCGGTGCTGGCAGCGCCACTTCTTCGCCGATGTCTTCGGCGAGTTTCTCCAGCGGGTAGAGCGAGAGCCATACGCCGGGCAACGGGATGAAGGTGACGCCTTCGTATTGCGTGATGGGCGGAGTGGAGAATATCTCGCGGTAAAAGGCGGTGGCGTGTGCCAGATCGGTCACGCCCAGAGTGATGACCGTCATGCGTGGGATCTTCATGCCGCCTCCTTTTTCGTCTTTCCCGCGTCAGGCGGGGAGGGCGCTATTCGCGGTTACAACTGGATGGAATAACCGAAATGTTTCTTGAATAAACCGGCCAGATCTTCGCGCGTCGGCTTGTGGTTCTGTCCGCCACGGCTTGCGATCTTGACTGCGCCGAGCAGCGAGGCCAGGCGTCCGGTGGTATCCCAGTCCCAGCCTTGCTGGATGCCGTGCAACAGCCCTGCGCGATATGCGTCGCCGCAGCCAGTGGGGTCGAGTACCTTTACTGGCGGCGCGGGCGGAATAGTGATTTCCTTGCCGTCGGCGTGGATGAGCGAACCTTGCGCGCCCATGGTCACGATGAAGGCGCGCGTACGCTGGGCCAGTTCTGCTATGGTCTTGCCAGTCTTGTCCTGCAACAGCTTGGCTTCATAATCGTTCACCGTGACGTAATCGGCCTGCTCGACGAAATTCAGCAGGTCTTCGCCGCCGAACATGGGCATGCCCTGGCCCGGATCGAATACGAAGGGGATGCCTGCCTCGTGGAATTCGCGTGCATGCTGCAACATGCCGTTGCGCCCATCGGGCGATACGATACCCAGCGTGACACCCTCCGCTTCGCCGACACGATTCTGTTCCGAAAACCCCATTGCACCCGGATGGAAAGCGGTGATCTGGTTATCGTCGAGGTCGGTGGTGATGAAGGCTTGGCCAGTGAAACTGTCCGGCACATGACGGATGTGTTGTTGCGGCAGGCCGAGTCTCTCCAGTCGCGTGGCATAGGGGCCGAAATCGTCGCCTACCGTCGCCATGATCAGCGGAGAGCCGCCGAGCAGTTTCAGGTTGTATGCGATGTTGCCCGCACAGCCGCCGAATTCGCGGCGCATCTCCGGCACCAGGAATGCGACATTCAGGATATGTATCTGCTCGGGCAGAATGTGCTTCTTGAATTGATCCTGAAACACCATGATGGTGTCGTAAGCCATGGAGCCGCAGATGAGTGTATGCATGTCGAGCCTTTAAATGTTTATGTAAGCACTGCCGTTGAATGGCCGTTTACCCTGAGCTTGTCGAAGGGCGAACGGTTGTTCAGAGTGCCATGCGTGGTTCGACAAGCTCACCACGAACGGCTTAAAACCGCCACATTAGTTTTTCCAGGTCAGGTCGAGCTCGCGCGCTGCCTTCACATCGTCGAGGCGGCGCACCGGTTGGGTATAAGGCGCGCCCTTCACGAAAGCCGCATCGCGGAACGCCTCATCACGGATCTCCTTCATCGCAGCGACGAAGGCGTCCATTACTTCTTTCGATTCGGTTTCGGTCGGCTCGATCAGCAGACACTCGGCCACCAGCATCGGGAAATACGTCGTGGGCGCGTGGAAGCCTTTATCCAGTAGGCGCTTGGCGATGTCCATGGCGGACACGCCAGTCGCATCCTTCAATTCTTTCGCCGACACGATGAACTCGTGGCTGGCGCGGCGCTGCGGGAAGGCAATTGTATATCCGGCCTTCTGCAATTCTGCCATCAAATAGTTGGCATTCAGCGTGGCGAAGTCGGCCACGCGGTGCATGCCTTCCGCGCCGAGCATGCGCGCGTACACATAAGCGCGCAGCAGCACGCCCGCGTTGCCCATCCAGGCGGACAGGCGGCCTATGGATTGTGGCAGGTCGTTCTCGGTGAGCCAGCGATACGCAACGCCTTCTTTGCCGACCAATGGAATCGGCATGAATGGCAGCAAACGCTTGGCCACGCCCACCGCACCCGCGCCCGGCCCGCCGCCGCCGTGCGGCGTAGAGAAGGTTTTATGCAGGTTCATGTGGATCACGTCGAAGCCCATGTCGCCGGGCCGCACTTTTCCCAATATCGCGTTGAGGTTCGCACCGTCGTAATACAACAGGCCGCCCGCGTCATGCACGATTTTCTGGATGTCGGTGATGCGCTTCTCGAACACACCGAGCGTGGAGGGATTGGTCAGCATCAGTCCTGCGGTCTGCGGGCCGACGGCGGCGCGCAATGCATCGAGGTCGACGTCGCCGTTCGCATCGGTCGGTATTTCTTTCACGGTGTAGCCACACATCACCGCCGTCGCAGGATTGGTGCCGTGCGCCGCATCCGGCACGATGATCTCGGTGCGCGCGGTGTCGTTGCGCGAGCCGTGGTAGGCGCGGATCATCGCGATGCCCGCGAACTCGCCTTGTGCTCCAGCCATGGGCGTAAGAGAAACACCGGCCATGCCGGTTACATCTTTCAATATTTCCTGTAAGTCATACAGGCAGGCGAGAAAACCTTGCCCGGTGGAATCCGGTGCGAGCGGATGGCGCGCGAGGAAGTTGGGCAGCATGGACAACGTATTGCAGGCGCGCGGGTTGTACTTCATGGTGCACGAACCGAGCGGATAGAAATTCGTGTCGATGGAAAAATTCTTCTGCGACAGGCGCGTGTAATGACGCACCACGTCCATCTCGGAGGCTTCCGGCAGCAAGGGCTGATCGGTGCGCAACAACGATGCCGGAATACCGCTAACGGTTGCGGCATGGTTAGGCGCTTGCGCCGCATTGCGGCGACCGGGATGGGAGCGTTCGAAAATCAGCATGACTCTTGTTCCTTGAATCTCAGGTTTGTCATTCCCGCGCAGGCGGGAATCCAGTGGGTTTAATAAAATGCATTTTTATCTTGCTGGATTTCCGCCTGCGCGGGAATGACGGTGGACAATGTTTACTTCAACGCAGCCAGCGCCGCATCATAATTTGGTTCTTGCGTGATTTCAGGCACCAGTTCGGTGTAGATCACCTTGTTGCTTTCGTCCAGCACCACTACGGCACGTGCGGTTACGCCGGCCAGTCCGGTGTTGGCGATTTCCACGCCGTAGTTTTTCATGAATTCACGGCCGCGCATCGTCGACAGCGTGGTGACGTTGTCCAGGCCTTCGGCTACGCAGAAACGACCGGCAGCGAATGGCAGGTCAGCGGAGATCACCAGCACTGCGGTGTTGTTCAGCTTGCTTGCGGCTTCATTGAACTTGCGCGTGGACGTGGCGCATACGGCGGTGTCCAGGCTGGGCACAATGTTCAGCACTTTGCGCTTGCCAGCGAAATCGCCGAGCCCCTTGTTGCTCAGGTCTTTTGCGACCAGCGAGAAATCGGGCGCGGTCTGACCGACGCTGGGGAAGGTGCCGTTCAGGGTGACAGGATTGCCTTTCAATGTGACATTGCTCATTTTTTACTCCAGATTTTCTTTAGTTAAGGGAATGTTGCAGCGCGCTAACGTAGCGCTGCAAGTCAGCCGCAGTTTTGGTTTCCGTGGCACACACAAGAATAGCGTCGCCCAATTGCGGATAATGCGCAGAGAGGTCAAATCCGCCGAGCACGCCTTGCGCCCGCATTTTATCCAATACCAGACTGGCTCGCTTGGGTAATTGCAAGACCACTTCGTGGAAGTGGGCTCCATGGAACAAGCGTTGCACGCCATGTATACCGCTGGCCTGTACGGTGAGCGCTGCGGTGCTGGCATGTGAGGCGGCGGCAGCGCGGCGCAATCCGTCCACGCCGAGCAGCGCCATGTGTATGGTTGCGGCAGTGACCATCAGTCCTTGATTGGAGCAGATGTTGGAAGTCGCTTTGGCGCGGCGGATGTGTTGCTCGCGCGCTTGCAGCGTGAGCGTGTAGCCGACCTTGCCTTCGAGATCCACGGTACGGCCGATGATGCGCCCCGGCATCTGGCGCACCAGTGCCTGTTTGCAGCACATGAATCCGAAATACGGCCCGCCGTTCGAGAGCGGCGAGCCCAGTGGCTGACCGTCGCCCACGGCGATGTCCGCCCCAAAGGTTTTGGATTCGCGTAGCGATACGTTTGCTCCCTCGCCCGCTTGCGGGAGAGGGTTGGGGTGAGGGCCGCCCCACTGCCCCGGCGCTTTCAACAAGGCCAGCGACAGCGGATTGACCAATGCAATCGCCAGTGCGTTCTGCGCGTGCGCCCACTCAGTCAGTGCATCTACCTCTTCCAGTGCACCGAAAAAATTTGGCTGCGGGATGACCAATGCGGCGATATCGCTGCCTGCATGTTGTTGCAACGCTTGCATGTCCGTCGTGCCGGTCGCGGCATCGAAGGGTATCTCGATTAGTTCGATGTTCTGCAATCTGACGATGCTTTGCGCCACGCTGCGATAGATGGGCGAAACCGTTGCCGGCACCAGCACGCGGCGCGAAGTTTTGTGCGCACGCACCGCCATCAAGATGGCTTCGGCCAGCCCCGACGCGCCGTCGTACAAACTGGCGTTGGATACGTCCATACCAGTGAGCGAGGCCATCATGGTCTGGTATTCGTACAGCACCTGCAGCGTGCCCTGACTGGCCTCGGCCTGATACGGCGTGTAGGCGGTATAAAACTCGCCGCGCGTGACAATCTGCCACACCGCAGCCGGGATGTGGTGTTCGTAAGCGCCTGCGCCGATGAAGTTGAGCAGCGGTGCATCCTGCGCAGCGAGTTCGTTCATCAGGCGCGTGACCTGCATTTCGTTCATGCCCTCGGGCACGGCGGTGAGCTTGCCGGTTCTGAGTGTTGCGGGGATCTCATCGAACAGCGCATCTATGCTGGACGCGCCTATGCTGGCAAGCATGGCAGCGATGTCGGGTTCGGTATGGGGGATGAAGGGCATTTAAAACTCCAAAATGTAGGGCGGGGTTCACCCGCCGCGTCGGGCGGAGCCCGATCTACGAAGCTGTTTTAATGTGCTTCGCTATCCACGTGTGCCTGATACGCAACAGCATCCATCAGGCCATTCAGGTCGGTGACATTGTCCGGTGCCATCCTGAACATCCATGCGGCATACGGGTCTTCGTTGATTTTTTCCGGTGCGCCATCCAGTTCGCTGTTGGCGGCAGTCACTGTACCGGCGATGGGTGCATACACATCCGCTGCAGCCTTTACCGACTCAACCACCGCACACTCTTCGCCAGCCTTCAGTTTGCGGCCAACAGCAGGACTTTCCACGAATACCATGTCGCCGAGCAGATCCTGTGCATGATGCGTGATGCCTACGCTGACGGTGCCATCAGCTTCGACTCTGACCCATTCGTGGGAGGCGGTGTATTTGAGGTTGCTTGGGTTGCTCATGTTGTTCTCCAGATAATTAAAATTCCACCGCAGGTTGGATTGGCGGGTTCATCGCGTAACCCAACGTGCGCCTGTCGGGTTACGGCTGCGCCTAACCCAACCTACACATTCAATAAACCTTTGCCGTTGCGTGCGAACGGATATTTCACCACCTGTGCCGCCAGCATTTTATCGCGTATTGCCACTTGCACGGTGTCGCCGACTTGCACGCCGCTCGGCACGCGCGCCAATGCGATGGATTTTTCCAGCGTGGGTGAAAAGCTGCCGCTAGTGATCTCGCCTTCGCCCTGCGCGGTAACGACTTTTTGGTGGCCGCGCAGCACGCCGCGGTCCAGCAGCACGAGGCCGACCAGCTTGCGCGTGGGCGGGTTCGCCAGCAGTGCGGCTTTGCCGATGAAATCGCGTTCGCTGTTCAAGTCTACCGTCCAGGCCATCCCGGCTTCGAGCGGGCTGATACTTTCGTCCATGTCCTGTCCGTAGAGATTCATGCCCGCTTCGAGACGCAGCGTGTCGCGTGCGCCGAGGCCGATGGGTTTAACACCCGCCTTGTTCAGTTCATACCAGAATGTTTCGACTTTCTCTTTCGGCAACATCACCTCGAAACCATCTTCGCCGGTGTAGCCGGTGCGCGCCACGAAGTATTCGCCGCAATCGGCGGCCTGGAAATTGATGAGGCCTTCGGTTGCCTTCCGCGTCTGTGGCAATACCTGCCACACCTTGGCGCGCGCGTTCGGGCCTTGCACGGCGACCATCGCCAGATCGTCGCGCGAAGTGATGCTGAGTTGCGGCGCATGTTGCGCGGCCTGCTGCTTCATCCAGGCGATGTCCTTGTCCGCCGTGCCCGCATTGACCACGATGCGGAACCATTGCTCGCTCATGAAATAGATGATGAGGTCGTCGATCACGCCGCCTTCCGGGCACAGCATGGCGGAGTACAGCGCCCGGCCCGGCGTAGCGAGCTTATCGGCATTGTTCGCCAGCAGGTAGCGCAGGAAGGCGCGCACGCCGTCGCCCTTCGCATCCACCACGCGCATGTGGCACACGTCGAACATGCCGCAATCGTTGCGCACCTGATGGTGTTCGTCGATCTGCGAGCCGTAGTTCACCGGCATGTCCCAGCCGCCGAAATCCACCATCTTGGCGCCCATGGCGCGATGCGCTGCATTTAAAGGAGTCTGCTTGAGAGTCGTCATATCTGCTTTCTAAGAATGAAAAAGGGCGCAGCACGAATCCGTGCTGCGCCCCATCTGTCCTTGGTACCTGAGAGATTGCGATCAACCCTGTTCGTCATTTCGGGCTTGGCCCGGAATCCAGCAATTTTATTAACTGGATTCCCGCCTTCGCGGGAATGACAACAAGTATTTCGTGTGCCCCTTCGGTGGCTAAAATCCCCTCTGGTGGAACTACTAGCCATTCCACTAAGCAATCAAAAAACGATTGCCAAGTGGCTGGTTATCCCACATCCCTCTCCCGCAAGCGGTAGAGGGGGACAAAGGCTCGCTACGCGAGTTCAACGATTTTAACGCTCTCCAGATTTGCCTGATCCAACGGTTCCTTGAGCCTGAGCGGTTGCGGGTGTTGCGCCTTCGGCGGTGCTTGGTAGCACACTCTCCCATTGGTCTGAACGGCAGGCTGATTATACCGGACTTCGTTATTGTGGGTAGAACAGGAATAAACGATACCCCGATGCCTTGAGATCGGCGGTGTCGAGATTCAGTTTGACGCTGAGCTCGTGATTCGCCGCAAGCCCCTGTTTCTCGTCATCGTCTGGTTTGAGGTATTCCGTCGGGAGGAAGGTGCGGCGCGCCAGAGCTTTGTCCTGCGCATCGGTAAGAGTAAGTTCGAGGTTGGGATAAGCCTGCACGTGGGGTGCGCGGTTGCGTAACAGGGCGTTGAGCGTGATGACGCTGGCTTGCGTTGGGTCAGCTTCCAGGTCGGAGGACTCTATGCTCATCAAGTCGGCTTTTTGCGGTAACGGCACGGTGCAGTGGAGCAGGCCACAATAGGCCGTGAGCGCGGGCCTGAGGCCGGGCAGGTTGGCAGCAAGTTCGACACGATAGAAGTAGGCGACCTGCCCCAACAGCAGCATCAACAGCGACACACTGCCGAGAGCCCACGGCCAGATGGATTTTTTTGCGGGTGGTTCAGCGGGGTCATGTGCGAACAAAATTTTTGTCGCTTGCGTGATGGGTTCAGCAGGTGCGAAAGGTTCTTCCGGGGATTTGATGTGGATAAAATCCGGCTCTTCATGCACCGTTGAGATAGGTGCGGGCTGGATTTCTTCCGCAACGATAGGCAGAGCCAGTTGCGGGCTTGGTTGGTCGTTCTGTAATTGTTCGGCGGCATTGAACACAGCCTGGCAACACCCGCAGCGTACCAGGCCTTGATGCGCATCAAGTTGCTCTTGCGTTATCTTGAAGCGGGTGTTGCATTGTGGGCATTGCGTCGAAGTGGTCATCGCTTCACGCCGGACACGCATGCCCAGCCTTCGTCCATGATGGTAGGCGCCAGATTAAACCATTGCGCGTAGATTTTCATCACGTCTTCGGCTTGTTCGCTGAGGATGCCGGACAGCACGATGCGGCCACCCGGACGCGTTGCACCCGCGAGCAGCGGGGCCAGCATCTTGAGCGGGTTGGTGAGAATGTTGGCGACGACGACGTCGGTTTGCAGTTTGGGTGCAGCGTCCGGCAAGAAGAATTGCGCCGTGACTTCATTGGCAAGGGCATTGTCGCGGCTGGCTTGCACCGCCTGCGCATCCACGTCCACGCCGATGGCGCTGGACGCACCGAGCTTGAGCGCGGCGATGGCGAGGATGCCGGAGCCGCAGCCGTAATCGAGCACGGTTTCGCCGCCCTTGATATTCGCATCGAGCCAGCGCAGGCACAAGCGCGTGGTGGGATGGCTGCCGGTGCCGAAGGCGAGGCCGGGGTCGAGCACGATGTTGATGGCAGCGGGATCGGACGGGGTGTGCCAGGTGGGCACGATCCACAGGCGCTGCGAAATGGGGATGGGTTCGAATTGCGATTGGGTCAGGCGCACCCAGTCGTTGTCTTCCAGCGTGTCGGTGCGATACGCGGGCGGCTGGTCGAGCCCCAGTGCCCGCGTTGCATCCAGCATGATGGCGCTGACGTCCGCATCCTGGGGGAATAGTGCGGTGACGCGGTTATGCGACCACAGATGAGCGGCAGGTTCGCCCGGTTCGCCGAAGATGGCTTGTTCCGCCGGA
Source organism: Nitrosomonadales bacterium (assembly GCA_016199835.1). Lineage (GTDB taxonomy): Bacteria > Pseudomonadota > Gammaproteobacteria > Burkholderiales > Gallionellaceae > JACQFX01. The sequence goes on along the minus strand of JACQFX010000009.1, from coordinate 42,677 downwards.
GTGTCGGCATCGGCATCATGCACATCCACTGATAGCGCACCGAGTTCCATCAGCGCATCGCTCAGGCGTTCTGCTTGCTGTTCGGAGGCAAAGGCCGTCAGCGTGAGCCAAGCCATATTATTGGCCCTTGGTACGTTCGGCCAGCTTGTGTTCCAGATAATGAATGCTGGTGCCGCCGCGCATGAAGGCGGCATCGTTCATCAGCTCCTGATGCAGCGGGACGTTGGTGTCTATGCCTTCCACCGCCATCTCCGACAGCGCAGTGCGCATGCGTGCCATGGCCTGTTCGCGCGTGTCGCCGTAGGCGATGATCTTGCCTATCATGGAATCGTAATGCGGCGGCACGAAGTAGTTGGCGTATACGTGCGAATCCACGCGGATGCCGGGGCCGCCTGGCGTGTGCCAGGTAGTGATGCGGCCGGGCGAAGGGGTGAATTTATAAGGGTGTTCGGCATTGACGCGGCATTCGATGGCGTGGCCTTTGAATACGATGTCCTTCTGACGGAAGCTGAGTTTTTCCCCGGCAGCGACACGGATCTGCTGCTGTACGATGTCTATGCCGGTGATCATCTCGGTAACCGGATGCTCGACCTGCACGCGCGTGTTCATTTCGATGAAGAAGAACTCGTTATTTTCGAACAGGAACTCGAACGTGCCCGCGCCGCGATAGCCGATCTTGCGGCAGGCTTCGGCGCAGCGTTCGCCTATCTTGTTGCGCAGGCGTTCATTGAGCAGGGCGGCAGGCGCTTCTTCGATGATCTTCTGGTGGCGGCGCTGCATGGAGCAATCGCGTTCGCCCAGATACACGGCATTGCCATGCTGGTCGGCCATTACCTGGAACTCGATGTGACGCGGGTTCTCCAGAAATTTTTCCATGTACACCACGGGATTGTTGAATGCAGCTTGCGCTTCGCTGCGCGTCATGGTCACGGCATTGATCAGTGCGGCCTCGGTATGCACTACGCGCATGCCGCGTCCGCCGCCGCCGCCCGCCGCCTTGATGATGACGGGATAGCCGATGCTGCGTGCGATCTTGACGATTTCGGCGGGGCTGTCCGGCAATGCGCCGTCCACGCCGGGAACGCAGGGCACGCCTGCTTTCTTCATCGCGTTCTTGGCCGAGACCTTGTCGCCCATGAGGCGTATGGTTTCGGGGCGCGGGCCGATGAAGACGAAGCCGCTTTTTTCTACGCGCTCGGCAAAGTCGGCGTTCTCCGACAGAAAGCCGTAACCGGGATGGATAGCTTGCGCGTCGGTAACTTCTGCTGCGCTGATGATGGCTGGGATGTTCAGGTAGCTCTGGTTCGATGGGGCAGGACCGATGCACACCGATTCATCGGCCAGCTTCACATACTTGGCATCGGCATCGGCTTCGGAATGCACGGCGACGGTCTTGATGCCCATTTCGCGGCAGGCGCGCTGGATACGCAGCGCGATCTCGCCACGGTTGGCGATAAGGATTTTTTCAAACATGATGGGTTTCGGCTCCGGTTTGGGTGCGGCTACGCGCATGATTCCGCGCTTCAGCAAACCAGCCTGCGGTTTGCTGGCTGGTTTGCTTTCGCCTTGTTTGGCGGGCGGTTTCTTTTCAAACATGATCAGGTCAGCCGAATTAGCCGATGATGAACAGAGGCTGCCCGAATTCTACTGCTTGCCCGTTTTCCACCAAGATGGCTTTAACGATGCCAGCCTTGTCCGACTCGATCTCATTGAGCAGTTTCATGGCTTCGATGATGCACAGGGTGTCTCCCGCGCTTACGCTCTGGCCCACTTCGACAAAAACCTTGGCGCCCGGTGAGGGGCTGCGATAGAAGCTGCCGACCATGGGCGATTTCACTGCATGGCCTTCCGGTTCGGCAGCTTTTGCCGGTTCGGCAGTTGCGGCGGCAGGCTGTGGCGCGGGGGCGGCTACCTGCTGCGGCATGGCATAGAACTGCTGTGGTGCGGCAGCGGTGGAGCGCGTGATACGCACACGCTCTTCGCCTTCGCTGATCTCGAGCTCGGCGATGCCGGAATTTTCGACCAGATCTATCAGGGTCTTGAGTTTGCGTAAATCCATTTTATATCTCTCCTGTGGGGCTTTGCAGTGCGTACTGCAAAGCGAGTTCATATCCGGTTGCACCCAAGCCGCTGATGACGCCGACAGCAATGTCCGAGAAATAGGACTGTTTGCGAAACGCCTCACGGGCGTACACATTGGACAGATGTACCTCGATAAAGGGAATGGCGACCGCTGACAGCGCATCGCGCAAGGCAACGCTGGTATGAGTGAAAGCAGCGGGGTTGATAATGATGAAATCGATGCCGCCCTGTCTGGCTTGCTGTACATGCCCAACCAGCTCAGCCTCGGCATTGCTCTGGAAGCTGGTCAATTGCGCACCGCCTTCTTGAGCTAGTTGCGCTAATTTTGCGTTAATTTCGGCTAACGTGGTGCGACCATACACGTCAGGCTCGCGGCTTCCGAGCAAGTTAAGGTTGGGTCCGTGCAGCACCAATAGCTTTTTCATGGTGCGCAGTTTGCCGCAAAATGGGTGGAGTTGTCCAGATTTTAGCTGAAATTTATGTGAGCGTGCGCTTACAAGGTTGGAGCTTCTTGGGGCGTCTCGGTTTCCATCACTGTCTCTTTCCAGTCGAACTGGATACGATGCAGTTGGGCATAAACGCCGCCCTTGTTCAGCAGTTCACGATGGGTGCCCGTCTCTACGATCTGGCCTTTTTGCAGGACGACGATGTGGTCGGCTTTCTCGATCGTGGACAAGCGGTGCGCGATGACGAGCGAAGTGCGGCCCTGCATCAGGGTTTCCAGCGCTGCCTGCACATGGCGCTCAGACTCGGAATCCAGCGCGGAAGTCGCCTCGTCCAGGATGAGGATGGGCGCGTTCTTGAGGATGGCGCGCGCGATGGCGATGCGTTGGCGCTGTCCACCAGAGAGGCGCACCCCTCGTTCGCCTACCAGTGTTTGCAGGCCTTGTGGCATCTCGCGGATGAATTCCATCGCGTGCGCGGCTTGGGCAGCGGCGATGATTTCCGCTTCCGGAACTGCGCGCATTTGACCGTAAGCGATGTTTGCGGCGACCGTGTCGTTGAACAGCACCACTTCCTGGCTGACAAGCGCAATGTTGGCGCGCAGGCTGGACAGCGCCAGGTCGGCAAGATCATGTCCATCCAGCGTGATGCGCCCGCTGGTGGGCAAGTAGAAGCGCGGTACCAGGTTGGCCATGGTACTTTTGCCGCTACCGGACGCACCGACCAGCGCGACGGCCTGCCCGGCCGGGATTTGCAGGCAGATGTCGCGCAGCGCCAGCCGTTCATCATCCCTGTAGGACAAATGCACATGTTCGAACCCGATGTGGCCCCTGGCATTGTCCAGCACTATTTTTCCGGTGTCAGTCTCGCCCGGCGTGTCGAGCAGCTCAAACACGCTTTCCGATGCCGCTAGGCCGCGCTGCATAAATTCGCTGACACCCGTAAGGCGTTTTATGGGCGAGGTCAGCATCAGCATGGCGGCAATAAAGGATAGGAAGCCGCCTACCGTGGTCTCGTCGCTGCGCGATTGCTCGGTGGCGATATACACGATAATGGACAAGGCAATCGCAGCTACCATCTGCACGACAGGCACGTTGACGGCGGCGATGGAGGCCTGTTTCATGATATGGCGGCGCACCCAGTTGGCGCTTTCGTTAAAGCGTTTGCCCTCATATTGCTGGCCGCCAAATAATTTGACTACCTTGTGCGCGGTGATGCTTTCCTCTATTACCTGGGTAAAATTTCCCATCGCGCGCTGTGAATCGCGGCTGGAATTGCGCATCCGGCCATTGAGGGCGCGGATGATGACCGTAATGATCGGAGCTATCACCAGCGAGAGCAGCGTCAATTTCCAGTTAAGGTAAAACAGCCAGCCGAGCAGGCCAACGATGATGATGGAATCGCGGATGGTGACCGTCACCACATTGGTGGCGGCAGCAGTTACCTGCGTTACATCGAAGGTCAATTTCGAGATCAGGCTGCCAGTGGCGTGGTCGTCATAAAAACGCGTTGGCAGGGAAAGCAACTTGTGGAACATCGCTTCGCGCAGATCCATCACCACCTTGTTGCCGACCCAGCCGATGGCATAGGTGCCGATGAAACTGGCCACGCCGCGTACGAAAAATATCGCCAGGATCAACGCGGGCGCCATCCTGATGACGGTATCATCCTTATGCACGAACGTGCCATCCAGCATGGGTTTAAGCAAGGCGGGGAGCAAGGGTTCGGTGGCTGCGGTCACGGCCATGCCGAAGATGGACGCTGCAAAGACGCGCCAGTATGGCTTGACGTAGCTAAGCAGGCGCAGGTAAAGCTGGGAACTGGACATATTCATGGCGCGCACTCTAGCAGAAAACCACAGCTCGAAACAAAAAGGCGGCATTGCTGCCGCCCCTGTTTATTCCGGAAACGAGCAGATTACATAGCGTGGTTACCGGAATGAGTATCGAGCGTTCACAAACAAGCTCCGGGCATCTGCCGGGTAATAGTAGTAATCGTGCCAGCCCGTGGAATATCCTCCGTATGGCGCATAACGTTTATCAAATACATTGAGCAGTTTTGCGGTGATGGTCCACGGTTTCATGTCGCGGCTTGCCTGTATATCCACCGTCAGGTAGCCGGGCAACTTGCTCAGCGCATTGGCAAAATCCCCGCTATAACGGCGATCCCCGACATAATTGGCTATGACCGAACAACTGCCCAGTTGCCCGTCTAGCCAAATCAACTGTGCTGCGGCCTTGTCGCGGGATACCAGCGGAATTTCCTTGCCAGCGTACAGTCCCTCGCGGAAATTTGCATTGGTATAGGTATAGAAGAAATGCCCCTTGAGGTTTGCGGCAAAGCGCCAATCCAGCTCGGCTTCCAGCCCGCTCCGGCGCGTGGGAGCGAAGTTGGTGTTGGCGAACGTGGCTCCATCGAAACCGATTTCATCAACCATGTCCAGTTGATAGAGCGTGGCCGTACCGCGCACCTCGTCCTGTCCGAAACTCGCGCCCATCTCGCGTATCGTCCCATGTTGCGGACGGAGATCGCCGGCAAACACCGGATTATAGGTAAACGGGTCGGTGGCGAATAATTCGTCAGTGTTGGCAAAGCGAAAGGTCGTGCCTATCTTGCCGTAAGCGCGCCAGCCGTCGGCCTGATAGACCAGCCCCAGATCATAGGCATTGCGGGAACGCACGGCATCGCCGTTGAATGCGGGAGTGACTGTCGGGCCGAACCCGAAGTCTGCGGTATATGCCGACTGGCTGGCGCGCTGATCCATGCGTTGATTGCGGACGCCCGCGCGCAATACCCAGTTACTGTTCAGGTCGGTGGAATTCTGGATGTAGAGCGCAGTGCTCTTTTGCGCAGCGTCCTGCACCGCCGGCGTAAGGTATGCCGCCCCGTTACTCTGCGCGTTCACCTTGCCATCGTAGAAATCCGCTCCCAAGACGGTTTCGCTGTTGAATTGCCCCGCATTGTGCCGCCAGCGCAGCCTGGGTGTCAGGGATAAGGTATCCCGGGTACGGTCGGAAGTGCTGGAGAAAGAGACGTAATCGCCATGGGAATTTTCGCGGGCAACCGAGAATTCCGTCTCAAGATCCAGCACGCCGGAAAGCGCATAGGCAAACCCGGGGCGCAGACGATAACCGTCGCGCTTTTGCGAGTCCAGCGGCATTCTGGCACTGGTTGGGTAGGCGCTGAAAGCTGCGCTGAACAAGCTGCCCGGCAATCCGGATGCGTCCTTGTACAAAGCGTAGTCGAGAAACGATTTGCCTGTCGAAGAATACAAGCCGGTGCTGCCGCTCACAGCCTGCTGGTTCATGTGGCTGTTCTGGCGCCAGCCAGTCGAATCCGCGTAATGCATGGAGACGTTGAAATAGCCCTGTTCGCCGCCGTCCGCCCCGTCGGCGTCCACCCCGCGATAGCCGTAGCTTCCGAGCGTTGCCGCCACGGTAGCCTGGGGCGTGCCGGACTTGTCGGTAATGATATTGATGACACCGCTGCTGGCTTGGTCGCCATAAGGAACGGCCCCTGCACCGGGAATGATTTCGATGCGCCGGATATGGCCCAGCGGAATCGTGGACCAACTGATGGCGCCGGAATCTATGGGGTTCAGGCGCTGGCCGTCGAGCAGTATCAGCGTGTTGCTCGACGCGGTGTCGCCGAAGCCGCGCATATCAACTGTTGCGTCTATGCCCATATTTCCGTAGATCGGACGGACATCAATGCCGGCAACGGTTTTCAATACGTCCGGCAGATTCATGGCCGGCGAATTGCGGATGTCATCGGCGGTGATGACGATGACATTCGATGCGGATTTCAGCGCGTTTTCTGAAAAACGTTTGGCCGTCACCACGACTTCATCCAGCGTGTTATCGGTTGCAGCGTATGCCAAAGGAGTGACCGCGCACAAAATGGCGGCGAGAAGTTTCTGCTGTTTCATCGAGATTTTCCTGAGTGAGTTCCAAGGTTCCCCGTTGGAACGTTCAAATACAGGAAATGAGGCAAATGATCGGAAGAAAATACGGGCTAATCTTTGCGATTATCCATCTCGTCGTCCATGCGCCATCCGCAGCATTTCCTGACCAAACCCAAGGCCGGTATCCGGGCTCGCGAGTTTTAATCTGCCGCCTTCCCATGATTGCTCACAGTGGCACGTTGGCAGATCCACACTCGTTTACCGTTGCGGGGGCAGCACAGGCATCACACCTGTTTCCCGTTTAACCGGACTGCTTGCGCATGTCCGGCACCTCAAGGCAGGGCGCATTTTAGCAGAGCCGGCAAAATTAAAGTGCCCATTACTCCAAACAACTTTCAAAATTCCTTGTTAGCGTTTGACCGATCAGGTTTTTCTAAACTATAGTTCGCACCATGCAAGCAGAACTCGACATATTGGAAAACAGATTGGCGCAACTGGTGCAACTGACCCAGCGCCTGCGCGGCGAGAATCATCGCTTGCGCCAGGAGTTGGCACAGGCGCTGAGTGAGGGCCGGCTATGCCAGGATAAAATCGGCAATGCCCAATCACGTCTGGAGCGCCTGCTGGCGCAATTGCCGGAAGAGGGAGCATGAGCGGCGATAAAATCAAAACGCTGGACGTTACCATCCTTGATCGCGAATTCCGTGTCGCCTGTCCCGAGGATGAGCGCGCCGAATTGCTGGAGGCGGTCGCTTTCCTCGACAAGAAAATGCGCGAGATTCGCGATGCGGGCAAAATCGCATCGGTGGAGCGCATCGCGATCATGGCGGCTTTGAATATCTCTCACGAGTTGCTGACTACGCGCATCGGCAGCGGCTTTGACATGGGTGAGTTCAAGCGTAGAATCGGTTCCATGCAAGCCAGTATCGAAGCGGCGCTTGCAGAGCAGGATGAATTATTTTAGTTTTTAGTTTGCACCCTGCGGTGTTCGTCAGGTTCATACATTCTTAGAACCAATACGCACTGCGTACGGTCGCGATCCTTGATGTTGCTGTTGTGCGCGTCCCATGCCGGATGTACCTGATGCAACTGGAAAGCGGCCTTCTTGAACTCAGGTTCAAGATGCTGAACCAACGGCACAGGCGGGGGGCTTTTTCGAGATGCGGCTTCGGCCGCATTTCTTTTTATAGCGACAGGATCATAATTCGTTTTGACGGGAACTATCATGCGCTACTGGCTGATGAAATCCGAACCTTCCGATGTCGGCATTGACGACCTCGCGGCGCTGCCGAATCAAACAGTAGCCTGGTATGGCGTGCGCAACTATCAGGCGCGCAACTTCATGCGCGACCAGATGAGCGTCGGCGATGGCGTGCTGTTTTATCATTCCAACTGTGCGGAGCCGGGGATTGCAGGCATCGCGCACGTGAGCAGCGGCGCTTATCCTGACGCCAAGCAATTCGACAAGAAGAGCAAATACTTCGACCCCAAGGCCACGCAAGAAACGCCGCGCTGGTTCAACGTGGATGTGCAATTGGTAAAAAAAATCGAACTGATCCCGCTGGCCGAGTTGCGCAAGCATTCCGAGCTCGAACGTATGCGCACGCTACAGAAAGGCAATCGTCTCTCCATCACACCGCTTGATCCGGCAGAGTGGAAATTCATCACCACTAAACTGGCACACGCCTGATGGAATGGTACGCGGCCTATCTTGCACTCGGCGCGGTCGCAGGGTTTCTGGCCGGGCTGTTCGGCGTAGGTGGCGGGCTGGTGCTGGTGCCGCTGCTGCTGTTCCTGTTCGACGCGCAGCATTTCCCCTCTGAGAATGCGATGCATATGGCGCTTGGCACTTCGATGGCGACCATCGTGTTCACCTCGCTTGCCAGCCTGCGCAAGCATCACCAGCATGGCGCAGTGAACTGGCGCGTGGTACGCAGCATTACGCCCGGCATCCTGCTCGGCACCGCCTTGGGCACCCTGTCTGCCGCATCGATCTCGCCGCGCGGATTGGGAGTATTTTTCGCGCTGTTCGTTTATTTCGCCGCCGCGCAGATACTGCTCGATGCGCGCCCCCAAGCCTCGCGCCAGTTGCCCGGTTTCGCGGGCATGGGCAGCGTCGGCACTTTCACCGGCTGGATCAGCAGTCTGGTATCCATCGGCGGCGGCACCGTCATCGTGCCCTTTCTCGTCTGGTGCAACGTGCCGTTGCGCAACGCCATCGGCACTTCCGCCGCGATAGGCTTTCCCATCGCCGTGGGGGGTACGGCAGGTTACATCGCCACTGGCCTGAGCTTGCACACGCTCCCCGCTCCCCATCTCGGCTTCGTCTATCTGCCCGCCCTGATGTGGGTCGCATTCGCCGCGGTTATCACCGCACCGCTAGGCGCGAAAGCTACGCATCACATGAAAGTGGGATTGCTGCGCAAATTGTTTGCCGTGCTGCTGATCGTGCTGGCGACGAAGCTGTTGCTGAAAGTGTTATAAGCCTGATCCCGCCCTCAGTCCGGGCAGCACCGCGCGCGCGTTCTGCGTGGTGATGCGTGCAACTTCATCCAGCGGAATGCCGCGCAGCTCGGCCAGCGTTTGCGCAATGCGCGGCAGGTATTCCGGCTTGTTCGGTACGCCGCGTTCGAGAAATACGGGCGGGATGTCGGGCGCATCGGTCTCCAGCACGATGCTGTCCGCCGGCAGCGTCGCGGCGAGTTCGCGCAAGCGCGTGGCGCGCGGCCAGGTCATGGCGCCGCCGAAACCCAGTTTGAAACCCAGCTTGATGAATTCATGCGCCTGTTGCGCGCTGCCGCTGAAGGCGTGCGCTATACCGCCGCATACCTGTTGTTGGCGCAAATGCTTAAGCACCATGTCCTGTGCACGGCGGATATGCAGCAGCACCGGCAAGCCAAATTCCTTGGCGAGTTTCAACTGCGTCGCAAAATAAAATTCCTGCCGCTCTTTGTCATAACCTGCCACGAAAAAATCCAGGCCGATCTCGCCGACGGCTATGGTAGCCGGTCGTGCCAAATGATCGCGCAACATATCCAGATCAGCGGGCGTGGCGCTATCCACATACATCGGGTGGATGCCAAAGGCGGGTGCGCAGCCGGGGTGGCGCTCGCACAAAGTTTGCACGACGCCAAAGCCGGAGCGATCAACTGATGGCACGACCATCCGCACCCCCGCATCGTGAGCAGCACGCACAACATCATCCCGCTGAGCGTTGAATTCAGCGGCATCGAGATGGCAGTGAGTGTCTATAAACATGGTCTGGATTTCTTTCCAGCGTGCCTTTAAGTGATGATGGCTGTGGATTATTCCGTGTGAATGATAAAGATTATCCGGTCTTTGTGGTAAATTCACGCGCCATGCTTATCCATCCCCAGTTCGACCCCATCGCTATCCGCCTTGGCCCGCTTGCCGTGCATTGGTACGGGCTGATGTACCTGCTCGGTTTCATGCTGTTCCTGTGGTTGGGCAAGAAGCGTATTCATACGCTCAACCGCCCTGGATGGGATGATAAATTTCTTGATGACCTGTTGTTCTATGGCGTACTCGGCGTGGTGCTCGGGGGCAGGCTGGGCGAGGTGCTGTTCTATCACCCCGACTATTATTTTTCGCATCCGGTGGAGATACTGGCCGTGTGGAACGGTGGCATGTCTTTTCACGGCGGCTTCCTCGGCGTGATGATTGCGATGGCGCTATTTGCGCGCAAACAAAAAACACAATGGCTGCCGCTCATGGATTTCGTGGCGCCACTGGTGCCGCTGGGCCTGGGAGCGGGGCGCATCGGAAATTTTATCAACAGCGAGTTGTGGGGCCGCCCCACCGATGTAGCCTGGGGCATGGTATTCCCCAATGTGGACAATGTGCCGCGCCATCCTTCACAGCTATATGAGTTCGCGCTGGAAGGTTTGGCGCTGTTCGCCTTGTTGTGGCTATATTCGAACAAGCCGCGACCGGTAGGTGCGGTATCCGGTTTATTCCTTATCGGTTATGGCAGTTTCCGCTTCCTCGCCGAATTCACGCGCAATCCGGATGACGGCATCTTCGGGCTGATGACTTTCGGCGTCAGCATGGGACAGTGGCTGAGCTTGCCCATGGTGCTGGCGGGAATCGCGATGATGGTGTGGGCGCAACGCAAAGCAGCGGCAGCAAGATAATCGATAGCGATTTCCGATTAGTTAAAAAACCGAACCCGCCACAAGCGGGTTCGGTTTTTTAGCACTGCTTAATTTAGTAACTCGCGCCAGGAAGTCCTTCGCGTAGGTAAACCGGCGCCGCCAATGGGAACGTCGGAAGAAGCTGTTTCGCCGCCCGACAAGCGGGTCAACTCAATGACGGTGTTGTTGGGCAGCCGCACATACACCGGACGGGTGGCGAGTTCGTTACCCAGTTTGGTGCCTGCAATGTAGGTCGTCACCGTACTGCCATTGACAATGGTTTTGACTGCCGCCGTAGAAACCGGGCCACCCGTCCGGTAGTCGAGGAACCAGCGGTAGCTATAGCCGCCAACCGTGCAGGCGCTCACGTTGGGCACATTGCTGGTGAAACCCAAAGTTCCGAGCTGGAGTACCGGATCGGTGTTGTCGCGTTCGCCGCTATCCGGCAGGTTGATATACCAGCCATTTTCCATGGACCAGTCCACGGAATTGTTGGTGCTGGAACGTATGACTTCGCCCGACAGGCAAATCGAGGTGGGCGCATTACTAGGGCAAGTCGAGTTGGTTTCAACCTGTTGCACGAAGCAATTCGTTGGCGTGCCGGTGTTCGCGCAAGTATTGCTGCCAGGGGCGCTGGTATAAAGCGCTACTGTGCCGGGAGATGACGTGCCGGCAGAGGTGTCCTTGATACCATAGAACCCGCGCTGGCTGGTATCGATCAGATCGGAGGCACCCAGATACCGGCCGGTGCCGACGAACACACCTATGGCGCCCGTGGCGGTACCGTCTGCAACAATGCCGACCTCCGGTTTGGCCGTGATGGGTTGCCCGCCGAGATTGATCAGCAACTGGGCATCATAACCGCTGGCACCCACATCGCCGTTGACGTCGAAGCGCCATACATTGCCAAGCAAATCGCCGCCATAAACCTGTATCACGGAATCATTATTGGCGCCGCTGATCACGAGCGCGTTGATGCGTGACAATCCGCTTGGCGTACCTGTGCTGCCCGCCCCGGTGCTGATTATCCCAGGGGTGCCTGCCGGATTAACCGAGGTAACCAAGGCACCGGTTCCGGCATCCAGCACATACAGGCGACCCACGCCATCACCGGGAGAAACATTGTTGTACCCGGATGTCACCAGGACTACCCATTGGCCAGTCTTCAGTTTGGTGATGACCGGGTTGCCATAGGTGTAACCCATATTGGTATCGGAGAACTCCCACAATGATTTGGGTTGTGCCGGGTTGGTGATGTCCAGCGCGTAGTAGCTGCGACCGCCGGCATTCAGCCCGCCGACCAGGATGGTATGCCATTTGGCGCCGGTGCCATCGTTGAAGTAGACATCGCCCGAGACCGGTGTGCCGTCCACGAAATATTGGTGATTGAGGTTATAGTCCTTGTCGGCCAGCTTATACAGGTTCGGTATCACGGCGGTGGGAATATAGGCCCATGCCTCATCACCGCCAGCCACGGCGGTTCCGCTGGGGCAGGTTGTAACCTGGCCCGTTGTGCCATCCATACAGCCATCGGTCGAATAGAAGGCATGCAGCATGCCGTCATTCGCGGCGCCGTAGACCATGCCCTGGCGCACGACATTGGTTGAAATGAAAGTGCTGTACCCGTTATCCGCATAGTTGAATAAAGAGCCTTTCACGTACACGGCCTCGGCATCCACGATGTCGCCCAGGGTATGGGGGCGTAGCCGGAAGTACTTGGTGGTGTCGGAACTCTCGTTGCTGTGGTCACCGAGCAGAAAATTCACCAGCGGGGTACCGGCAGCAGCAGTGGTGTCGGCGGCGCTCAGGCAAGAACCGGTTCCGGCGGGCGTACAGAACTGTGTCAGGGTATCGATATGCGTGTGGGTGAAGTTGCTGTTGCTGCCAAAGTTCGTTGCATTGAATTGCAGGAGGTTGGTTGTCGCGATGCTGGATGTGCTGGGTGAGGCGGTGCCGCCGCTGCTGCGGGTGTAAACCTTGCGCGTGGTATAGGCGCGCGCATCAAGCATGGTCTGTGCGGACCAGTCATTGACCGGGATCGCGACTCCGTTGACAGCATGGGTGATTATACTGCCGGTATTCAGATCGAGCTGCTGGCGCACCAGTTCGCCGTCCCATTCATTCGTGGTGAAGGTGGTGCTGAACACGAAATTATCGCCGGATGTGACGTTAGGGTTGCTGGTGGATGCGGCAGCCGAAGACCCGCTGCGTGCCTGGACGCCGGCCAGCGCGGAGTTCAGCGCATCGTTCAGCGAAGTTGCGTTGGTGGCGCTGAAATAAGAGCCGCGCCCGTTCACCGCAGCATGCCAGAGATCGTCGATGTTCTCAGGCACTCCCGCTGCATTGGGAATCGGCCAGTTACAGACTGAGTTATTCGTTTGCCAGGAGCAGATGGGCGGGGTGGCGGTTGAATCGGCTTTCAAGCCCTTCCATACGGAATAAAAATCCCCGCTGAGATCGGACAGGTAAGTGGGGGAAAACGCCATCTTGCCGCGCGCGCCCAGACCCAGGGTGAACGTGGTCATGTGTTGCCAGGAGGCGGAGTCCAGCCCGCTCTTGCGCACGTTGTTTTCGCACACGTTGGTCCCGAGTGCGCCGGTGCAATTATTGAAAGCGGTCGTTTCCGGCGCAACGACCGGGCCTGCCGGAGAACGCATATCCGTCGCGTAATAGTATTCGGCAACGTCCGCCAAGGTATTGGAAGTCCCGCCGGAGCTGACCGGAGAAGTGCAGAGTGTGGTGGTCCAGCTATTCGATGCGCTGGCCGTGTCCGGATAGCAATTGGATATGCCTGCCGTCGGACCGGTGGTCACAGTGGTGCAAGTCGTCGTGGTGTAATTGTTCGATGGGTCTGCCGTGACTGGTGTGCAGGACTGGACGGGTGTCGCTACACTGACCACGATAGGGCTGCAAATGGTTTGCGTCCAGTTATTTCCGGCTGATGCCGCAGCCGGTGTGCAGGAAGCAACCAGAGTCGGGGTGGTGGTGATGTTGTTGCAAGTTACCGTTCGACCATTCGTCAAGGGACTGGCCAGGCAGGAACCTGCTGGCACGCCTACCCAGCCGGTATCGGTGGTTTGGCATTGCGTTGCCGTTGTCACGGAGTAGGGCGAGCTTGTGGACTGAGGGTTGTTGGTGCACGAGTTTGCGTTGACCCATACAGCCCATCCTGTATAGGAACAATGTCTGGCAGTTGCTGTAGTGTACGTCGGCCCCGTATCCGCAGGCATTTCCGTGCAACTGGATCCTGAAGCGACATTGGCGGCAGCGCTCCATGAATATTGGCAATTCGTCCCGCTCGTAATATTCCAGGTCCCTGCTCCGGAGCTTTGATTGATGGTACAGGAGGCGCTGTTCGTCCAGCTTCCCCAGTTATAGCGGCAGTTGACATTGGAGCCGGGCGTGCAGGTGCCACCGGAAGTGACGTTGGTCCAGGTGGTATTAAAGGCTCCCGCCGCCGGGCAGGTGACGATATTGCCGCTGCCATTGGCGGTACTCAGCCCCGCAGCATTGAATGTGCCTGAAGCAGTGCAGACTGGAGGGTAAGTTGAGATATAGGCCGTTGTTGCTGTACCTGTCGAACACTGGATGTTGCTTATGGTGCCATCGCAAACGCCAGAGGGTCCGACGGCTGTCGCGGTGGAATAGGACGTGACGGTCGGACAGCTCGTTTGCACGTTGCCGCTGCTATTGGCGGTATTCAATCCCGTGGCATTGAACACGGTACAGGTCGGAGGATAGGTCGTGACATAGGCTTGCGCGGTCGCGGTTCCGGAGGTCGAGCATTTGACATTGGCCAAGCCGCCATTACAAGTGCCATTCGCGCCGACAGATGTCGCAGTGCTGTAGGTGGTTCCTGTATTCGAGCAAGTCACAACCTGGCCGCTGGCATTGGCGGTACTTGTGCCAGGATTGTTATAGCTACCCGAAGCCGTGCAGATCGGAGGATAGGTGCCCACATAAGCTGCGGTGCTGCCCGTCAATTGGCAGTTCGTGGCCGTGAGCTGGGTATAGGGAGAGGTGGTGGATTGCGCGGCTGTCGTGCAACTGCCACTCGCGGCAACGTTGGACCAGGCGCCCCATCCTGTGGTGCCAGTGGACGGGTCAGCATACTGGCAATCAGTGGCTGACTTGATCGTGTAGGGAGAGGTTGTAGACTTATTTGTGGCGCAGGAAGAAGTTGCATTGGCCCATGCGCCCCAGCTATACGAGCAGGCGCTATACAGATTGCCGTTGGAATCGGCGTTGTTGAGAGTATAGGTGGTGACCGGTGTTGATAAAGCGACCGTCAAGGTTGCAGAACCGCTGTTGATATGGGGGGCGGGAGACGAAGTAAAAGGCGTACCAGCAGGCGCGGTAATGGTGACGATATTGGTTGAAACTGATGCGCTAAATCCAGCTACTTCGCAGTTGGTGCCGCTGATGCTGGAAGTGCAGGCATTGATCTGGGTCGCAATGCGGGTAGCACAGGTGCTGTTGTTAACACCACTGCAATTTGCCGTTGCCGCAAGAATCTCATAGAGACCGCCGTTAATCATTATGCTATCGATTTGTGCGCTGGAGTTGCTGGTGACGGTGATAGTGGCCGTGGCATAGCCGGCTGCGGCGCTGGTAATGCTGGCGGCAGTATTGCACTGGGTCGCCACATTGACAGTCCCGGTCACGCTGACACTAGAACATTGCACGTTAGCGGCGGTCGTGCATGACCCGGAAGTCACTATCGCCCAGTTGCTGTTGGTTAAACTCGCAGTGCCGCATGTGCTGGCAGTATTATTGCAGCGCATGAGCACCCTGCTGCGCGTTCCCTGCAAGGTACCCAAACGTGTTTGCAAGACAGCGGTTTGTCGTTGCAGCGTGCTGGTTGTGGTTTGTAAATTGGTGGCCCAATTCAGTGTGTTGGTCCTCTGTTGTTGTTTGGTTGCCCACTGCAAGGGCGCGGTCGATTGTTGCAAATTGGTTGTCCATTGCAGCACACCCGTCTGTGATTGCAATGTACCGGTGCTGCTTTGCAATGAACTGGTGCTGCTTTGTATTTGCGTCGTGTCCTGCAGATCCTGAGTCGTGTTCTGGGTTACCTGGCTTTGGCTTTGCTGTACCTGGCTGGTGCTCTTGGTGTAAGTGACGCCGCCACCATCGTATTGCGGCCTCGGTTCCACGCTGTCGCGGTTGCCTACCGCAGTACCGTTCATATCGGCATTAGTGTTGTCGTTCCAGAAACCATCGGTAGACAGGATAGTGTAGTTCTGTTGGCAGGAATATTCGATCGGGTCGTTTGCCGTGACCGTGTTGAGCTTGTTGGAAGACAATTTATGTCCATAAAGCCGCCCTGCGTTTGACAAGGCGTTCAGCAGCGGCGTACTGCTGCCAGTGCTGGAGGCGTAAAGCTTGGCATACCAGAGTGCCTTCTGGCTGCTGGCGCTATTGGTGCAAGGGTTGGCTGTGTCGGATGCGAGGCAGGTGTTGAAGGGGGCGAGATTTATCAGGTCGGTGCCGCCGTTGTTGTTCATGGTGGCAAAGCCTACCCGATAGCTTTTATCTATCGGTTTGAAGGCGAGGCCGGTTACGGTCTTCATCGTCAATATGCGGGAGCGGTAATAGCTGTACCAGTTGGCGAAGTTGGCCAGGTTCGCAGCCGTGGTATCCGGGAACACGTCGGTGGTGTAAGTCATGGTGCCGGATGCGAGATGTATCACGGGCGTGTAATTGGCGGCCGAAGTCGGGCCGGTTATCGTGATGACGTTGCTGCCCGAGGTGGTGGCGCTGAAACCGTGCAAGTAAAGCGGCGCCGAGATGTTTCCGGCGGTGCAACTGGTGTTGGTGCTGCAACTGACCGATGCAGCGCCCATGAGTTCCACCCCGTTCACCTTGATGCTGTCCACTACCGCAGATGAAGCGGCGCTGATGGTGATGTTGGTGGTTTCGGTCGTGGCGAGCGTGCGTTTGCTGAACACGGCATTACCCGGTGCGGCATTCAGGGCGCTGCTGCATTCCTTGAAGAAGGTCGAGGTCGAGTCGTAGTAATTTCTCTGTGTCGACGTCGTCTGGGTGCCGCTGTAGGCATAATAATATGCGCGCACCCCGGTCGAGTCCTTGCTGGTCATGGCAGAGGTATCGAGCGCTTTGAAACTCGTATCCAGATTGGTTGTGCCGGAACCTGTGTTGTATCCGTTGCTCCATGCGCCGGTGAAGCTGGCATTGGCATAGCTGGTTCCGGTGTAATCCACCGGAGCTAAATAAGTAATGGCAGGGTCGTAATACACGCCGTTGCATTGCGCGCTGCGCGCACCATAAAAGCCGTAGGTCATGGGCATGGTGCTGCCTGCATCGGTGCTGTCGTCCGGCATGTTGCCCCAGGCCATGCTGCCCGAGTCATCCATCATGAGAAACACGTTAGGCTTCACGGCGGTACTGGCGGAGGTCACGAGTGGCGCGTTGGCGATATCGGTCACTGCGCCATGGACGCTCGGGCTGAGCATGATGCACATCAGCGCGAACCAGGTTTTTTTATGTGCGGAACGTGTGGTCATGACAACCTCCTGATACTTCACTTATAGAGCGACGACGGACTGGGTGTAGCTCACGGTATTGCGTGGGCCCACTATGCGTGAGGTGATGCGGTAGTACACCTGGGTATTGACCAGCAAATCGATACAGCCTGCAGTGCGGCATCTGCCGGCAGAGACTGCCGGGGTGGCGGCGCAGAGGGAACCGGGAACGAGAGGGTCGCCCCCCGCAGGGTCGGCACACATACGCTGAATGGCATAAGACACAGTGTTGCCGGTAGTGGTGTCCGTGGGCAGGGTGCAAGCCTGGCCGGAGCAGGTCAGGTTGGCTATGGGCAACGATGGCGGATTGGGTTGCAGTACCCGCAGCCAGAAGGCATCCCAGGATTCACCGGAGTTCGGATCCACCCGGTTGGCGGCATAGCCGTTAGCCAGCGAATTCGTCCACAAGGTGTTGCCATTGTTGGCTTCCAGCCAGGCGACGGCGGCTTCGGTACCCGCGTCACCCTCCATGACGGCAGCCTGCCTGAATGCCAGGTTACCGGCAATGATGTTGGTCGTATCCATCGAGCGCACCAGCGCGATACCCGCCAGCGTCATGGCCACCAGTACGATAAGCGCAATGATCAGTACCACGCCAGCTTGTTGCTGGCGGGTTTTTCCGTGGGTATCAGGTCGGGCTAACATCCTGACAGCACTCCCTGGATAGCGATATTGCGGATAGGCACCGTAGTCTGGAAAACTTTGTAGCGGTAATTTTGCCAGGTAAAGTTCGGCGCTACGCTGGTGCTCGTCAAGTCAATGGCGCCGCCCGCCCAGGTGGGGTTGGCGCTGGGGGCGCTCTTATCGGGCATTACGTTGCGGGCCACGAGGGCGATGCGCACGGCAAGTGTCCTCGTCCAGCCGCAACTGCTGGTGGGGGTGGTTTTGTCATAGGTATCCACTGCGTAGGAAGTTTGTCCCGTTGCCGCCGGCACGGTCGTCAGCGTGTCATGACCATATTCGGCGAGCATGCTGACTATATTGTCGGCGATGGGCACCCATATCGTGGTGTCGTTCTTGTTGGCTGCGATACTGCAATCATTTGCCATGTAATCGCACACCGTCAGTTGTCCGTTGCGGATAGCGTAAGCCAATATGACCGGGGCCGATCCGAGATTGTAGAGCGAGCCGTTGTTCGGCGATCCGGGTGCCATTCCCGCCTGCCCGGTGGCGGAGATGGCAACGTTATTGATGCCGCCGACGCCGACACTGACGATTTTTACCATGGGCAGAAAGGCTGCGGCGGGAAGGCTGCACGAGGCAGCGGGGTGGGCTTTGGTTTCCGCGATTACATAATCGGCGAGCTGGGTGCCGACAGGTGCATGGAAAGCGTTCGGCGACTGGACGGTGTAGATGTTGTCCGGCGGGTTGGCCTGTGCCGTGATGCCGTCGCCTTCTGCGCCGCCATTGGCATTGCCGTAAACCAGCAGCAGTGTGTCGGTGTGCGCATCTCCTGCTGGAATGGAAGCATGATTGATGGTCACCGGGGCCATCGCGGGAAGATTCACCGTGGCAGGCGCGGTGCGCAGTCGCACATTGCAGCCAACCAGGTTGTACGCGCTGATGTCGTAACCGCTGTGCTGGATATTGCGCTGCAATTCATAAAGCGCGATGGCGCCAGTGTTCGTCGCATCATTGCCGCTGGTGGTGGTGCGCTTCTTTCCCTCAAACAGCGAGAATACCTGCAGGATAACTATCATGGCCAGCATGCCGATGACCAGGGCAATCATGATTTCTACCAGGCTGAAACCTGCGGTGCGGTGGCGCTGGAGCGAAGGAAGGGAAAAAGCAGACAAATCGTTCTCCTAGGCGATACGGGCGACGGCCACGAAGTTGTGCACGGTGGTTTCGCCGGGCGCTTGCCAGAATATGGTGATGGTTACCTGGCTGGAAAAACTGATTGCCGGAGAAACGGGAGGGATGGTTACGACCGCTACGGTCGGTGGGTTGGCAACAGTCCCCGGCAGGCCGGTTTGCGCATTCTCCACGGCGGCGCGCCAAGCCAGATATTGCGCGCTGTCGGTGCCCAGCCCGCCCTGAAAGTTGGCCAGCAGTGTCGCCGGTGTGCGGTCGGATGCCCACATTGCGCCGATGTACTGGTTTGCCAGCAAGCTGGCTTCGGAGCGGAATTTGGCATCGGTTGATAATTTGACGGATGTCGCCTGCAAACCCACGATGGCCAGGATGCCCATGGAGAAAACCAGGATGGCGATGAGCGCTTCCAGCAGCATGGAGCCTTGTTGTCTGGATGGATGTGTCATGGTGTTCATTGAGCTGGCTCCTTAGCATCCCTGGGGGTTTGCGGCCACCGCATACGACGGGTTGCACATACGAATCTGTCCGCCCGGAGTTACCTCGACTCTTAAACGCCGTTCGCTTGTGGACGTGGGCGCAAGGCAGGCCGAAGTGAGCCCTGCGGTGCTACCCAAGCAGATGCTGCTCAAAGGATTGGCATTCACTTCGCGGCCCAGCCCGTTGAAGACAGCCGTTGTTTGATCTGAGGCCATGATTACGCTGGCGGTTGAACCTTCTGCGCTTGAGCGGTTTTGTATGGTGGCGGGACAGTCTGCGGTTACTGTCGTGCAACCCACGTTCCAGCCCGTGTCCGTACCCAGCACAAACTGTATCTGGGTATTGCGCCGCACCGCTTCCGAACGCGCCAGTTGCAGCCCGTTCAGCATGGACTCTCCGGCGGCGCGTATCCTGTTGTTGCTGACCCAACTGCTGAAACTGGGGGCGGCAAGGGCGAGCAGGATGCTGACGATCACGATTCCGACCATGAGTTCGATCGCGCTGAAACCCTGCTGGACATGCCGTACAGTTAGCACGTGCCCCCCTGCTTGGTGATCCAGCAACTGCCGCTGGTTGCCAGCCAGCCAGATGACGCGGGGGCGACGATGGCCGACGTTTTGGTGCTGCTCTCGTTGATGGTGTAGCTGAAACCTGCCATCGCACTCTTGCCTGTCGCAGTGAGGGTAAAGGTGGTGGCAGTGGTCACGCAGGAGAAATTGAAATACGAGCTCGTGGTGGTATCTGCATTGCAAGCCGGGCCGCCCACATAGGTGCGGCTATCCTGATAAAATTGTTCCATCAACACTTTCTTGCTGGCAAGATTCGACGTGGCATCCGGTATCCTGCCCCGGGTCACATAATTGCTATAGGCAGGCACGGCAACCACGGTCAATATGGCTATGACGGTGACTACGATCATCAGTTCGATCAAGGTAAAACCCGTTTGTGTTTTCACGTTTCGCTCCAGCATTTTTCATTGCGTGGAAGACCTTAATACATGACATGTGGCAATGCCAGTGCGAGCCGATAAAAGGTTAATTTTCCGGAGGTAGCGGCGGATGCGGGCTGTTCGTCAGCAGCGGCGGGCCGATCACGCTGCGGTGCTACGGCGAACTTTTCGCAGGTATCATTAAGCGTATCTTGCACCCGTGATTATTCCCTTGCGCATTTCTGACCGACGTGTTCTTCTTGCCGCCGCGCTTTCTGCGTTGCTGCATATCGCTATCTTGTGGTTGCCGCAGCTACGCATGCCACGTGATGAGGTGCCATTACCACCGCTTAGCGTCAGGCTTGAAGCGCTGCCTCGTCCCGCAGAGCCTTCCGCCAAACTTGAGGCGGAGAAACCCATGATCAAATCCGGCGTTGCCGCGTCTGCCGACCTTGCAGCCAGCGCGGTGAACAAGGAAGACAGTCCTGACACGCAGCAAATATTTTCCGATTATGCGCGGCTTGCCTTTGCTGTCCACACGGGGAGGGATGGATTCAATATAGAAGAAGTCCATCATCTGCTGGAGATCAAGGTTGCATTTGATGGAGCGGCACAGGAACTGCGCTTATCTCCGGGCGACGAATCTCCCCGCGTGGACGAGACACGGGATGCCTTGAGCCATGCGTATCAACTCGCACAATGGTACACGCACAAGGAAATTATGCTGCCCGCCATTGGCAGGAAACATGCGAACGATAGTCTTGAAGCCGATGGCGAAGAAGAAATAGCCACCCCGCTGGGCAAGATGCGCGCTTTGCATTTGCATCAGGTGCATATCCAGGGCGAGGCATATTTTGAAATATGGCTGGGGCTCGACCGCCGTTCGCTGCCGGTCAGATTCCGCCAGATCGACGGCTCCGGAAAGGTAGTCGAAGATATCAAGATTTCGGCTATCCGCATTGCGGGTGAATAGATAGCCTGCCGCCCTTCCGGACACGGCCGCCCTTGTTGTTTCATGCCCTTGGTTGACACTGCTGCCGGGCTCCATGATACTTCGCGCATCGCATTAGTCAGGGCTTTCCGCTTTGGACGAGTTTTCGTTGGGCACGCTGATTCTTGCCCTGGTAGTCATTCTGATCTGCTCCGGTTTTTTTTCCTCATCCGAAACCAGCATGATGGCGCTGAACCGCCACCGGCTGAATCATCTGGTGCGTCTGGGTAACAAACGCGCCAAGCTCACCGCAAGGCTGCTGGTGCAGACGGACAAGCTGCTGGGTTCCATCCTGTTTGGCAATACGTTGCTCAATGTGGCAGCGGCGACGCTTACCGAAATCATCGTGCTGCGCTTATTCGAGGACGATCCGAGCGTGGCATTGCTGGTTGGTTCGCTGCTGATCACTTTCGTCATTCTGGTGTTCAGCGAGATCATGCCCAAGATCATCGCGGCCAGCCATCCGGAACGCGTGGCGCTGTTCTCGAGTTATCCGCTGGCTGTTTTCATCAAGTTGTTCCACCCGGTGGTGTCCGTTGCCACGGCCATCGTGCAATATGTACTGTGGCTGTTGCGTATCAAGGTGCAGACCGACCAGAGCAAGCACAAGATGAGTATGGAGGAATTGCGCATGCTGGTGCTGGAGTCGGAGCAATTTCTGCCGCGCAAGCATCAGGGTATGTTGCTCAATCTGGTGGATATCGGGCGTGTCGCGGTGAATGATGTGATGGTGCCGCGCAACCAGATTGAGGCACTTGACCTGACGGCCGATCCCGGCATCTTGCGCGAGCAACTGGCGACCTGCCACCATACGCTGTTGCCGGTGTACGAGGGAGCGCTGGACAACATGGTGGGCATCCTGCATGTGCGCCGCGCATTGACGTTGATGCGCGAGGATTTCAGTTGTGACGAGTTGCGCGAGTTATTGCTGGAGCCCTATTTCATTCCTTCCGATACCACGCTGCTTTCGCAATTGCAGTATTTCCAGGAACGGCAGATACGGCTGGGGCTGGTGGTGGATGAATACGGCGAACTGCTGGGACTGGTGACGCTGGAAAACATCCTGGAGGAGATCGTCGGCGATTTCACCACGCAATCGCCTGCGCAGACCGGCAAGTTTTTGCGCCAGGATGACGGCAGCCTGCTGGTGGAAGGCGGCACGCCGTTGCGCGACTTGAACCGCAAGCTGGGTATGCACTTTCCGCTGGATGGGGCGAAGACGTTGAACGGCCTGATACTGGATCATTTGCAGAATATTCCGGAGACGGGTACCAGCCTGAAAGTTGCGGACTACCCGATAGAAATCATTCAGACGCAGGATCGCGTAGTGAAGGTTGCAAAAATTT
Source organism: Nitrosomonadales bacterium (assembly GCA_016199835.1). Taxonomy (GTDB): domain Bacteria; phylum Pseudomonadota; class Gammaproteobacteria; order Burkholderiales; family Gallionellaceae; genus JACQFX01. Next base: position 19,991 of record JACQFX010000009.1, on the reverse strand, counting down.
TTCCGGCACTGCGTAAAAAGGCCGGCATTTAGATTGCGCCACAGGGCGCTCTTTACAACATTCGCAAAGCTCGGCATGATGGGACAGGAAGTTCAAGACTAAGGGGTTTTCATGGCAGTGGATAGCAGGGCCAAACAGGTGAAGGAAGCTCAATACCTGTGGGAAGGCAAGGACAAGACCGGCAAGATCATCAAGGGCGAAATGCGCGCTCCCGGCGAGGCCAGCGTTTCTGCACACCTGCGGCGCCAGGGTATCAACGTCACCAAGATCAAGAAACGCAGCGGCAGCACCCAGAAGATCACCGAGAAGGACATCACCCTGTTTACGCGCCAGCTCGCTACCATGCTCAAGTCCGGTGTGCCGCTGCTGCAATCGTTCGATATCGTGGGCAAGGGGCACAGCAATCCTTCGGTTTCCAGGCTGATGAACGATATCAAGACCGATGTGGAGACGGGTAGCAGCCTGGAGCAGGCGTTCCGCAAATTTCCGTTGTATTTCGACGACCTGTTTTGCAACCTGATTGGCGCCGGCGAAGCTGCCGGTATTCTGGATAATTTGCTGGATCGTCTGGCGACCTACAAGGAAAAAATCCTCGCCATCAAGAGCAAGATCAAGGGCGCGTTGTTCTATCCGGTCGCGATTATCGCGGTCGCGTTCATCATCACGGCGGTCATCATGATCTTCGTGATCCCGGCGTTTAAGGAATTGTTCTCCAGCTTCGGGGCGGATCTGCCCGGGCCAACGCTGGTCATCATGGCCATTTCCGATTTCTTTGTCGCCTGGTGGTGGGCGATATTCGGCAGCGTAGGCGGCGGGCTGTACACATTTTTCTATTTCTGGAAACGCAACAAGAAAATGCAGATGGTGATGGACAGGCTCATGCTCAAGCTGCCGATATTCGGCAACCTGGTGAAAATTGCCACTGTCGCGCGCTGGGCGCGCACGCTGTCCACCATGTTCGCTGCGGGCGTGCCGCTGGTGGAGGCATTCGATTCAGTGGCCGGCGCCGCAGGCAATGCAGTCTATTTCGACGCGACCAAGCAGATCCAGCGCGAAGTCAGCCAGGGCGGAACGCTGACGGTAGCCATGCAAAACACCGGCGTGTTTCCCAATATGGTGCTGCAAATGGTGGCCATCGGCGAGGAAGCGGGCTCGCTCGACGCCATGCTGAGCAAGGTTGCCGATTTCTACGAGGCCGATGTGGACGATGCTGTGGAAGCATTGTCGAGCTTGATGGAGCCGATCATCATGGTGGTGCTAGGCACACTGATCGGCGGCATGGTGGTGGCGATGTATCTGCCGATATTCAAGATGGGTTCGGTGGTTTGATTCCGGTCCTTGCGCACAACCCGGCGCGGTCACTCGGGCCGCGCTTTTTTATGCGGTGTTCGTCGTGATCCAGTTGCTGCAAAGTCCCCCCCCTTTCTTTATTATCCTGTGTGCCATCGTTGGGTTGATGGTGGGCAGTTTTAGTTCCGACATAACCCGCAAGCGGGTTAGTCTCCTCTGAAACTATCAACATGACTGACATATTTCATCTCTTGCAATCCTCTCCCCTAGCCTTTATCGGCATATGCCTTGTATTAGGGTTGATGGTCGGTAGTTTTCTGAATGTGGTCATCCACCGCCTGCCTAAAATGCTGGAGCGTGAATGGCAAGCTCAATGCGCAGACCTCAAGGGCGATCTTTCGTCCGCAGAAGCTGCGCCATACAATCTGGTCGTTCCGCGTTCTGCCTGTCCGCATTGCGGCCACAAGATAGGGGCGCTGGAAAATATTCCGGTCATCAGCTATCTGTTGCTGCGCGGCAAATGCAAAGGCTGCGGCGCGCATATCTCCGCGCGCTATCCCGGCGTAGAGATCATCGGTGGAGTGTTAAGCGGTTTTGCCGCATGGCATTTCGGTTTCGGCCTGGCTGCATTGGCCGCGCTGCTATTCGTGTGGGCGCTGATCGCGCTGACTTTCATCGACTTCGATACTCAGTTGTTGCCGGATTCCATCACCTTGCCGTTGCTGTGGCTGGGGCTGTTGTTCAATCTGTCCGGCGCATTCACCGATCTGCGCAGTGCCGTGGTTGGCGCAGCGGCGGGCTATCTCGCATTGTGGAGCGTGTACTGGCTATTCAAACTCATCACCGGCAAGGATGGCATGGGCTATGGCGACTTCAAACTGCTGGCCGCCATCGGTGCGTGGCTGGGCTGGCAGATGCTGCCGCTGGTTATCCTGCTTTCCTCTCTGGTGGGGGCAGTCGTCGGCATCACGCTGATCATAGCGGCGCGCCATGGGCGCAATATTCCCATCCCGTTTGGCCCCTATCTTGCGGGGGGCGGCCTGATCGCATTGTTCTGGGGCCAGGCGCTGACACAAGGCTATTTGCAACTTACACTGTCATGACATTCAGGGTTGGGCTGACCGGAGGCATAGGATGCGGCAAGAGCACGGTAGCCGCACTGTTTGCGGAACGAGGCGTGGCGATCGTCGACAGCGACGAGATATCTCATCGCCTTACGCGCCCGGGTGGCGAGGCCATCGCGGCGATCCGCGCGGAATTCGGCGGAGATTATATCGATGCTGCCGGAGCGCTGGATCGGGCCCGCATGCGGCAACGGGTGTTTGCCGATCCTGTTGCAAAAAAGCGCCTTGAATCCATCCTGCATCCGTTGATACGCGCGCAGACCCAGGCTCTTTCCGGGAGTGCAGGGAGTGCGCCTTATGTATTGCTGGTGGTGCCGCTGTTATTCGAGACCGGGAATTATCTGGAGCTGGTGCGGCGTACGCTGGTGGTGGATTGCGCGGAACAGACCCAGATCGCGCGCGCCATGACGCGTAGCAAGCTGAGTGAAGCGGAGGTGCGCGCCATCATGGCACAACAGATAACGCGCGCCGAGCGTCTGAAACGCGCCGACGATATTATCCGCAACGACGGTGACATGGCGGGTTTAAGCGCCCAGGTAGAAGAAGTGCACCAGCGTTATCTTGCCCTTTATGCAGGAAGCGATTGACGATATGCAATGGTTCACCCTATATTGCCCGCTGTTTAACGCGAACCTACCCTTAACGGCATCGTGATTAGCTACGACTTTCCTCTCAACGAGCGCATGCGCACCCTGTTACGCCTGGAAGATCTCTATGCCAGGGTGGAATATTTTACTGAGAAAGCCAGCGCCAACGACCATCAGGCTGCGCTCGGGGCGTTGTTTGAGATACTCGAAGTCGCATCCCGTGCCGACCTGAAATCCGACCTGTTGCAGGAGCTGGAACGCCAGAAGCGCCAGCTCGCTCTTCTGCGCGGCAATCCCGGTATCGTCGAAGATGCGCTGGATGCGATACTCGGCGAGATCGAGAATGCCAGCGGCACCCTGTTCGGCATGAGCGGCAAGATCGGCCAGCACCTGCGCGAGAATGAATGGCTGATGGGCATCAAGCAGCGTGCAGCCATACCTGGCGGAACCTGCGAATTCGATCTACCCTCATTCCATTACTGGCTGCATCAGGATGCCGCCTCGCGGCGCGAACACATTGGTGCCTGGCTGACACCCATGCAGCCTATCTCCGATGCGCTGAATATCATCCTCAAGCTGTTGCGCGAGAGCGGCAAGGTGCACCATTTCACGGCGCATGCGGGCAACTTTCAGCAGATGCAGGGGGGGCGCGTCGCGCAAATGCTGCGCGTCACCATGAACAGTGCTTTGCCGTGCATCCCCGAAGTCAGCGCCAACAAATACGTGCTCAACATTCGTTTCGTCGCACCCAATTACGCGGCCAAGAGCACGCTGCATGAACAGGACGTGGCATTCGACCTGACTTTTTGCTCGCTTTAACTGCAATGAAAAAACTACCCGTAGTCACGTGCCCGCAATGTGGCAAGGAAGTTGTGTGGAGCAGCGAAAGCCGTTACCGCCCGTTTTGCAGCGAGCGCTGCAAGCTCATAGACCTCGGTGCGTGGGCCAACGAAGGCTACCGCATTCCAGAGCGAGAACCCCAGGCGGATCAGTCCGACGATCCTTCCGGCCAAGCCTGACGCAGCAGCGCCACGCCATGTGCGCCATGCCTCCAGGCCATCCCCATATCGGCCAGCGCTAGTCCGCCCAATGCATACACCGGGATGCTGGAACCCGCCGCGATGCGGGAAAATTTCTCCCAACCCAATGCAGGTTCTCCCGCATGCGATTGCGTAGGCAACACCGGAGAGAGTAGCGCAAAGTCACAACCCAGGGCTTCTGCACGGCGCAACTCTTCCATGCTGTGGCAGGAAGCTCCGCACCAATCTACATCGGGACGTTCGCCCAGTGATGCCAATTGCACTCCCGTTAATTGCACGCCATCTGCCCCCACTTCGCGTGCCAGTTCGATATCGGCGTTGATGAGCAAGCGCGCGCCACGCTCGCGCAACAAAGGTAATATGCGTCGCACCAGCACGCGCAACTCGGCGCGCGCAAGATTTTTCTCGCGCAATTGCACCAGCCGCAAGCCTCTATGCAATGCTTGTTCCAGGCGATGCATGAATTCTTCAGTGCCGAGTTCGGCAGCATTGCTGATAGCATACAGTGGCGGCAACGATAGTGCGCGCAGGATCGGCGCATTGGCGGGCAAGATGGGCGCAACGGAAATGTGCGGAAAAGTTTGCCAGGCAAATTCCTGCCCCTCATGCGGATACAACTCCCCGTTCCATGCTGTTACACGAAAAAAATTCAGCCGTACTGTCGCATGCGGATAAGTGAATACGCGTGTGATCCATGGATACGCAGTTTGCACTTCGATACCCAGTTCTTCGCGCAACTCGCGGTGCAGCGCATGCAGCGGCGTCTCTCCCGGTTCGACCTTGCCGCCGGGAAATTCCCAAAAGCCGGCCCAGACTTTGTCGGCGGGGCGCTGGGCCAGCAGAAAAGACTGGTCTGGCTTTTGCAATACGGCGGCGGTTACTTCAACGAGCCTGGGTTTTTCCATGGAGTTGTTCAAGTAATTTTGTTGATGTTCATGCGAGATAAGAAACGATCCCGCTGGAGGTTGTCCAGCAACCGGTTATATCGGAAAGTTAACATAAAAGAGGCGCATCGACCCGCGCCTCTTCGAGGCCCACCGCATCTGACTGGGGCGAGAAGGGATAAAGAACTGGCCTATAGCCAGAATGGCTCACCCGGAGAACAAATCATTCCTGGATATAGGACTTTCTGTAACGTATGATTTGATTGCCCAGAGCAAAATACCCGGCGCGGTTGGGGCTGTCGAATTTAAGGCCATACAAGGTGGAGGCGTTGTCAGTAGCTGTCCGGCAAACAATCGATCTTCCATTGAAACCTATGTCCAGGGTGATATGAATCTCGCTGCCTATCTCCAGGGTATGAGGTTCCGGAAATCTTACCAGAGCTCCTCCCAGTGAAATATTATGAGTCTCCAGGATGATGTGGCGACCATTCTGAAGCGCTATTCCTTTGGCGTGGCAAGGAACCCTGTGGCTGTGGCGATATTCCTTGGTTTGCATTTTCTATCCTTTCACAAAAAACGGATAAGTTTTCCGCAAGTATTGGTTTCCGCCGTTCCTGGATTATTCATGGAGCAGGGAGGTGTCGAATTGGAATTCCCTGTTTACAGTATTCGGGATGAGCGCACATGAAGTCAATATGCAGAACTGCCTATATATTCGCAGATGGCTAGTACTCGAGAGGAGGGTACAGAATGGGCGCGGGCCTTGCTGTATCCAGCATAAGACAATCAGTAGGGCAGCATATTTGGATGGCTCGGCTATTAGGCTAAATTCTCCGCAGCATGTGCCATGCGAGAAAGTGTTTCAGCAACCTTTAACTTGAGGCATCTCATACTTCCCGTTTGATATTTGCAGCGCTGGACAAATCATATAAGATGCCAGTCGCTGTCCTGTTCAGCGGCTTCCGTCTGCGACATCAGGCGTATTTGGGCAAGATGGCTAAGAATAATTGGGCGTGTTCCGGATTGGGTACTTGGGTTTTCAGATACCCCGATTTTTTGGTCGGTATCATCGGCCCCTTTATTTGGTAACGATGTATTGCTTTGCAAATCCCGGCGAAATTAATGTCGGCTAACCCGCCCGCTTACGGGACAACCCTCGCCATCTTTCCGGAAATCGGAAGAGTGGTTTCTGCGGAGTATGTGCGATGAGCCGCTTGCTGTTTCTTGCCGTTGTTATCTTCGTTGTGTACTGGTTGCTCAAGTCCTATCGCAAACAGTTGTCTCGCGAAGATGCTGCGCCCGCCCCGGCGGAGGATATGGTGCGTTGCGCGCAGTGTGGCGTGCATCTGCCCAAGCGTGAAAGCCTGCTGGCGGGCGGCAAGTATTTCTGCGGCGAAGAACATCGCCGCTCTTATACCGGCAAACCGGAATAGTTCGCATGGGAGGTAGTGGGCGTCCTGCCTCATGGAAATCGTTGGAGTCGCGTGCCGAAGTGTCGCTCCCACCGCAAGACCTGTGGCGTCCGCTTTCCCTGTTTAATTTTTACCGGCTGTTTCTCGGCTGCCTGTTCATATTTCTAGTTGGATTGTTTGGCAACACCCTGTCTTTGGGTTCAAGTGACCTGCCGCTATTTTTCCGCGCAAGTATCATATATGTAGTGATGGTGCTGGTCTCGCAGTTGGCGACCAGACTGCGCCAGCCGCGTTTTGGCTTGCAACTGGCGTTCCAGGTAGGGACAGATGTGGCTTGTATAACCGTATTGTCACATGCCAGCGGCGGCGTGCAGAGCAATCTGGGAATGTTGTTGCTGGTATCTCTGGCGGCGGCAGGGCTAATCAGTCGCGGCAGGACCACCTTGTTCTTTGCTGCGCTGGCCAGTATCGCGGCGTTATTGCAGCACTCTTATGCCGTGCTGAATCAGGAAGCGGAAATCACGCAGTATGTTCAGGTCGGTTTGCTGAGCATCGCATATTTCGCCATCGCATGGCTGGCACATACGCTGGCCAAATATGCCATCGCCAGCGAGGATCTGGCGGTGCGGCGTGGCGTGGATCTGGCCAACATGGCAGAGGCCAACCGGCTGGCAATACAGGATATGCCGGACGGTGTGCTGGTGGTAGATGAGCGCGGGGTGGTTCGGCAACACAATCCGAGCGCAGAACGTTTGCTGGGATACCAGTTCCCGGAGGCGGGCGAGGTTACGCTGGAGGATTGCTCGCCTTTGTTGATGGAGAGGCTCGCTGCCTGGCGGCAGAATCATGGGCATGAGTCCGAGGTGCTGCGTCTGGGCGCCATTGGCCATCGGCTCCGCGTACGCTTCCTGCCGGTGCAGCGCGAGGGATTCTGGGGGGCGGTGCTGTTCATTGAGGACATACAGCGCATGCAGGCGCAGGCACAGCAGATCAAACTGGCAGCGTTGGGGCGGCTGACCGCCAATGTCGCGCATGAAGTGCGCAACCCCTTGTCTGCCATCAGTTATGCAACCGAGCTGTTGCAGGAAGGGGCGCATGAACCGGCGCAGGAGCGGATGTTCCAGATCATCATGGACAATGCCGCCCGCCTGAACCGCATCGTGCAGGATGTGATGCAGTTGAATCGGCGGGATCGGGTGCAGGCGGAGCCGTTGTTGCTCGCTGATCTGTTGCCCGGCTTTATTGCCGGGCTGAGCCAGGCGGAGCGCGTGGAGCGGAGCGTATTCAGCATTGAGGCGGAAGAGGCTTGTGTGGTTAACTTCGACCGTGGGCATCTTGACCAGATATTGTGGAATCTGTGCTGCAATGCCTTGCGTTATTGCCGCAAGCTTACAGGTAGTATAAAGCTAAGCGTCTGGCGCATGGGTGAAGGCAGGGTGATACTGGATATTATTGATGATGGCCCTGGGGTCGCCCCCGAAGTCGTGCCGCAATTGTTTGAGCCTTTTTTCACCACCGCGACTGGTGGTGCCGGTCTGGGTTTATATATTGCTCGTGAATTGAGCGAGGCCAATGGGGCGACGCTTGATTACTGGCGGCAGGAGGGAAGTGGCGCCTGTTTCCGCATCGTGTTTGGAGGGCAGGATGAGCATTGAAAGGCAATCCACGGCACGCGTGTTGCTGGTGGATGATGAGCCGGACATACTGGAATTGCTGGAGTTGGCGCTGATGCGCATGGGGTTGATCGTGGAGCGCGCGACCAATGTGCGCGAAGCTTTGCGGCAACTGGATAGCAAGCCATTTGATCTGTGCCTGACCGATATGCGCTTGCCGGATGGCGATGGGCTGGAAGTGGTGCGACACATAGCAGTCCGCCATGCGGACGTGCCGGTCGCGGTGATTACCGCGCACGGCAACATGGAAAATGCGGTTTCCGTGCTCAAGGCGGGAGCATTCGATTACCTGTCCAAGCCGGTTGCGCTGGAGCAATTGCGCGCGCTGGTAAAGGCTGCGCTCAAGTTGCCGCAGCCGTCTGCTGCTGTTGTTCGCGATGGCGTGCGCCCCTTGCTGGGAAATTCGACGGCCATGCAAAAGGTGCGCGACTTGATCGAACGCGTGGCGCGTAGCCAGGCGCCGGTGCATATCAGTGGTGAGTCGGGTAGCGGCAAGGAGCTGGCGGCACGGTTGATCGTGGAAAAGAGCGCGCGGCGCGATCAACCTTTCGTGGCAGTGAATTGCGGTGCGATCCCGGAAAACCTGATGGAAAGTGAATTCTTCGGCTATCGCAAGGGGGCATTCACCGGGGCTGATGCGGATCGCGATGGTTTTTTCCAGGCGGCAAACGGCGGGACGCTGTTTCTCGACGAAGTTGCCGATCTTCCTTTGTCCATGCAGGTGAAGCTGCTGCGTGCGATTCAGGAGAAAAAGGTGCGTAAGGTGGGTGCTACTCAGGAGGATGCGGTGGATGTGCGTATCATTAGCGCCACCCATCATTCGCTGGGGGATCGGGTGCAAGAGGGCAAGTTCCGACAGGATATGTATTATCGCCTTAACGTGATCACGCTACCCATGCCGCCATTGCGTGAAATGCGCGATGACATCGCCGGGATTGCCAGTCAGTTGCTGGTGCGTTTATGTGACGGCGATGCGGTTGAGTTTACGCCTGCTGCTTTGCAGGCGCTACGCAGCTATGATTTCCCCGGCAATGTGCGTGAACTGGAAAATATCATTGAGCGGGCGCTGGCACTGTGCTCGGGCGGTGTCGTTACGCCGGATGATTTGCAGCTTGCGGTCACGGGGGCGCGCGAGGCGCAGGATGCGGGCGGGAGATTTCCGCTCGCCGATTATCTGGATCGGGTCGAGCGCGCAGCCATATTGGAAGCGCTGGAGCAGACCGGTTTTAACCGCACTGCCGCTGCCAAAGTGCTGGGCGTGACGTTCCGCGCGCTACGTTATCGCATGGCGCGCCTGGGCATCACTGGCAGGGACGAATAGCGGTGAGGGTCGGGGCGAGTGGTTGGCTTAGCGGCGTGCGTCGGATTGCTTCGCCGAACTGTGACGCCCGCCCGCCTGGAATGCCGGTCGGATTGCTGGTCATACACAATATCAGCTTACCGCCGGGCGAATTTGCCGGCGATGCTGTTGTCCGGTTGTTTACCAATACCCTGGATACCGAGGCGCATCCTTATTACGGGCAACTCAAAGGCTTGAAGGTTTCGGCCCATTTTCTCATACGGCGCGATGGCGGCATCACCCAGTTCGTGCCTTGCAGTAAGCGAGCCTGGCATGCGGGCGTTTCGTTCTGGCAGGGACGGACACGCTGCAATGATTTCTCCATAGGCGTAGAGCTGGAGGGTGACGACCATACGCCTTTCGATGATCGGCAATATGTGGCGCTGGCACGTTTGACGCGATTGTTGGGGCGCAATTACCCGATCCGCGCTGTTGTCGGGCACTCCGATATAGCTCCCGTGCGCAAGACCGATCCCGGACGTTTTTTTGACTGGCCACGCTATTTTTCCATGTCCGGCAGGGCGGCGAGGCCGCTCCCCGTGGCGCACTGATCCATGCCAAATTACATAGGCCGAAATACTGCTTGCATAAAATTCAATATGCACTAGAATTAGCGAAAATCAGGGGGCGAACCACTAGATGTAGTGGTTTTTAGTTTTTCGGGTCGGGCGGCTTCGGGTCGGGCGGCTCTTGCAATAAAAGGGGAGTTGTATGCTGCTTGCTGCTGAAAATGTAGTGCCATCTTCGATGTTTGTTCGCGATGTTCCAGAACCCCCCGCTTCTTCCAGTATGCCGTTCGATCAATACAAGGTGGTGCGCCGCAATGGCTCCGTGGTGCCATTCGAACCGGCAAAGATTTCCATTGCCATGACCAAGGCGTTTATTGCCGTGAACGGCGGGCAGGGTGCGGCCTCGGCGCGCGTGCGCGAGCAGGTCGAGCAGATGACAGTGGCGGTCGTCAATGCGCTGGTGCGTCGCCAGCCGCACGGTGGGACGCTGCACATTGAGGATATTCAGGATCAGGTCGAGCTGTCGCTGATGCGTTCTGGCGAGCACGACGTGGCGCGATCTTATGTGCTGTACCGCGAACAGCGTTCACAGGAACGCGCCAAGACTAAAAAAGAGTCCGCAGCACCGGCTCATGTTCTGCAAGTAAAGGAAAATGGCGCACTTCGCCCGCTGGATGTGGAAAAACTGGAGGCGCTAATCGAGTCCTCTTGCGTGGGGTTGGGTGGCGCGGTGGATGCCGGGCTGATACTCAAGTTCACTCTGAAGGATTTGTACGATGGCGTGCCAATCGAGGAGGTGCGCAAGTGCACCATCCTGTCTGCGCGTTCGCTGATTGAGCAGGATCCTGCCTATAGCTTTGTCACCGCGCGCCTGCTGCTGAACAATATCTGCTGCGAAATACTGGACGATGTGGTTACTCCTGCGGACATGGCGACCCGCTACGCAGAAAACTTCCCTGTCTTCATTAGGCGTGGCATCGAGGCGGGGCTGCTGGACGAAGAGTTGGCGCACTTTGATTTGCCGCGTCTGGCCAGAGAACTGGATGCCAGCCGCGATTTGCAATTCGGCTATCTCGGCCTGCAAACTTTATATGACCGCTACTTCCTGCATGTTGACGACGTGCGCATCGAGTTGCCTCAGGCGTTCTTCATGCGCGTGGCGATGGGGCTGGCACTCAAGGAAACCGAGCGCGAAGCGCGCACGATCGAGTTTTATCGCCTGCTGTCCAGCTTTGATTTCATGAGTTCAACCCCGACTCTTTTCAACTCGGGTTCTTGCCGCTCGCAATTGTCTTCCTGCTACCTGACCACGGTGGCGGACGATTTGGACGGTATCTACGAGGCGATCAAGGAGAATGCGCTGCTGGCCAAATACGCCGGCGGACTGGGCAACGATTGGACCAATGTGCGTGCATTGGGCAGTCACATCAAGGGCACCAACGGCAAGTCGCAGGGTGTGGTGCCATTCCTCAAGGTGGTGAATGATACCGCCGTCGCCGTCAATCAGGGCGGCAAGCGCAAGGGCGCGGTGTGCGCCTATCTGGAAACCTGGCATCTGGACATCGAAGAGTTTCTCGAGCTGCGCAAGAACACCGGCGACGACCGCCGCCGCACCCACGATATGAATACTGCGAACTGGATTCCCGATCTGTTCATGAAACGCGTGATGGAGGGGGGGGAGTGGACGCTGTTCTCGCCCTCGAACTGCCCCGATCTGCACGATAAGTTTGGTGCTGATTTCGAGCAGGCTTACCTCGGTTATGAAGCCAAGGCGGCAAGCGGCGAACTCAAGCTGTTCAGGAAAATTCCGGCAGCCAGCCTGTGGCGCAAAATGCTGACCATGCTGTTTGAAACCGGCCATCCGTGGATCGCGTTCAAGGATCCATGCAATGTGCGTTCACCGCAGCAGCATGTTGGCGTGGTGCATAGTTCCAATCTGTGTACCGAGATCACGCTGAACACTTCGGAATCCGAGATCGCTGTGTGCAATCTGGGTTCGGTGAATCTGGCTGCGCACATGTATCCGCAAGGCCATGAGAAGTTCGGTCAACTCGATCACGACAAGCTCAAGCGCACGATTACAACCGCGATGCGCATGCTGGACAATGTGGTGGACATCAATTATTACGCCGTCAGCAAGGCGCGCAACGCCAACCTCAAGCATCGTCCGGTAGGGTTGGGCATCATGGGTTTCCAGGATTGTCTGCACGAACTGCGCGTCCCTTACGCGTCGGAAGCGGCAGTGGAATTCGCCGATCGCTCGATGGAAGCGGTGTGCTATTACGCCTATTTGGCTTCCACCGAACTGGCCGAGGAGCGTGGACGTTATTCCAGTTATCGCGGCAGCCTGTGGGATAAAGGTATATTGCCGCAGGACACGCTGGATATGCTGCGCCAGTCGCGTGGCGGCTACGTCGAGGTGGATACTTCCGCCACTATGGATTGGGACGCCCTGCGTGCGCGTATCAAACAGCATGGCATGCGCAACTCGAATTGCGTCGCTATCGCACCCACCGCGACCATCTCCAATATTGTTGGTGTCTCGGCCTGTATAGAGCCGACCTATCAGAACCTGTTCGTCAAATCGAACCTGTCTGGCGAATTCACCATGATCAACGATCATCTGGTTGCTGATTTGAAGCGCATGGGGTTGTGGGATGAGGTGATGATCTCCGACCTGAAGTATTTCGATGGCAGCCTGGCCAAGATAGACCGCATCCCGGCAGAGTTGCGCAGCCTGTATGCCACCGCGTTCGAGATTGATCCGCAATGGCTGATCGAAGCGGCCTCGCGCCGCCAGAAATGGATAGACCAGGCGCAGTCGCTGAATATCTACATGGCTGGGGTGTCGGGACGTAAGCTGGATGAGACCTACAAGCTGGCGTGGGCGCGTGGTTTGAAGACAACTTATTACTTGCGCACGTTGGGTGCAACCTCGGCTGAGAAATCCACCTCGCGCGCAGGTTCGCTGAATGCCGTATCGAACTCAGGCGGGACATCTGAAGTCGCTGCCGCAGAAGCAAAGTTTTGCTCGATTGACAATCCAGAGTGCGAAGCTTGCCAGTAGGCAAGATGCGCACTCTGGATTGCGGCGTAAGCTAACTTGCGCCGCAAGTTAAGCCCCGAAGGGGCGGCTGTAGCCACAATCCGAATAAAGAATGTGCCAGTAGTAGGCAGGTTCGCACTCGGGATTGTAGCGAAGACTAGCCTGCGGGTTATGTTGTAGCCACAATCCGGAATTTCCCCGCCACGCGGGAACGTTGAACAGGAAGTGAAAGATTATGTTGACATTTGAAGACGACGTAGCAATGCCAGGTGCCATGCCCGTGGGGTTGCGTATGGCTTCCATCGGCGCAAATATGGCCAGGATGAAAAAGGAAGACATGGATGACCACCACGACGCTTATACCGTTGCTTCCAGCAGCAGCGGACGCATCCGTGTTGAAGATAAGCGCATCATCAATTGCAGTGCCGACGTGAATCAATTGGTGCCGTTCAAGTACAAGTGGGCATGGGAGAAATATCTTGCTGCCTGCGCCAATCACTGGATGCCGCAGGAAGTGAACATGTCAGCCGATATCGCGCTGTGGAAGAATCCGAATGGTCTGACGGACGACGAGCGTCGCCTGGTCAAGCGTAATCTCGGGTTTTTTACTACTGCCGACAGTCTGGCTGCCAACAACATCGCGCTCGGTACCTACCGCCACATCACCAATCCGGAATGCCGTCAGTTTCTGTTGCGCCAGGCGTTCGAAGAAGCCATACACACCCACGCTTATCAGTACATCGTGGAAAGTCTGGGGCTGGACGATGGCGAGATTTTTAACATGTACCATGAGGTGGCCAGCATCCGCGACAAGGATGAATTCCTGTTGCCCTTCATTGATACGCTGACCAATCCTGAATTCAAGACGGGCACGACGGAAAACGACCAGAAGCTGCTGAAGAGTCTGATCGTGTTTGCCTGCATCATGGAAGGTTTGTTTTTCTATGTGGGCTTCGTGCAGATCCTCGCGCTGGGCCGCCAGAACAAAATGACCGGCGCCGCCGAGCAATATCAGTACATATTGCGCGACGAATCCATGCATCTCAATTTTGGTGTGGACGTGATCAATCAGATCAAGCTGGAGAACCCACACCTGTGGACTTCCGAATTTCGTGAGGAGATTCGCGCCCTGTTCCAAAAGGGCGTGGAGCTCGAATATCGTTACGCTGAGGACACCATGCCACGTGGCGTGCTGGGTCTGAATGCCGGGATGTTCAAGGAATATCTGCGCTTTATTGCTAACCGGCGCTGCCAGCAGATCGGTATCGATGTGTTGTTCGCAGGAGCGACCAACCCGTTCCCGTGGATGGCGGAAATGATAGATCTCAAGAAAGAAAAGAATTTTTTTGAAACCCGTGTAACGGAATACCAAACCGGTGGTGCCCTGTCGTGGGATTAAAAGAGAAAAAATCTCTTCCGCCGAAGGCGGGCATGCAAAGCATGCCGGGGATTGCTTTCCACAGCGCGGCTGTAACCAAAAAATCTTCTTTGAAGTGCGAGTTACCCAGTAACAGATGGGCGGCGTTGTCTTGGGGGCCAAGAAGCCGGCAGTCAAGAAAGCCGCTCCGGCCAAAAAGGCAGTAGCAGCCAAGAAGCCGGCAGCCAAAAAGGCGGCTCCAGCCAAAAAGGCAGTAGCGGCCAAGAAGCCGGCAGCCAAGAAAGCCGCTCCAGCCAAAAAAGCAGTAGCAGCCAAGAAGCCGGCAGCCAAAAAGGCGGCTCCAGCGAAGAAGGCAGTAGCAGCAAAGAAGCCGGCAGCCAAGAAAGCCGCTCCAGCCAAAAAGGCAGTAGCAGCCAAGAAGCCGGCAGCCAAAAAGGCGGCTCCAGCGAAGAAGGCAGTAGCAGCAAAGCCTGCAGCTCCTGCTCCTGTGGCGGCAGCACCGGCTCCTTCTGCACCTGCACCTGTGCGTCCGGCTACAACCTGGCCTTTCCCTACGCCAGGCATCAGCAAGCCGAACTGATGGGCGTGGAGACTGTGGAGGCAGCCCCTAATCCAGGTTAATAGTTGTTTGATTAGCCAGGGGCTGTCCGCAGTTTCGCGGGTTGTTTTGCTGGGCGCACCCGGATTGGTGTGCGCTCATTGCGTTGCCTGTATCTGACAGGCTGGCTCTCCTTTCCTTTTTCAGATGGTGAGCATGAATTTCTGCCGCCAACGGAAAACAACACTGGATTGGAGCGGCTTTCTGCCCCCTGCATTTACTGATGTTCTATAGCGCCAACCTGCCGTATTCTGCCGATGCCGCTGCTTGTTATTCGGCCATATCCGATTTGCCTTGGGCTGTGTGGCTGGACAGCGCGGGCATGGGACGCTACGACATTTTGTGCGCGCAACCGGTGGTTACGCTACTCACTTATGGGGATTGCACTGCGATTACCGATGCGAGCGGGAAAGCGCAGCATTTGGCCGGGGATCCATTCGATCTTTTGCGCGGGCAACTCGGCGCACCGGTGGTCGCCATGCCCAATGTCCCGTTCGCAGGTGGCGCATTGGGCTACTGGGGCTACGACTTGGCGCGGCGCAGGATGATTTTCCCAGCCCGGGCAAAGGATGCCGAGGACTTGCCGGACATGGCTATCGGTATCTACGATTGGGCTGTTATTTTTGATCACCAGCTAAAGACCGTTCAACTGGTTTCGCAGCAGCGCTATCCGGCTACCGAGGAAGTGCTGCCACATATTTTTGAGCGCCTGCAAGCGAGCCATCATGAACATCGAAAATCATTTGAGGTTCATGGCGCCATCCGCTCAAACTACAGCCGCGTCGAATACGAAGCCGCATTCGATGCCGTACAGCGCTATCTGCAAAATGGCGATTGTTATCAGGTTAATTTGGCGCAACGCTATGTCGCGCGCGCTTCCGGCGATACGTTGACGGCATATCTCCAGTTGCGCCACCTGAGCCCCGCTCCTTATTCCGCCTACCTTAATCTGCCGCAAGTTCAGATTTTGTGTGCCTCGCCAGAGTGTTTTCTGCATGTGTGCGAGGGTAAAGTGGAAACCCGGCCAATCAAAGGCACGCGTCCGCGCATGGCCGACGCGCAATGTGATGCACGAGTTGCGGATGAATTGCGGCACAGCAGCAAGGATCGCGCAGAAAATCTGATGATTGTGGATTTGTTGCGTAACGATTTGGGCAAAAGTTGTGTGCCAGGCTCAGTGCAGGTACCGATGCTGTTTGAGGTGGAAAGCTATGCTCAAGTACACCATCTGGTCAGTACGGTCACCGGGCAATTGGCGGATGGACAGGATGCGCTCGCACTGTTGCGCAACTGCTTCCCCGGTGGTTCCATTACAGGCGCACCCAAGCAGCGTGCCATGCAGATCATTGAACAGCTCGAACCGAATTGGCGCGGCGTGTATTGTGGCGCGATAGGCTATGTCGGGTTCGACGGCAACATGGACAGTAACATTACCATTCGCACCCTGGTTTGCTCGGATGATGAAATACGCTTTTGGGTTGGCGGCGGCATAGTTGCAGATTCCAATGTGGCGGCGGAGTATCAGGAAACGCTGGATAAAGCGGCAGGAATGCTGGAGTTGTTGCAGCAGTATGGGGGAATTATGATAGCAGCAGGCTAGGGTAGCTACTTCCGGGGTTGCGAGATTAGGTCGTCCGTATGAAATTTCTGGTGTAGAAAAAAGTGCCTCCATATAAAAACATTATCCAAAATTTTTTATCCATGAGTCTATCAGTAAAGCTTACGGTCATTTTTTTGGGAATTATCCTGTTAACGGGGCTGGTTTCTTTTTATGGAACTTATAATTTTCAGACCGAGATACTGGAAAGGGAAATTACCGAGAAACTGGAAGAGGTTGCATCAACACGGCTGGATAGATTGGACAGGACGTTCTACGAGGGATTCGTGGATATGGACAGGCTAAGTACCGATCCACGTATCACATCGAAAAATGCTGTGCCCACACAAATTCAAGAAGCGCTTGAGGCGTTCCAGGCGGCGCACAAACAATATGCTGGAATTTCCTTCTTTAATGCAGACAAAGCAAGCATAGCGACTACGGGGCCGTTGTATGCAACGGATGGGCAAAATGCCTCATTGGTCAGGTATTGGCCATCAATTCTGGCCGGAGAGAATCATGTGGTTAATGTCTCGAAATCCGGGGTAGGTCAAATACCCATGATTCATCTGGTGAATCGTGTTGAAGATGACAAGGGGGGCTTTGCGGGTGTATTGGTCGCAGAATTTCCGGTTCAGGAACTCTACGCAATCCTGCAAGGGAACAGCAAATACAGCGATGACAATAGTAAATACAGGATTGATATTCTCGATAAGAATGGTCTGGTCATGTATTCCAATCATGAAAAAGATGCGATTCTTGAAGAGGTGGACGATGATTTCGAAATCATAAATAGCCGACTCATGTCTGCAAGAAGTGTGGGCAGCATGACTCATGTACATGAGTCGTCTCGGGGAGGGGGGCAAGGCCGCAAAGATCTAATGGCGTTTGCCAGAGAGCTTGGGTACCAAACATTTAAAGGAAATGGCTGGATATTGATGGTTGAATATGGGGCAAAAAGTGCTTTCGCGCCGATAGGGATACTGGGGCGAAAGGTTTTGTTTCTTTTGACGGCTGTATCCATTGTGTCTGCGCTCCTGATCCTGTTTGTCCTCATGTTTACAGTTATCCATCCGCTCAAGAAGTTGAGTGAAGCAAGTACACGGCTGGGGGAAGGGGATATGAGTGCCCGGGTGGCTATTAACTCGAAAGATGAAATCGGCAGATTGGCTGGGGCGTTCAATGAAATGGCGCGGAATTTGAAGGGTGCTAAAGAACGTTTGGCAGAGGCCGCCGAAGCAGCCCTAGAGCGAGCCAATATGGCGGAGCGTCGAATTATTAGTATTAGTGAAGACACGCAGCAGAAAATCGGGCAAGAGTTGCATGATGATCTGGGGCAGCACTTGACAGGCGTCGCTTTTATGGCGGAAGCGCTGTCGCAACGATTGAAAGGCCTGAGTCCACCCGATGCGGATGGGGCGCTGAGGATAACTACGTTGATCAACGAAGCCATCATTAAGACGCGCAAATTGGCGCAAGGGTTGTATCCGGTAGAACTGAAAGAGTCCGGATTGCATGCCATGCTGGGAAAATATCCGGACGATCTGGAAATGACCTATGGCATTAAATGCTGTTATATATGTGAGGGGAACTACCCCATTGACGATCCGGACGTGACGATCCACTTATTTCGCATAGCCCAGGAGGCGATCAATAATGCCGTCAAACATAGCGGAGCCACGGAAGTTATCCTGAAGTTTATGTCGACGCCTACTATAATCACTCTCGAGATCGCCGATAATGGTCAGGGCATGGGGGCAGCAGCAGCGGGCCTGCAGCCGGGGCTTGGGATGCACACTATGCGATACCGGGCTTCTTTGCTTGGGGCCGCTATTCAGGTTGGCGGTGTGCCGAGTGGCGGTACCCGTGTTGTTGTGAATTTGTGTGTTCAGAATTCAGGGAATATTCTTTCAGATGCAATATAGTGCGAGTCGCAAAGCCAGGATATTGATAGTCGATGATCATCCCATTGTGAGGCAGGGGATGTCGATGCTGATCAATCGTGAGCCGGAATTGCTGGTTTGTTGTGAGGCCAGTGATATTGCGCAGGCAATTATCGCAAGTCGTGCTTGCCAGCATGATTTGGCGATTGTCGACATGTCGCTCGGCGGCGCATCCGGATTGGATCTGGTCAAGAAGTTGCGGGCGGATTTTCCGCACATGTTTGTTCTTATGATGTCTATGCACGATGAGGCGGTATATGCTGAGCCTGCCTTGCAGGCAGGGGCGCAGGGTTACCTCATGAAGCAGGCGGCAACAAGTACCATGTTAAAGGCGATACGGCACATTTTGGCCGGAGAATCGTATTTGAGTGAGCAAATGAATGCGCGTCTGGGGCAGAGGGCGAGGAAGAGCCAGGGGGATGCTTCCCTGATAAGCTGTTTAACTGCCAGTGAATTTGAAGTGTTGCATTTGATTGGCTTGGGGCTGGGGACAAGCGAGATTTCAAACAAGCTTAATCGCAGCATCAAGACCATTGAATCTCATCGCGCCAATATCAGAAAGAAGCTCAACTTGAAAAACGGTAACGAGTTGGCACGCTTCGCGATTAGTTTTGTGTCGTCCACCGCGCGGCAAATATAGGGGGTTCCCCTATATGAAAATCTATGGACTTGATTGAAAATCCGTCCCTAGTAGACCTATAGGATTGCATCACCCCCAATGATTTTCGCTTGCATAGGTTTTAAGCGATGTGTTTAAATCGTGGGCTGGGTTGCAAAATTTCCTTACTTAATAATATCTTGGAGTTTTAATATGGCGAATATTATTGGCGGCAACGCAAATGACTTCCTGGTAAGTCCTGACCTCGGCCAAATCAATGACGTTATTGATGGCGGGGCTGGTGCGGACCAGATGACTGGCGGGGGTGGCAATGATACTTATTACGTGGACAATGTGAGTGACACGATAATCGAGAATGCCAATATCGGTCTGGGCGGTACGGATACCGTAATAGCATCCATCAGTTACACGTTAGGTGCTGGCTTGGAAAACCTGACGCTGGTGACCCAGGCTGGCACGGGTGTGGCGGGTGCGGGCACAGGCCTGACAGCAGTGGGTAATGCGGGCAACAATATCATCACCGATAGCACAACCGGCACCAATACGTTGGTGGGGGGGGCGGGGAATGACACCTATGTGATCCAATCGGGCGATACGGTCACTGAATTGGCGAACGAAGGGACGGCGGATACGATCCAGGCCAACTTCACTTATACCTTGGTGGCGAACGTAGAGAACCTGACGCTGACGGGTAGCAGTGCGATCAATGGCACGGGCAACACCTTGGACAACGTCATAGACGGCAGCCAGAACAGTGCTGCGAACACATTGACCGGCGGTGGCGGCAACGACACGTACATTGTGGGTTCGTACGATGTGGTTGTCGGAGCCGTTAGCACGCTCGTTAATAATGCGGCTACAGACAATATCGATACCGTGCAGTCGGCGGCGAGCTATACGCTGGGAACCAATGTGGACAACCTGGTGCTGACCGGGACGGCGAATATCAACG